>JAYWFC010000091.1:0-29757 GCA_043778995.1 Aestuariivirga sp.
GATCAAAGCGGTGGTTTTCGAGATTGTCGATCATTTCCTGATCAAAAGGTTCAGCCTCAGCACTCACACCAAAGGTGCCGTCATTCATATAGCGGCCAGCTCTGCCCGCAATTTGGCCAAGCTCTCCGGGGTTCAGATTGCGGAACTGAAAGCCGTCAAACTTGCGCGTGGCGGCAAAAGCCACATGGTCCACGTCCATGTTAAGCCCCATACCGATGGCATCAGTTGCCACCAAATAATCCACATCACCGGATTGATAAAGCGCCACTTGGGCATTGCGGGTGCGCGGACTTAGAGCCCCCATAACAACAGCAGCACCGCCGCTTTGTTTGCGAATATGCTCGGCCACCGCGTAAACCATCTCGGCTGTGAAGGCCACGATGGCTGATCTGCGCGGAAGGCGGGAGAGTTTTTTCTGGCCCGCATAAGTCAGCTTTGAAAGCCTGGGCCGTGAGGTAAATTCCACATTGGGAAGAAGTTTTTCTAAAATCGGTCGCATGGTGGCAGCGCCCAACAGCAGCGTTTCTTCCAACCCCCGTCTGTGCAGCACACGATCTGTAAAAATGTGGCCGCGCTCAAAATCGCCGCACAACTGCACTTCATCAATGGCCAGAAACGGCACTTCGATATCTGGCGGCATGGCTTCAACCGTGCACACCCAATAAGATGGATTAGGCGGAATGATTTTTTCTTCACCCGTCACCAGCGCCACAGCGTGATCGCCTGCGCGCAGACGCACACGGTCATAAATCTCCCGCGCTAAAAGCCGCAGGGGAAGGCCAATCATGCCTTTGCCATGGGCTAACATCCGCTCGACAGCGAGATGGGTTTTTCCGGTATTGGTGGGGCCCAGAATAGCGGTGACAGGGCGAAGGGCGGGCATCAAACGGTTTCAATTCAAAAGTTAGGCTTCCATCTAACCATGAAACATGATCGCCGCGAAAGCAGGAATTATTTGGCGATGAATATTTTTTCAAAAAGTCGTCTGATTTCAAAGGTGCGCAGTTTTTGATGTGGCAAAAGGGAACAGCGCCTTAACATTTGGATTCAATCCAGAACGAACCGCGCCCGAATCGCTATTCGTCGCTAATTCCACTTTTGTTCCTTCGATTTGCGTGTTGGTGCTGTGGATAAGTTTCCGTTCATTTTGCCAGATTCATGGATTTTGGGCGTTGCAATCTTAACACTTGGGCCTGTTCGTTAACAAAAACTTCCAATGCCAAACGGGTGTGGAAGCCCAATGTTAACAATGCGTTCCCCTTTGAGAACAGACCGCGCCCGAATCGCTGATTGAACAGTTTTCTAGTTTTGTTCACGCTATGGGTGGTGGTTTTGCCCGCCTGGCCGACTAGGGTGAAGGCTTGGTTGACAGAAAAGCCCGTGTTTTGAGCCGAGCGCGTTAACCATATGTGCCAAAGTTGGAATTTGGTTAAATGACGAGAAAAGCAAGGCCTTGCTTGACAAGGCGGCACCAGCCCCTTATCGAACGGCCAACAGATGCTGGAAAACAGTTTTTCCAGTTGTTTTTCTATGGAGATTATTATGGCACGTCGTTGTGAATTGACTGGAAAAGGCCCACAGGCCGGCAACAAGGTAAGCCATGCCAACAACAAAACCCGCACGCGCTTTATGCCCAACCTGTGTCAGGTTAGCTTGATGAGCGATGTGATGGGCCTTTCATACAATATGCGTATCAGTGCAATTGCTTTGAAGTCGGTTGAGCATTGTGGTGGTTTGGATGCTTTCATTATGAAGGCCAAGGGCGAATTGATGTCTGACAAACTTCGCAAGTTGAAGCGTTCGATTTCAAAAAAGCACGAAGCACAAACATCCAAAGCTGCTTAAGTTTTTAAGCTTATGAATTTTAAAGCCGCTCTGGTTCAGGGCGGCTTTTTTGTTATGATTACGGCATGAATAAGCCGCGCCATGAGATCAATTCGCCCCGCGATGGAAGCCCACGCGTGCATTCATCAGCGATTTTGCGCGATTGCGAGCTTGGCCAATTTACTGATGTTGCCGAACGGGTGCTAATGGCTGACACCAGCCTTGGCGATTATTCATATATCGAGCGGCACAGCGAAATTATCTATGCGCAGATTGGCAAGTTTTGCGCCATAGCTTCTGATGTTCGCATCAACGCCTTGAACCACCCGATGAACCGGGTTTCGCAACACAAGATTACCTATCGACCCAATGAATATTTTCTCTACGCCAAAGTCGATAAGGATTTTCGCGAAAAGCGCAAAAGTGCTGTTGTGGAAATTGGCCATGATGTTTGGGTAGGCCATGGGGCAATTATATTACCCAGTGTGAAAATTGGCCATGGTGCCGTTGTTGCTGCAGGTGCAGTAGTTACAAAGAATGTGGAACCTTATGCTATTGTGGCGGGTGTTCCGGCAAAGCGCATTAAATGGCGATTTAAAAAATCTATCCGCGAACGAATTGTTCAATTGGCGTGGTGGAATTGGCCGCATGAGCAATTGGCAACGGTGGTTGAAGATATGCGGGCGCTGACTGTGGAAGAATTTTTGGAGAAATATCAGAATAAGCCTTGAATTAATGTATAACGAGAATATGTAACAAATGTAGATACATAAGGAATTTATAATGAGTTTTCTCGAAAACCTGAATTGGCGTTACGCCACAAAGAAATATGACGCTTCGGCAAAAGTGCCAAATGCCAAAGTCGATCAAATTCTGGAAGCCATTCGCTTGGCGCCATCATCTAACGGCTTTCAACCTTTTGATGTGATGGTTGTAACGAACCCTGCCATTCGAGAGAAATTGAAAGCGGCGGCGTTTAACCAGCCACAATTGACTGAAGCTTCAGTTGTTCTGGTGTTTGCGGCTTGGGCCAACATCAACGCGGATAACTTGGGCAAGGTTTTTGATAATTTTGCAGCGGTGCGCGGGGCAAGCGAAAGCTTGGCCGAGCGGCGCAAAAGTTCAATTGCTGGTTTTGAAAAAAAGACTGCTGAAGAGAATTATCATTATGCGGCACAACAGGCTTTCATTGGCTTAGGCTTTGGCCTTGCCGCTGCGGCAGAACTGAAAGTGGATTCATCGCCCATGGGTGGTTTTAATCCAACGCAGTTTGATGAGATTTTGGGTTTGAAAGAAAAAGGCTTGCGCAGCGTTGCCATTCTTTGCTTGGGCCAGCGCGCCAGTGAAGGCGATTGGTTGGTGGGGCTGAAGAAAGTGCGCCGCCCACGGGATGCTATGTTTCACGAAGTGAAGTGAAAGCCGCTACAACAAATCCATCAAATGCGGAATAAGCGGCAGATCAGCTGGTGGCATGGGGTAGTTGCGCAAATCCTTGGCGCGCACCCATTTTAATTCTTGGCCTTCAAGCCCCTGCACCAGCCCTTTCCAACGTCGGCACACATAAAGCGGCATGAGCAAATGAAAATCATCATAGGCATGGCTGGCGAAGGTTAGTGGTGCCAGGCAAGATTGCTCGACATCAATGCCCAATTCTTCTTTCAATTCGCGGATAAGGGCCTGTTCGGGGCGTTCACCCTCCTCAACCTTGCCACCGGGAAATTCCCACAAGCCCGCAAGTGATTTTCCTTCGGGGCGTTTGGCTAACAGAATGCGGCCATCAGCGTCGATCAAGGCCACGGCAGAGACCAGGACGCGTTTCATCTAACTGCGGTAAGAGCCGTTGATATCAATATAGCGATGCGTCAAATCACATGTCCAAACACACGCCTTGCCTTTGCCCACGCCGATATCGGCCTCGATTTTTATCTGGCGGCCTTTCATGTGGGGCATGATGTCGGCTTCTTTATAGGCGGGGTCTTTCATGCCTTTGGCAGCAACCACAATGCCACCAATTTTAATCTTCAATTTATCGCGAATGGCTTTTTCGCCAGCTTTTCCGATGGCCATAACAATGCGGCCCCAGTTTGCATCCTCACCCGCAATGGCGGTTTTCACCAAGGGGGAATTGGCAATCGTCATGCCAATTTTGTGGGCGGCCTTGTCTGACTCAGCGCCCGTAATTTTAATCTCGATCAGCTTTTCAGCGCCTTCACCATCGCGCGCCACTTGCAGCGCCAGATCAAGGCACAAGGCATCAAGGGCTTTGGCAAAGGGTTTAAGCCTTGCATCAGCCGCTGATTTTAAATCTTTCACAGCACCCGCAGCACCTGTTGCGAATAACAAAACGGTGTCTGATGTCGATGTATCACCATCGACCGTGATGCAGTTGAACGATGGGTTCACAGCTTTAGTGAGCAGTGTTTGTAAAATTTTGGATGGCAAAGCGGCATCAGTGAAGATGAAAACCAACATCGTGGCCATGTCTGGCGCAATCATGCCAGAGCCTTTGGCAATGCCGTTGATTGTTATGGTTTTGCCGCCAAATTTGGCCTTTACCGTTGCCATTTTGGCAAAGGTGTCGGTTGTCATAATGGCGTTCGCGGCCATGTTCCATGATGAAGCGCTGGCTGATTTTACCAATTCAGGAAGCGCGTTCACAATGGGGGCTGGATTAAGGGGTTCACCGATCACGCCGGTTGAGGCCTGAAATACTTCTGCCGGCGCACAACCCAATAGCGTTGTGGTAGCTTTGGCCACGGCTTTGACGGTGGCAACGCCAGCCTTGCCCGTAAACGCATTAGCATTGCCCGCATTCACCACAAGGGCGCGTGCCTTGCCTTGTTTTAAACCATCTGAGCACCAATCAACCGGGGCAGAGCGAGATTTGGAATTGGTCAAGCAGCCTGCAACCGTTGTGCCTTTGGCCATGGTGGCCAGCAACACATCAACGCGGTTTTTATAACGAATGCCCGTTGCTGCTGCACTTAAAGCCACGCCAGAAATTTCGGGCATGTCTGGAAAGTGCGTTGGGGCCAGAGGTGAAATCTCATGCGCCATAGGATAGCCTTGTTTTATTATGGGGTTTTGGGCGCGTCAGCAGGCAAGGTTAAATCGCCCTTGCCGCTTTGGTCTGTGCCATCTGATTGGCCTTGCACGGCATCAGCGGCGCCATTTTGCTTTTGCTTATCAATCAACGCTTTGCTTTGTGCTTGGGCTTCTTCCTGGGCTTTTTTCAAATCAGGATCAACAATTTCAACCTTGGCGGTGCCTTGCAAAGATGCCAACAAGGCTTGCACTTTGTCGCGCACCAACACATTGCGAATGGCGGATTTAACTTGGTCATAAGGTTGGGCAGCGCCCATCTTGCGATCATCAAGCCGAATAATATGCCAACCGAAATCGGTTTTCACAGGGCCTGACACTTCACCTTGTTTTAAAGCAAAGGCCACTTTGGAAAATTCAGCCACCATTTCAGGGGCGGTGAAATATCCCAAATCGCCGCCGTAATCTTTTGATCCGTCCAAGCTGTATTGCTTGGCCAAATCTTCAAACTTGGCGCCAGCCTTCAACTTTTCTTCAATGTCGTTGGCTTCTTTTTCAGTGGCCACCAGAATGTGGCGCGCGCGAATGCGTTCTGTCTGCGTAACTTTCGCTGATTCTTTATCGTAAGCCGCTTTAATTTCTTCTTCAGTCACCGAAGGGCTAATTTTCAGGGCCAAATAAGAATCACGCAGCGCTTTTGCCTGATAGGCGGCAAGCCTGCGCTTATAATCATCTGACTCGGCCGTGCCTTCTTTGGCAGCAACTTGAGCCAGCAAATGGCGCTCGATCAAAAACTCAACAACGAAAGGAAACCGCAGTTTTGCTGGCATATTTGGCAATTGGCCAATCACATCATCAAAGGCCATACGCACTTCTGATGTTTTAATTTCATAGCCGTTTACGGTGGCAACGGTCTTGTCATCACCGGTTAATGGGTCAGGTGCGGTTGCGGTTTGGGCATGTGCGCCCGCCGCCAAAGACAAGCCAAATACGCCCGATATAAGTGCTATTTTCAAGACATTGCGAAGTTTCGGCATGTAATCCATCGTTTTAAGTGTGCCCCCATTTGTTCTATATTGGTGCAATGGCCCGCAAACAAGGCAATAATATGCCTTTTTGGAATTTGTTGCTGTGTTGCAACAGGTTGAAAGATCTGCATTTGCCGACTATGTGAAGCATTATCAGAGTTCAAGCGGGTGAAACCCCCGCGCAATCATTTGGGGTTTTCCCCGTCAGGAACGATACTATGCTTGGAATGCGCTCACTTGCCGCAAAAATTTTTGGCACGACCAATGATCGAAAATTGGTTCCCTTTCAAAAGCGCGTTGCTGCGATCAACGAATTAGAGCCAACCTATGCGGCCTTGTCTGACGCAGAATTGATGGGGCTCACAGCCCAATTCAAGGCCGAAATTGCTGCTGGCAAATCATTGGATGATCTTTTGGTGCCAGCTTTTGCTGCCGTTCGTGAAGCTTCCAAACGTGCCTTGGGCCTTCGCCATTTTGATGTGCAAATGGTGGGCGGCATGATTTTGAATGCCGGCATTATTGCAGAGATGAAAACAGGTGAAGGCAAAACCCTGGTTGCCACACTGCCGGTTTATCTCAATGCGCTTTCGGGCAAGGGTGTTCACGTTGTGACAGTGAATGACTATCTGGCAAAACGCGACTCTGCGTGGATGGCCAAGGTTTATGGCACCTTGGGTTTGACCACCGGCGTGATTGTGCACGGCCTTGATGACAATGAACGCCGCGCTGCTTATGCGTGTGATGTCACCTATGGTACCAACAACGAGTTGGGCTTTGATTATTTGCGCGACAACATGAAATATCATCTCGAAGAGATGGTGCAGCGCGGGCACAATTTTGCAATCGTCGATGAAGTCGATTCCATTCTGATTGACGAAGCCAGAACGCCTTTGATTATTTCTGGCCCCAGCGATGACATGTCTCAACTTTATAATCAGTTGGATCAGTTCATTCCGCAGCTTGATAAAGCCGATTATGACTTGGATGAAAAGCAACGCCAAGTGACATTGACTGAAGTTGGCAACGAGCATTTGGAACAATTGCTCACGGCTGCTGGCATTTTGAAAGAAGGCACGATTTATGATGCGGGCAATGTGGCCATTGTGCACCACATTCAACAAGCGCTTCGCGCCCACACATTGTTCACGCGTGACAAAGATTACATCGTTAAAGATGACGAAGTGGTGATCATTGACGAATTCACGGGCCGTATGATGCCGGGCCGGCGTTATTCTGAAGGCTTGCACCAAGCCATCGAAGCCAAGGAACATGTGACGGTTCAACCTGAAAATGTGACAATGGCATCCATCACCTTCCAAAATTATTTCCGCATGTATGAAAAGCTTGCGGGCATGACAGGCACAGCCTTGACGGAAGTTGAAGAGTTCATCGACATTTATGGTTTGGATGTTTTAGACATTCCAACTAACGTGCCTGTTGCACGCAAAGATGACCATGATGAAGTGTATCGCACAGAACGTGAAAAGTTTGATGCCATCATCACCACCATTAAAGATGCACAAGCCCGCCACCAACCCGTTTTGGTGGGCACAGTGTCGATCGAAAAATCCGAGCTTTTGTCAAAAGCGTTGGAAGCTGCTGGCATTAAACACAATGTTTTGAATGCGCGTTTCCATGAACAGGAAGCCTTGATCATCAGCCAAGCTGGTGCGCCCGGTGCAGTGACCATCGCCACCAACATGGCAGGCCGTGGCACAGATATTAAGCTTGGCGGCAACTTGGATATGCGCATCGACAATGAGCTTGGCCATCTGGCTGAAGGCCCAGAGCGTGAACGCGCTATCCAAAAAATCAAAGATGAAATCGAATCCAACAAGCGCATTGTGATTGCTGCGGGTGGCTTGTTTGTGATTGGCACAGAGCGCCATGAAAGCCGCCGCATTGATAACCAATTGCGCGGCCGTTCTGGCCGTCAGGGCGACCCCGGCCATTCGCGGTTCTATCTTTCATTGCAAGATGATCTGATGCGCATTTTCGGTTCAGACCGATTGGATGGCATGTTGCAAAAGCTTGGACTGAAAGATGGTGAAGCCATCGTTTCAAGCTGGATCAACAAGGCTTTGGAAACCGCGCAGAAAAAAGTTGAAGCGCGCAATTTTGATATTCGCAAAAACTTGTTGAAATTTGACAACGTTATGAATGATCAGCGCAAGGCGATCTTTGATCAACGCGTTGGCATTATGCGCGGCGAGGAAGTTTCTGAAACGGCCGATGACATGCGCCACCAAGTGGTCAATGATCTTGTGGCCAAGCATATTCCTGAAAATGCTTACGCTGAACAGTGGGATGCTGCAGGTCTTCGCGAACGTTTGCGCGAAGCCATTGCCATTGATTTTCCGGTTGAAGATTGGGCCAAAGAAGAAGGCATTGCTGACGAGCAAATTCGTGAGCGCGTGATGGAAGCGGCTGATGGCTATTACAACGCCAAGCGCGAAAAATATTCTGCCGATATTATGGTGCAGGTTGAAAAGGCCGTGTTGTTGCAAACCCTCGACAGGCTTTGGCGCGAGCACATCATCACCAATGATTATTTGCGCCAGGTGATTCATTTGCGTGGCTATGGCCAGCGTGACCCGTTGAACGAATATAAAACCGAAGGCTTTACCCAGTTTCAAGAAATGGTGGCGCGATTAAAAGAGGCTGTCACCAGCCAATTGATGCGTGTTGAAATTCAATCACGCCCCGAAGGTTCGGAAGTTTTGCCAGATCAAACCCCTTTGCCAGAAATGGAGTTGCATCATATTGATGCCACAACAGGCCAAGATGAGGGCGACAACAGCCAGCCAATTTTCGGCACCATGAACTTTGAGCAACAGGTTGTTGTAGAAAAGCCAGCCAAAAAAGCAGTGAAGCGCAATCCGAAAAAGCCAGAAACATGGGGCAAGGTCAATCGCAACGATGATTGCCCCTGTGGTTCAGGCAAAAAGTTCAAGCATTGCCATGGTGCTTATGTTTAAGGCAGCGTTTTAAGCCGCACCCACATAGGCCATTGCTGCCATCATACCGCTGTTCATGTGATAGAGATGGTGGCAATGGAAAGCCCATGTGCCCGGGTTATCCGCATCAAACTGAATGGTAACACTTTGGCCAACCGGAACCAGAATGGTATCGCGCACAGCGCCATCAATGCGTTTGTTGCCTAATGCTACCACCTTAAAATAATGCCCATGAAGATGCATGGGGTGGGCCATTGCTGTTAGGTTTTGCAAAATAACTTCGACGCGATCACTTTGATGCACGTTGAACAACACGTCATGCATCATGCTGGGTTTGCCGTTAAAGCCCCAATCATAGTTTCCATCGCCACCTGTTAGCGTTATGGATTGGTGGTTGTTTGGCGGTTCATCATTGCCCTTAGCAACAGCACGTAGTTTTTCTTCCAGCGAGAAATCCAGCGCATCTCCCGGCACATCTTTATCGCTGAATTTTTGAATTGCGGCCTTGGCCGTTGCCAAGATAATTCCGCCGCGTAAGGGATCACCTTCTGATTGAAATAAAATCGGATAAGCACCAATTCCTTGCGGAAGCTTAACGCGGATATCAGCACGTTGGGCCACGGCCAATGGAAAACGCGAACCCATCAGGGGCTTTACCGTGTTACCGTCCACGGCAAAAAGTTCGCCGTTTAATGCGCCCAGATCAATCCAAAAATTTGTCGCGGCAGCGGCGTTGATAATTCGCAAACGAATTTGGCCGCCTTGTTCAACCTGCACAGTTTCAGGGTCGTCCAACGTTCTGTCATTGGCCAAAATTGCGTCATAGGCAATATCGCTGCCCATGGTCATGCCAACCATTTGGTGGCTGCCATTGGCTCTTAATTCTGCAAGAATTTCAGCGGGATCACGGAACGTGAAATCATGCACCATGATCACGTGTTCTTGCTCATCAAACAGCGGCTTTTCAGTTTCACGAATGATCAGCGGTGCTGCCAACATGCGCTGTTCTTGCAAACCCAGATGCGAATGCATCCAATGAGTGCCTGCTTTGTTGTTTGGGAATTCATAATTTCTGGTTTCACCGGGTTTAAGCGCGGCAACGGGCAAGGCTGGCACGCCGTCTTGTTCCACAGGGGGCGTTAAACCATGCCAATGAATGGCGGTGTCTTCAGTCAAATCATTCATCAATGTTGTTTTGAAAGGCTGGCCAAAAACCATATCTAAGCCCGACTTTCCCGCAGCATTGGTGATCGAGAACACTTTTGCAGGCTTTCCCTTCACATCCAGAATGCGCGATGAAACCTTAAGTTTATCCGCGTTAGTTTCTGCATGCGCAGCGTTTATAAATGGCAAAGTCGTTAACAAACCAAGGGCTTTTCTGCGGGTGATTAACATGGTCTTTACTTCGTCCTCGACATTTTTTGCATTTTCCCAATTCAATAAAAATTGCGCAATCGTTTTAATCTCGCTGCAACGAAGCGGTTGCTAAGTGTTAACGATGAGGCGGAGAATATTATGATCAATACGGCTATTGTTAGGAAGGCAGATCAGTTTTTGAACCACGATCGTGGTGCCACGGCCGTTGAATATTGCGTTATCGCCTGCGTGATCGGCCTGGCATTGTTGCCTTCATCCAATGGTTTGCAACAAGCGCTGATGGATAAGTTTGTACAAATCAACGGTTGGTTTAAATAAGGCCTTAAAGCCCGCGTCCAATATTCATAAATTTGTCGCGCCGTTGTTTGCGCACAACGTCTGCCGATAATCCAGAATAGCTTTCTAATGTACGCGCAATTGCTTCTTTGGTGGCGTTAATCGCCTGCGCGGGAACACGATGTGCGCCGCCCAAAGGTTCAGCAATAATTTCATCAATAATGCCAAATTTCTTCAAATCTTGCGCGGTGATTTTCAATGCCGTGGCTGCGTCTTTTGAACGGGCCGGATCGCGCCACAAAATTGATGCCGCACCTTCGGGTGAGATGACGCTGTAAATTGCATGTTCCAACATCAAAACACTGTTTGCTGTAGCAATGGCAATGGCTCCGCCTGAACCACCCTCGCCAATAATGACAGCAATCAACGGCACGCCCAATGATAAACAACAATCAGTGGAACGGGCGATGGCTTCGGCTTGGCCGCGCTCTTCAGCATCAACACCAGGGTAGGCGCCTGACGTGTCAACAAAGCTTAAAACTGGCAGTTGGAATTTATCTGCCATTTCCATCAGCCGCACGGCCTTGCGATAACCCTCAGGCTTGGCCATGCCGAAATTATGTTTCAAACGGCTTTCGGTGTTCGAGCCCTTTTCTTGGCCGATCACCACAACCGCCTCGCCTTGAAAACGGCCAAGGCCGCCCACAATGGCTTCATCTTCGGCAAACTTGCGATCACCCGCCAGCGGCGTGAAATCTGAAATCAGCTGCTCAATATAATTCAGCGCATGGGGCCTGTCTTGATGGCGGGCCACCAAGGCTTTTTGCCATGGTGTGAGGTTCAGATAAAGATCAGCCAAAATCTTGTTGGCTTTTTTCTCTAAGGCCTTCACCTCGTCGGCAATCGAAACCTTGGGGTCTGATTGTGCAAGGGCGCGCAATTCGGCAATTTTGCCTTCAAGCTCGGCGACTGGTGTTTCAAAATCAAGAAATGCTTGCATGTGTAGGGAAGTGCCTCAAAACATAAATCGTTGCTGTGTTACTGGCTTTTGGCAATGGTCTTGTCAACCCGCCTCAACCTGGCCTGGATTTCGTGCGGCGTGCCAAAGGGTGGAACTGTTCAACTGCATCTTTCAAGCGTTCCACCTGAACATGGGTATAAATTTGAGTGGTTGAAATATCGGCATGGCCCAACATTTGTTGAACGGCGCGCAAATCAGCGCCTTTGGCCAGAAGTTCAGATGCAAAGACATGCCTCAGCACATGGGGTGAAACTTTGTCGGCATCAAGGCCCGCCTGGCGCGCCAAGGTCTTTAATTCCAAGGCAAAATGCTGTCGTGTCAAAACCGCTTGGGCTCCGTGAGAGGGAAAAAGATATTTGGCCTCATTTTCACTTTGGGCTCGCAAAACCGGCAAATAAGCCGCGATGGTTTCACGCGCAGCTTTTGAAAGTGGCACTAAGCGTTCGCGCCCGCCTTTGCCCTTGATCATCAAAAACGCGTCGCTGCTGGTGACAGCACGCACCGTCAGGCCAATTAATTCAGAAACGCGAAGGCCGGTTGCCGCCAAAATTGTGAGAAGGCAATTGATCCGCATAGCCTTGAATTGCGCCAGGCCCTGCTTGTCTTGCGTGTTGCGGCGAGAAGTTTCCAGCAAAACCAGCATATCGGCCTCGCTCAGAATTTTGGGCAGGTTTCGTTGTGAGCGTGGCCCTTCCACAATGGCTGCGGGGTTTTCAGAAGCCTTGGCTTCGGCATGTAAAAAACCATGAAATTGTTTAATGGCCGAAAGCCTGCGCGCCGCAGTTGCCCTTGCAAGTCCAAGCCTTTCGCCTTCGGCCTGAAAATCGCGAATATCATCGGTTTTGGCATTAAGCGCATTCACATTGCGGGATTTGAGAAACTCTAAATAGCTTTCCAAATCGCGCTTATAGGCGGCCACTGAGTTATTGGCAGCGCCGCGTTCAGCGCTCATCATTTCTAAAAAGCGATCTCTCAGGCGATAATCGCCGCTAATGTTGGCGGAGCTTTTCATGCGGCAATGATTTTATAATTTCGCTGGGCTCTGGCGGGAAAGATGCCAAGGCATAGGCTGCGCCATAAACACAGCCAGCAATAAGGCCTATTACAAAAATAAATTTAAACGTATCGGGCATCGCGCGTCCTTCAGATTGCCAACATAGGCTTTGACAATGGTTTTGCCAAATCGCTTCTGCTTTGCGAAATTCATCTAACTGCTCTAAAAGCCCCATTCAAATGGCAAGACGTTCAATTTATAAAGATATTGAAGCAACATCAGAAGCTTTGGGCAGCCGCGCCATTGTTCTGGTGGGCTTGATGGGCGCTGGCAAAACCAGTGTGGGACGCAGATTGGCTGAAAAGCTAAATGTGCCTTTTGTTGATGCAGACCACGAAATTTGCATCGCGGCGGGCAAAACCATTCCTGAAATTTTTGCCGATCATGGCGAGGACTATTTCAGGGAAGGCGAACGCCGTGTCATCACCAGGCTTTTGGAAAATGGCAAACAGGTTTTGGCCACGGGTGGGGGCGCTTTTATGAACAGCGAAACCCGGGAGAATATCCGTGAACATGGCGTTTCCGTCTGGCTTAAAGCTGATCTGGACGTGCTGTTAAAACGCGTGGCCAAACGCAATGACAGGCCGCTGTTGAAAGATGATCCGGCCGCCGTGATGAAAAAACTGATTGATCTGCGCTATCCGGTTTATGCCTTGGCCGATATCACCGTTGAAAGCCGTGATGTGCAACATGGTCAAATGGTCAATGAAGTGATCAAGGCTCTGGCCCAGTGGCCCGGATTGGAATTTGCGAAGAATGAAAACTGAAACGGTTCATGTGAACCTTGCCAATCGCAGTTATGATATTGCCATTGGTGAGAACTTAATTGGTGGCTTGGGCGAAAAGATCAAGCCATGGGCAAGCCGCGGCTTTGTGGCCATTGTGACAGATAGCAATGTGAGCAGTTTTCATCTCGAAACTTTGCAAAATTCGTTGGTCAATAGTGGTATCGCCTTTCGAGTCATCGTTCTTCCCGCAGGCGAAGCAACCAAGGGTTATAAGCATTTGGCTGAACTGTGTGATGGTTTGCTTGCTGCTGGTGTGGAACGCAAGGATGTGGTGATTGCGCTGGGTGGCGGTGTGATCGGTGATATCACCGGATTTGCCGCCGCAATATTGCGCCGTGGTGTGAACTTCATTCAAATCCCCACTTCGCTTTTGGCCCAAGTTGATAGTTCAGTTGGCGGCAAAACCGGCATTAACTCGCCGCACGGCAAAAACTTGATCGGGGCATTTCATCAACCCGTTGCAGTGTTTGCTGATCTGAATGTTTTGAAAACTTTGCCCCGCCGACAATTGGCTGCGGGCTATGCCGAAGTTGCCAAATATGGCTTGCTGGGCGATGCAACTTTCTACCTTTGGCTTGAAACCCATGTGGATAAAATTATGGCAGGCGACCTGGATGCCACTGCTTATGCGGTGAAACACAGTTGTGAAATGAAGGCCAAAATTGTGGCGGAAGATGAAACCGAAACGGGGGTTCGGGCGTTGCTCAACCTGGGCCATACATTTGGCCACGCACTGGAATCAGCTACGGGTTATTCAGATCGATTGTTGCATGGTGAAGCGGTGGCCATTGGCATGGTGCAGGCCTTTGGATTTTCCGCGCAATTGGGGCATTGCTCAAAAGATCTCAGCGCAAAAGTGGCAGCACACTTAAAACGCGCAGGCCTTCCTACGCACGCAAATGAAATTCCCGGCAACCTGCCGCCCGCGCGTGATCTTTTGAAATTGATGTATCAAGATAAAAAAGCCGAAAGCGGAAAATTGACATTCATTCTTGCCAAAGATATTGGACAAACCTTCATCGCTAAAGGCGTTGATGAAATTAAAGTGCTGGAATTTTTGAACATGGATTTGGCACAGAAATGACATCCGACATTTGGATTGCCTTGGGCTCGGTTGTGGTGTTGATCTTTGTCTCAGCATTCTTCTCAGGCTCTGAAACAGGGCTTACCACAGCATCGCGCGCCAGATTAACTGAGCTTGCACGGCGTGGATCAGGCCGGGCCGCAACTGTTTTAAAACTGACCGCCATGCCCGAACGGTTGATTGGCGCATTGTTGCTTGGCAACAGCGTGGCCAATATCACGGCCTCTGCCGTGGCAACCGCCGCACTTGTTAAAATGTTTGGTGACACAGGTGCCGTGATTGCTTCTGCGGTGATGACGGTTTTGATTTTGATCTTTGCTGAAGTTATGCCCAAAACTTATGCCATTGCTTATCCTGATAAGGTTGCAACGGCTGTTGCACCCATCATGCGTGTTATCGTTGCGGTTTTGGGCCCGATTGTTTTGACAGTTGAATATATTGTCAAAAAAACCTTGGCGGTTTTTGGTGTTGATACTGAAAACGTGGAGGGCATTTTATCAGCCCATGATGAATTGCGCGGTGCGATCGATCTTCATCACAACGAAGGTGAAATGGTCAAAAAAGATCGCGATATGCTGGGCGGCATTTTGGATTTGAAAGACCTTGAAGTTGCCGACATCATGGTTCACCGCACCAAGATGATCACCATTGATGCAGCAGAACCTGTCGGCGATATTGTTGAACAAGTTTTGAAAAGTGGTAAAACGCGGCTTCCTGTTTGGAAAGATGGGCCTGACAATATTATCGGCATTCTTCATGCCAAAAATCTGTTCCAAGCCCTGCAAAATAGTGGCGGGGATGTCAGCAAAATCACGCTCGATTCTATTCTGACAGACCCATGGTTTGTGCCCGATACACGACCACTCACAGATCAGTTGAATGCGTTCTTAAGACGTAAAACCCATTTTGCTATTGTGGTCGATGAATATGGCGAGCTTCAGGGCTTGATTACGCTGGAAGATATTATCGAAGAAATTGTGGGCGACATTAAAGACGAGTTTGATGCTGTTTCCAACGGTGTTCGCAAACAGAAAGATGGCACTTTTATGATCGATGGATCAGTGCCGTTGCGCGATTTAAACCGGGCGTTGGATTGGCGCTTGCCTGATGAGGAAGCGACAACTCTTGCTGGTTTGGTGATCCATGAAGCCCAGATGATCCCTGAAGTGGGCCAAGCTTTTAATTTTCATGGTTTTCGATTTGAAGTTCTGAAAAAACGTAAACAACAAATCACCGTGATTAAAGTGGCGCGGATTGAGCCATTAAAAATCGAGCAAGGCCCCGCTTAAACTTTATTCCACAATTTCGATGGCCAATGCGTGAACCCGGGTTTTTAATTCATGGGCCAAGGCAGCGTTGATCAATCGATGTTGTGCCACCCGCGTTTTGCCCACAAATTCTGGTGCTGCAATGCGCAACCGAAAGTGGCTTTCACCAGAAGGATGTGCACCTACATGGCCGTGGTGTTGGTTTGACTCATCAATCACCTCCAGCTTTGTGGGCTGAAATGCCGCATTTAATTTGGTTTCAAGTATTGCGCCAATTGGCCCCAGAAGATTTTGCATAATCGCCTTCGTTTAGGTTGAAAAATGTCTGCTAAACCACCATACTCTCACACCTTATGAAACTCGATTCAAAAATATTCGACAAAATCCGCATCAAGCCCGCTGCTTCGGTGAAAGCCAAGGCCGAGGCCGCCATTAAACCATGCGAATGGCCGGGCTGTGATCAGCCAGCAAAGCACAAGGCCCCCAAAGGCCGTGGCGCTGAGGGGCAGTTTTGGAATTATTGCACGGCCCACACGCAGGCCTACAATAAAACCTATAATTATTTTGATGGCATGAAAGACTCTGACCAAGCCGACTTTCGTAAAGATGCGCAAACTGGCCACAGGCCCACGTGGAAGCTTGGCCAAAGCAATTCAGCCTTTGTTGGTGCAGCGCGGCGTGATGCCAAGCGCATTGATGACCCGCTGAATTTGTTGTTGAAAGAAAAAATAAAAACCAATGCCAAGCACGGTCGGGCATTGCGGCGCAATGAATTGGAAGCCTTGCAGGCTTTGGGCTTGCCTGAAGATGCAAAGCCAGAAGAAGTAAAATCCAAGTATAAAACTTTGGTCAAGCGTCTTCATCCGGATGCAAACCAAGGCAGTCGTGCCAATGAAGACACTTTGAAGGCTGTCATCAAAGCCTATGACACGTTGCGCGATACGGGTTTTTGTTAAGCTTGCCGGAACCCTTCCAACAATCTAGAAACATTTTTGAATTTTGTGAAAAGTAACAATAATGGTCCATGCTCCCGAACTGCCCGATCAAAAAGCTTCTGTGTCGCAATTGTTTGGGTTTGATTCCAATATGCAAATTAACGGCTTTGCAGAACGCACAGAGCATGTGCCAGAAGTTGACCCTGATTATCTTTTTAACAAAGAAACCACCTTGGCCATTTTGGCAGGCTTTGCTTTTAATCGCCGCGTGATGATTTCGGGTTATCACGGCACGGGCAAATCCACCCATGTGGAACAGGTGGCAGCGCGCCTCAATTGGCCGTGCATTCGCATCAACTTGGATAGCCACATCAGCCGCATCGATCTCATCGGCAAAGATGCCATCGTTTTAAAAGACGGAAAGCAAATCACTGAATTTAAAGAAGGCATTTTGCCTTGGGCCTATCAGCACAATGTTGCGTTGGTATTTGATGAATATGATGCAGGCCGCCCTGATGTGATGTTTGTTATTCAACGCATTTTGGAAAGCTCAGGCAAACTGACATTGTTGGATCAATCCCGCGTGATCCGGCCCCACCAAGCGTTTCGGTTGTTTGCAACAGCCAACACGGTGGGCCTTGGTGACACAACTGGGCTTTATCATGGCACACAACAAATCAACCAAGCGCAGATGGACAGATGGTCTATCGTATCAACATTGAATTATTTGCCCCACGGCCAAGAGGTTGGCGTGGTGATGTCTAAGAATAAATCATACGATACTGAAAAGGGTCGCAAGATAATTTCCAACATGGTTCGCGTGGCCGATTTAACCCGCAACTCTTTCATGCAGGGTGATCTTTCAACAGTAATGAGCCCGCGCACGGTGATTACCTGGGCGCAGAATGCTGAAATTTTTGGTGGCGATATTGGCTTTGCCTTCCGTCTCACATTCCTCAATAAATGTGATGAGCTTGAACGCGCCATTGTGGCTGAATTTTATCAACGTTGCTTTGGCGAAGATTTGCCAGAATCCGCCTCGCGGATTCAAATCGCTTAAGCTCACATGGCCGCCAAAGAAGATCGCGCCGAACGCTTCAAGGATGTGTTGAGCACGGCCATGAAGTCTATGGCGCTGGATGTTGAACTGGCAGTCAGCTTTGGCAATGATCAACCGCAATTGGTTGGCCACAAAATAAAACTGCCGCAAATCACAGGCGCTGCCACAGATCAAGATGTGGCGATCACGCGCGGGCTGGCGGATAGTTTCACATTAAAATGCGCCAATCATTCTGAACAGGTGCATGGCCATTATCAGCCGCAAGGCAAAAATGCCCGCGCCATGTATGAGGCCGTGGAACAGGCCCGCATTGAAGCCATTGGTGCCAGGGCCATGCCCGGCGTTGCCAATAATCTTTCCGCCATGTTGGAAGATCGTTATGGCAAGCTCGTCGTTAACCGCTCGTCTAATCGGCGCGATACACCTTTGGAAGAGGCCGTTGGCCTTATCGTGCGTGAAAAGCTGACTGGCGCCAAGCCCCCGCTTCCCGCGCGCGCCTATGTGGATTTATGGCGATCATGGGTTGAAGATAAAGCCGGTGACAAGATTATGAATCTTGAAACCGCCTTGAATGATCAACAAGCCTTTGCACGCTTATCCCGCGAATTGATTGCATCATTGGATATGGCTGATGAGTTGGGTGATGACCCCGATCAGGCCGAAGACAATGATGATCAAGAGGCTGAAGAAAACGCTGGCGAGCGTTCTGAAACGCCTCAGGGCGAAGACCAGGAAAGCCAACAAGCCGCCGCCGAAGAAATGGAAGACGCTGAGGGCGATAGTGATGCCTCAGACATGGACGCCCAACAGACGCAATCTGAAGAAGCGCCTGATGAGATTGATGGCGATCAACAAGAAGATGGCGAAGAACCATGGCGACCACAACTTCCGTTTTCATCGCTCAGCAACGAAAATTTTTACCGCGTCTATGCCCATCAGTTTGATGAAGAAATTCATGCGCCCGATTTGTGTGACGCTGAAGAGCTGACCAGGCTTCGCGCCTATCTGGACAAGCAATTGGCCAGCTTGCAAGGCGTTGTGGCCAGGCTTGCCAATAAATTGCAGCGCCGCTTGATGGCCCAACAAAACCGATCATGGGATTTTGATTTAGAGGAAGGCGTTCTTGATGCGGCGCGTTTAACCCGTGTGATCACCGATCCGCTGCACGCGCTTTCCTTCAAGCAGGAACAGGATATGAAGTTCCGCGACACGGTGGTGACATTGCTCCTGGATAATTCCGGTTCCATGCGCGGGCGGCCCATTACAGTTGCTGCCACATGCGCTGATATTTTGGCGCGCACGTTGGAACGCTGCGGCGTTAAAGTCGAAATTTTGGGCTTCACCACCAAAGCGTGGAAGGGTGGCCAAGCGCGCGAAAAATGGTTGGGCGAAGGCAAGCCACCAAACCCCGGTCGCCTCAATGATTTGCGCCACATCATTTATAAAGCGGCTGATGAGCCGTGGCGGCGTGCGCGCAAAAATCTTGGCCTTATGATGCGCGAAGGTTTGCTCAAAGAAAATATTGATGGCGAAGCGCTGATCTGGGCGCATAATCGTTTGCTGGCCCGGCAAGAACAGCGCCGCATTTTGATGGTGATTTCAGATGGCGCGCCAGTTGATGATTCAACCTTGTCGGTAAACTCTGGCAATTATCTTGAAAAGCATTTGCGCCAAGTGATCAATGATATTGAAGCGCGTTCACCCATTGAATTAATCGCAGTCGGCATTGGCCATGATGTAACGCGCTATTATAAACGCGCCGTGACGATTATTGACGCTGAAGAACTCGGCGGCGCCATGACTGAAAAACTGGCTGAACTTTTTGAAGAACATGAAGCAGAAAAGCCCGCCAGAAGACAGCGGGCTTAACGCAGCAATATCATTCTCAAATCGGCGTCAGGGGGCCTTTTCGGGCAAAGTGTGATGCGAGATTTGCCACAACCAGATCAGCCATCGCTTTTCGCGTTTCATGGGTGGCACTGCCTTGGTGGGGGTGAAGCACGGTGTTTTCCAGGGTGAAAAACCGCTCATCAATTTTAGGTTCATTCAAAAACACATCCAATGCAGCGCCGGCAATTTGCTTTTTCTGCAATGCTTCAATCAGTGCTTGTTCATCCACCACGGAACCGCGGGCAATGTTGATGAAATAGCCTTTGGGGCCAAGCGCTTTTAAAACATCTGCGCTCACAATGCCTGCCGTGGCTTTGCCGCCTGCCAATGCTGCCACCAGAAAATCTGAATTTTGGGCCAGTGCGGCGGGTGTTGCGTGATAGTGATAGTTCACATCATCGCGCTTGTTGCGGGTGTGATAATGGATGGTCATGCCAAAGCCCTCGGCACGTTTGGCAATGGCTTGGCCAATTTGGCCCATGCCCAAAATGCCAATGCGTTTGCCATGAAGGCGCGGCATAATTGGCATGCCCGTGGTTTTCCATTGGCCTGATCGCACGAAATGGTCGCCTGCCGGAATTTGCCGGGCAATGCCCAACATCAAGGCAAAGGCCAAATCAGCCACATCTTCATGCAGCACGCCAGAGGTGATGGTGACGGGGATATTGCGCGCCTTGGCTTGGGCTACGTCAATGGCATCAACCCCCACGCCAAACACGGCGATAAATTCTAGATTTGTCAGCGCCTGCATCACTTCAGGCGCGGCCCCCACATCGCCCCGCGTGGCAATGGCTTTGATCTTGTCGCCATGGCTTTTTAAGAATGCGGGCTTGTCTTCAATCTGCCAATAACGATGCACGTCATAGGCTGTTTCCAATTCTGCCATCAGTGCATCAGCATAAGGGCCCATAACGAGGATATGTGGTTTTAACATGCGTGTTTCCAAGTTGCTTGACTTCGTTGCTTAGGGGTTTAGACTATTCGATAATAAGTTACACCATCCCTAGCGGGAGAGATTGAACGAAAGTTCAGCGCCGAAGGAGCAACCGCCCCGGAAACTCTCAGGCAAATGGACCGCTGGATGGGCGTAAACTCTGGAGAGCAGAGGCTTTAGAAAGCCGCTCACCGAAGGAGAAAGCGGGTCTGTGTCAGAGCGACAGGCAAGCGAAAACTCTCAGGTTCCTAACAGAGGGGGCGACATGGCAAAGGCCGTGTTTCGCAAACCTGTAAGGAGAATTTGATGAGTGATCTGGCGCAAAAGCGCACCCCCCTTTACGACGTTCATAAAGCTCTTGGTGCAAAGCTTGTGCCCTTTGCTGGTTATGACATGCCCGTGCAATATCCCACAGGCGTTTTGGCTGAGCATAATTGGACACGTGCCAATGCTGGTCTGTTCGATGTGTCTCACATGGGCCAATGTTTTGTAATCAGCGATGATTTTGTAACATCAGCCACAGCGATGGAAAAACTGGTGCCCGCAGATATTTTAGGGCTGGAGCCCAGACAACAGCGCTATTCGCAATTGCTGAACGAGGCGGGCGGAACGTTGGATGATTTGATGGTCACCCGCGCTGATTATAAAGGTTATGAAGGCTGGCTTTATGTGGTGGTGAATGCGGGCCGCAAAGACTTTGACTATGGCCATTTTGCCAAGCACTTGCCCGAAGGTGTTTCGTTTAAGGCGGGCGATGATATGGCGCTGCTGGCCTTGCAGGGGCCAAAGGCCGAAGACGTTTTAGCCAAGCACGTGCCAAGTGTTCGGGATTTGAAATTTATGTTTTATCAATCGCTGCCCATCGGCGGCATTGATGTTCATGTTTCCAGGTCAGGCTATTCCGGTGAAGATGGTTTTGAACTTTCGGTTTTAAACAAAGATGTTGAAACGCTTTGGAACCTTCTGCTGCAAGACGCACTTGTGAAACCCATTGGCCTTGGTGCGCGTGATTCTTTGCGGCTTGAAGCGGGCTTGTGCCTTTATGGCCATGAGCTGGATGAAAGCATATCTCCCATAGAGGCGGGGCTTTTATGGTCAATCGGCAAACGTCGCCGTGTTGAAGGTGGGTTTATCGGTGCCGCGCGTGTGCAACAGGAATTGCGCGATGGGCCAAAGCGCAAAAGGGTTGGCATTAAGCCAGATGGCCGCGCACCCGCACGAGATGGCACAGAAATTTTCAACACAGATGGCAACAAAATTGGCGTGATCACATCAGGTGGCTTTGGGCCAACGGTCAACGGCCCCATCGCCATGGGCTATGTTGATACGTCTTCTGCTGCGGCTGATACAAAAATTCAATTGCTGGTGCGGGGCAATCTTATGCCTGCAACGCTTGTGAAACTTCCATTCATTCCAAATAATTTTAAACGATAGGACGAAAAAATGAAATTCTCAAAAGATCACGAATGGCTCACCCTTGAAGGCAACATTGCCACCGTTGGCATTACCGATCATGCCCAATCACAATTGGGCGATGTGGTGTTTGTAGAACTGCCAAAGCTTGGAAGCACCATCGCCGCCCATGCTTCGGTTGCCACGATCGAAAGTGTGAAAGCCGCCAGCGAAGTTTACACGCCCGTTTCTGGCGAAGTGATTGCAATCAATGGTGAGTTGAACGGAGACCCGGCATTGGTCAACCGCTCACCCGAACAAGAAGGCTGGTTTATGAAAATCAAACTCAGCACACCCGACGAAGTTGATGGCCTGATGGACAAGGCCGCTTATGATAAATTTGTGGCAGGCTGACATGAGCACAGATTTCATCCCCCGCCACATTGGCCCCAGTGCTTCTGAAACTGCCGCAATCTTAAAAACCTTGGGTGCTACGTCGCTTGACGAATTTATTGCCAAAGCAGTGCCCGCCAAAATTCGTAGTGCCCGGGCTTTGGCTTTGCCCGAAGCTTTAAGCGAACGCGAAGCGCTTTCGGCCATCAAACACATGGCGGCGAAAAACCAGGTTTTCACATCCATGATCGGCATGGGCTATTATGGCACCATCACGCCCAAAGTTATTTTGCGCAATGTGTTGGAAAATCCGGGTTGGTATACGGCCTATACGCCCTATCAAGCCGAGGTGAGCCAAGGTCGCTTGGAAGCGCTTTTAAACTTCCAACAAATGGTGGTGGATCTGACGGGGCTTGAAATTGCCAATGCGTCTTTGTTGGATGAAGCAACAGCGGCGGCAGAAGCCATGGCCATGGCCAAGCGGTTGTCCAAAACGTCTGCCAATGTGTTTTTTGTCGATCGTGATACGCACCCCCAAACCATTGGTGTTTTGCAAACCCGGGCCAAAGGTTTTGGCATTGAGATTGAAATTGGTGATCCTGAGATTGATTTAAAGCCGGCCAAAACTTTTGCGGCACTGTTGTCTTATCCCGGTTCATCTGGCGCGTTGCGTGATTTTGCCAGCGTCATTTCAAGTCTTCATGCGAGCGGTGCCTTGGCCATCATGGCCACAGATTTGTTGGCGCTTACGGTTTTAAAAACGCCGGGCGAAATGGGGGCCGATGTTGCAATTGGTTCTGCCCAACGCTTTGGCGTGCCCATGGGATATGGCGGGCCGCATGCGGCGTTTTTTGCAACGAAGGATGAATTTAAGCGCGTAATGCCCGGACGGCTGATCGGCGTTTCAATTGATGCCAGGGGCAACCGGGCTTTGCGCATGGCGCTGCAAACACGCGAACAACATATCAGGCGCGACAAGGCCACCAGCAACATTTGCACAGCGCAAGTTTTGCTTGCGGTGATGGCTTCCATGTATGCTGTTTATCATGGGCCTGAAGGGCTTAAAGCAATTGCTGAAGCCGCTCATGCAAAGGCGCAAGTGTTTGCGACGGCGGTGAAGAATGCCGGGCATCTTGTTGTAAATGAATCATTTTTTGATACTGTAACAGTGAAAGCTTCGGCACAGGCCATGCTTGCTGCGGCAGAAAAAAAGCACATAAACATACGTGTTGTAGACGCTGATCACATTGCGGTTTCGTTTGATGAAACCACACGGGAAACAGATCTTGATGCAGTGTTGGAAGTGTTCGGTGCCAAGCGCGGCGGGGTGATTGATTCGGTTCCGAAATCACTGCAACGCAAGTCAGCTTATCTCACGCATCCCACCTTCAGTTCCTATCATTCTGAAACCGAAATGATGCGTTATCTGCGCCACCTGCAAGGCAAGGATTTGGCCCTTGATCAAGCGATGATTGCGCTGGGTTCTTGCACCATGAAGCTGAACGCAGCCAGCGAAATGATCCCCGTCACATGGCCTGCGTTTGGCAACATTCACCCATTTGCACCCGTTGAACAAACCAAAGGCTATGCCGAATTGTTTACAAGCTTGGAAGCCATGCTGTGTGAAATTACAGGGTTCGATGCCGTGTCGCTTCAACCCAATGCGGGCAGCCAGGGCGAATATGCTGGGCTATTGGCCATTCGAGGTTTCCATGATGCCAACAACCAGAAAAACCGCGATGTGTGTTTAATCCCCACATCTGCCCATGGCACCAACCCCGCCTCGGCGGTTATGGCGGGCATGAAGGTTGTTGTGGTGGCCTGTGATGCCCACGGCAATGTGGATGTGGCCGATTTGGAAGCCAAGGCAAAAGCCAACGCAGCCAATCTGGCAGCATTGATGATTACCTATCCTTCAACACATGGGGTGTTCGAAGACTCCATCATCGATATTTGCAAAATCATCCATGACAATGGCGGCCAAGTTTATTTGGATGGCGCAAATCTGAACGCACAAGTGGGCCTGATGCGGCCTGCAGAATTGGGTGCCGATGTGTGCCACATGAACTTGCATAAAACCTTTTGCATTCCCCATGGCGGTGGTGGCCCCGGCATGGGCCCCATTGGTGTTGGCCAGCATTTGGTGAAGCATCTGCCGGGGCATAATGTGGTGGCAGTTGAAACGCGCCACACGGGCGCTGTGTCTGCGGCTCCTTATGGTTCGGCTTCCATTCTGCCAATCTCGTGGATGTATATCGCCATGATGGGTGGGCCCGGGCTGACAATGGCCACGAAAATGGCAATTCTCAACGCCAATTATATTGCGCATCGGTTGAACCCGCATTTCCCCGTTCTCTATTCTAGGCCCGGCGGTGTTGTGGCCCATGAATGTATTATTGATTTGCGCTGGTTGAAAGATCGTACAGGAATTTCAGTTGAAGATGTTGCCAAGCGTTTGGTGGATTATGGTTTCCATGCGCCCACCATGTCTTTCCCGGTGGTTGATACATTGATGATTGAACCCACCGAAAGCGAAGGCAAGCGCGAGATTGATCGCTTCTGTGATGCCATGATTGCAATTGCGGCAGAGATCGCAGATGTGGAACATGGCAGGGCAGACAAGCTGAACAATGTTTTGAAAAACGCTCCTCATACACATGGTCAATTGCTGGATGAGTGGAATCACCCTTATTCAAAACGCCAAGCTTATTTTCCGTTAGGCGAAACATCACATTCAAAATATTGGCCAAGCGTTGCGCGGGTGGACAATGTTTATGGCGATCGCAATTTGATGTGCCTGTGCCCGCCGATTGAAGACTATATGATGGCGGCGGAATAACCATGTCAAAGACCCGCATCGAAACTGATGCCATTGGCAGTGTGACGCTGCCTGAAGCTGCACTTTATGGTGTGCACACATTCAGGGCAGCTGAGAATTTTCCCATCACCGGGGTTCTTCTCAGCCAGTTCCCTGAACTCATTCAATCATTGGCGATGACGAAGAAAGCAGCCGCCTTGGCCAACATGGAATTGGGCGTGCTTGATGCCAGAATTGGCCGCGCCATCACGCGGGCTTGCGATATTGTGATTGGCGGCGAGGCTGATGGTGGCTTCATCATTGATATGTTGCAAGGTGGTGCAGGCACATCCACCAACATGAACGCCAACGAGGTGATCGCCAATTTGGCTTTGCGTGAATTGCAACGGCCCAATGGCGATTATGCTTTGATCCACCCTAATGATCATGTGAACCTATCACAATCCACCAATGACGTTTACCCAACCGCCGTGCGCCTGACGATGATTAGAAATTGTCCGGCTTTGATTGAACAACAAGAAGCGTTGAAGGCCGCACTTCTGGTCAAGGCTGAAGAGTTCCATGACGTGATCAAAGTGGGGCGCACCCAGTTGATGGATGCGGTTCCTATGCGGCTGGGCCACGAGTTTCGGGCCTTTGCTGTAACGCTGGGTGAAGATATTGATCGCTTGCGTGAAGTTGGCAATTTGCTGCGCGAAATTAATTTGGGCGGCACAGCCATTGGCACAGGCATCAACGCGCCCGAAGGTTATGGCGAAGCGGTGATTACAAATTTATCCAAGCTTTCTGGTGAAAGATTGGTGGGTGCAGGGGATTTGATTGAGGCCACTTCCGATATGGGTGCCTTCATCACATTTTCTGGCGTGCTGAAACGTATCGCCGTTAAGCTTTCAAAAATGTGCAATGACCTGCGGTTGTTGAACAGTGGCCCACGCGCTGGCCTTGGTGAAATAAGGTTGCCCGCGGTGCAGGCTGGCTCTTCCATCATGCCCGGAAAAGTCAATCCGGTGATGCCTGAGGTCATCAACCAGATCGCTTATCAGATCATCGGCAACGATCTCACTGTCACCATGGCGGCCGAAGCAGGCCAATTGCAGCTCAACGCCATGGAGCCCGTCATTGTGTTTAATATTCTGCAATCTATGCGCATGCTCACACGCGGCATGAAAGTGCTGCGCGAAAAATGCATTGTGGGCATAGAGGCTGACCGTGAACGTTGCCAAGAACTGCTTGATCATTCACTGGTGGCAGTAACGGCGATCAACCCTTACGTTGGTTATGTGCAAGCCAGCCGTGTTGCCAAAGAAGCATTGAAGTCAAGGCGCAGCATACGCGAGGTTGTGTTGGCCGAAAATATGATGACACAAGAACAATTAGACGAAGCGTTTAGTACAGAAAACTTGCTTGGCCAACATCGATCACACAAGAAATAGGCGTTCAGGCTATTGCCCCAGGCTTAGGCCTTGGTGAACATGAAAACTCATCAAGGCCAAAATTGCCGCAAGGCCCAAATATAAAATTCCATATTCAACTTTGATCGCAGCAGAAACATTGCGGTAAGCCGCATTCGCAGGATCGTTCTTATCATAATTCCATGCGGCGCGAAGATTTGGCAAAGCCATTACGCCAATCAACATCAACATGGGGCTTGGCATATAGATAAATAGCGCGATCAACAAAGGCACGCCAAACAGCCAGATGCGTGGCGAAATAACTTGCGTGATGCGCCCGCCATCCAGCGGAGACACCGGCAACAGGTTAAACAGATTGAGTATGAAACCGGAATAGGCCACCGCTAACCACAGCTCTTGGCCGGTTTGGCGCCCATAAAGATAGGCGGCAAAAGCGGCCAGTGTGCCCACAAATGGGCCGGCATAAGCCACATAGGCCTCGGTTTCAGCATCATGGGGTGTTTCGCGCAAATTGATCATGGCACCCACAAAGGGAATGAAAGCCGGAAGGCCCACATTCAGCCCACGCTGTTTGGCCGCCAGATAATGGCCCATTTCGTGAACCAGCAACATCAACACAAACCCAACCGCAAAAGGCCAGCCATAAAACTGCGCATAGACCCAGATGGTGATCAACATCGAGATGATGGAGATCAAGGCCTTGCTTTTGAGAAGAAGAAGAAAAAGGCCGCTCATGCAATGTCTTTCCCGTGTGCGCAAAAAAAGCGCTTTTAATTGCTGAATTTTAAGTCAGCACTGTCGTTTAACACACCACATATAGGAATGGTTGCGCCCGACTAAAATAGCAGAAGAAGAATTTATAAAACTTAGTTCAGCTTGCTCTTCACGGCGGCAATTGAATCAGAGATCAATTTTGCATTGCCTTTTTGGTCAGCAATCAATTTTGATGCGGCAGCGATTGCCAGATCAGTGGCAGAGCTGCGCACTTCCTTTGTTGCGGCGGCTTCAGCTTGCGCAATTTTCTGCTCAGCCTGTTTGGTGCGGCGTGCAATTGTTTCTGTCAACTTCTTGCGTGATTCATCGGCATATTGCTTGGCAGAAGATTTTGCCTGTTCAACAATAACCGCTGCTTCTTTAACAGCATCCAGACTTCTTTGCTTATAATCAGCCAGAAGCTTTTCAGCATCTTCACGCAGCTTTTTCGCGTCAGCCAATTCTTTTTCAATCAGCTTGGCGCGATCATCCAAGGCAGCGCCCGCTTTTTTGTGCGCGCCTGCATAAACCACAACGCCCAAAAACAAAACCAGTGCAACAAGTGCGAAAAATGTTTGATCAAATTCAATCATAATTTTTCCCTCAGTTCTTCACTGCGGCAACGGCTTTGGCCGCAGCGGTTTTTAAAACTTTGCTTCCGGTCAATTGGCTTACAATATCCGAGGCAGTGTCGGCAGCGATGTCGTGAACAGACTCCATCGCCTTGGCTTTGGCCTTAGCAATTTTGGCTTCAGCATCTTTGATTTTGCTGTTCAAAGCGCCATCAAGCTTGGCTTGTTCATCATCAATTTCGGAAGTTACTTTGGCGCGCGTATCACGGGCAATATCAGTGGCTTTGCCTTTGGCATCGCTCAATGATTTTTCGTAATATGCAATAGCCGCTTCAGTTTCGTCTTTCAGGGCTTGGGCGCGCGCCAAGTCGCCATCGATCTGACCTTTGCGGGCAGCAATGATGGCACCCAGCTTTGGCAAAACCAGCCTGCTCATCAACAGATAAAGCGCACCAAAGAAAATCGCCAACCAAAACAATTGTGATGGAAAAGTTGATGCATCCAAGGGCGGAAATGCGCCACCGGCTTCTTCTGTTATTGCAGTTTCAGTTGTTGTCGCCATGTGCCAAGCCTGTTCAAATAGAGTGATCGGCCCAACATGAGCCGATCATAATCACGATCTCAGAAGTTGCTTATTTTGCAACGAAGAGAAGCAGAAGAGCAACAACCAGTGAGAAAATGCCAAGGCCTTCAGCCAAAGCAGCGCCAATCAGCGCGTTGGTGAATTGCGAACCAGCAGCTGCTGGGTTGCGCAATGCGCCTGCCAAATAGTTGCCGAAAATATGTCCAACACCGATGCCTGCACCGCCCATGCCAATGCATGCGATACCTGCGCCAATGAGCTTTGCTGCTGATGCGTCCATTTTAGTTCTCCTAGTTTCGTTTTGGGTTGAAGGTTAATGTGAAGGGTGAAGCGCGTCGTTTAAATAAACGCATGTGAGAATGGCAAAAACAAAGGCCTGCAAACCTGCGACCAGAAATTCCAGCGCTGTCAACGCAACGGCCATGGCCATGGGGGCAAGCGAGCCTAAAATGCCCACACCGCCTAAGGCCAGCAAGCTTACAACAAAGCCCGCGAACACTTTCAAAACAATGTGGCCAGCCAACATGTTGCCGAACAAACGTAGGCCTAAGCTGATGGGGCGCGACAAGAATGAAATGATTTCAATCAGTGAAATGAAAGGCAAAATTGCCAGCGGCACGCCGTGCGGCACAAAAAGTTTAAACCAGCCAAGGCCGTGTTTGGTAATGCCCACAACAACGACAAGTAAAACTACAAAAAGTGCCAGTGACGCCGTTACAATCACGTGGCTTGTAACAGTGAAGAAATAGGGGAACATGCCCAACAAGTTGGCTACAAGCACAAATGAAAACAGCGAGAAGACCAGTGGGAAGAATTTAGCGCCCTCTTTACCCAACACGTTATCAACCATGTTGTGAACAAGGCCATACCACATTTCGCCAACCGATTGCAGACGGCCCGGAACCAGCGAACCCTTGCGCGCAGCCAGCAACAATACGCCGGTTATTGTGGCAACGGTGATGCCCATGAAAAGGGCCGAATTGGTGAAGCTGATCTCATGGCCCAAGATGTTCCATGGGCCGGCAATATCGTGAATGCGAAATTGATGGATCGGATCGTTAGCCACTATTTATCCTCGTCGTCGTAAGTCGGTTTCGGCATTTTAGCCAGCTCTTCAGCAGTTGGCGAAGTTCTGTTTGCCGCGCGTGACATATTCAGAATTCCGGCCGCAAAGCCTACAAGCACAAAAATGATCAAGAACAGCGGCAAGGTTGAAAACAGCTTGTCCAGCCCATAACCCACGGCAGCACCCACAAGAATGCCCGCCACAAATTCGCTGATCAGCCGATAGCCCTT
>JAYWFC010000092.1:0-29531 GCA_043778995.1 Aestuariivirga sp.
CGACACGCCTTCAGCATTGCGCACATAGCCATAACCAATGGGCTTGCCCACCGTATAGCCATAACCGCCAGAGGTTAAATAGCCTGCGAATTTTCCATCCCGCAAAATTGTTTCGCGGCCAAGCAGAACAACATCTTCCCGTTCAGTGGTGAAACCCGCCATCATTTTTTTCATCGGCATTTGACGCTTCTCCAGCAAAGCCGCGCGACCAATAAAATCCACATTGCTTCTGAATTTCACAGCCCAGCCGAGGCCAGCCTCAAGCGGTGTGTCATTGGGCGTTATATCAGCGCCCCAGGCGCGATAACCCTTTTCCAACCGCAGCGATTCAATGGCGCGATATCCGGCATTCACCGCCCCTTGTCGCATCAAAACCAAATAAATATCAGGCAAGGTGGCGATGGGTGCATGAATTTCAAAACCCAATTCACCCACATACGTCACCCGCAAAACCCGGGCTTGATGCCCGCCGACACTGATGAGTTTTGCATCGCCGAATTTCATATCTGCAAGCGAGGCGCTGCATACAGCTTGTAAAATATCGCGCGACTTTGGCCCCATGAGAGACAAGGTGCCAAAGCGTTCTGTCACATCAGAGAGCGTTGCATCCATGCCTTGTGGAATGTGGTCCACAATCCACGAATAATCATGCGCACGAAAACCTGTGCCTGTAACAATATAAAAAAGATCGGAAGCAAAACGCGCCACGGTTAAATCACATTCAATGCCGCCGCGCGTGTTGAGAAGCTGCGTATAAACCAAGCGATTATCATTTTTCGGAATGGTGTTGGAACACATCACATCCAAAGCCGCCACACAATCACGCCCGCGCATTTCAAATTTTGCAAAAGATGATTGATCAAAAAGCCCAGCGTGTTCACGAACCGCCTTATGTTCAACGCCCACAGCTTCAAACCAATTTTGCCGCCCCATGGAATATTGATCAACAGGCTGAACACCCTTGGGCGCAAACCAATTGGGTCTTTCCCAGCCAAGCTTTGAGCCAAAACACGCGCCAGAAGATTTCAGTGTTTCATAAAGCGGTGACTTTAATTTTGGCCGCCCGCTTGCATATTCCTCATGTGGAAAACCAACGGTGTAATGCTTGCCATAGGCTTCCAGTGTGCGTTCATTCACCCATGCGCGATCTTTATGCAAAGCCGAGAAGCGGCGGATATCAACGCTCCACAAATCTGTGGGTGCTTCACCCTTCATCACCCAGTCGGCCAGAACCCAACCAGCCCCACCACCCGAGGCAATGCCAAAAGCATTAAAGCCACAGCCCAAATAAAAGTTTTTAAGTTCAGGTGCGCGGCCCAAAATGAAATTGCCATCGGGCGTGAAGCTTTCTGGCCCGTTGATCATTTTTTTTATGCCAGTATTTTCCAGTGCCGGAATGCGCGCCAAGGCTTGCGCCATATGTTGTTCAAAATGGTCCCAATCATCGTCAAACAATTCAAACTCAAAGGTGGAAGGCACATCGTCTAATGTCCACGCAATGGGGTTGGGCTCATAGCCACCAAACACCAAGCCTCCCACCTCTTCTTTGAAATAGGTGCGCCGATCGGGGTCTCGAATAGTGGGTGCATCTGGCGATAAGCCATCCACTTTTTCGGTGATGATATATTGGTGTTTAACAGGTTGCAGCGGAACATTAACGCCAGCCAGCGCACCAATTTGCCTGGCCCACATGCCGCCGCAGTTTACGACCAGATCACATTTAATAGAGCCTTGCGTGGTTTGAACACCGACCACAACGCCTTCAACAATTTCAAAACCCGTAACGCCCACACCTTCAAATATTTTGGCGCCATGCATGCGGGCACCCTTGGCCAAAGATTGGGTGATGTCTGATGGCGATGCCTGCCCATCGGTTGGCAGAAATGATGAGCCCACAAGATCGGAAACATCAAGCAGCGGGAAAAGTTTTTTGGTCTCAGCAGGTGAAAGCAACTGCATGTCCATGCCGAAGCTTTGCGCGGTTGTGGCCAGGCGTTTATATTCCGTCCACCTGTCTTGATTGGTGGCAAGGCGCAAACAACCAGACATTTTCCAACCCGTTTGCAAACCTGTTTCAGCTTCCAGATTTTTATAAAGTTCAACCGAATATTTCAAAACCTGCGTGATGGAAGCCGATGATCGCAGCTGGCCCACCAAGCCCGCCGCATGCCACGTTGAACCTGATGTGATTTTGTTTTGTTCCAGCAGAATAACATTAGCCTTGTGATCACGCGCCAAATGATAGGCCGTGGAACAACCAATAATGCCGCCGCCGATCACTACAATTTGTGCATGGGCGGGAAGTGCCTTGTTCATATGTTTTCAAACCTTGTCTGATAATTTTTCAAAATTGCTTCAAAGCGCGAAAGATATTCCGCTGCATAAGCCACATAATCGACACCCGGCGCATTTAAATAAATTTCTGAAATCATGCCCCACATGGCTTCGCGCAAGGCGGCAGCAACTTTCATGGCGAAGAAGGCACGCAAGGTGGCTTCATCTGGCGTTCGTTCAAAATATAAATCCAACATTTGGGTTTCAAGTTTTTCATCAAATGAATTGGCCGCAGCAAGGTTTGCCAAATCAAACATGCAGGTGCCAAAAGCACCATATTCCCAATCAATCAGCCACAGCCGTTTGCCATCGTCCATAAAATTGGTGGGCAATAAATCATGGTGTCCAAAAATGATGGGTAAGGGAACTTGTGCCGCTTCAAGCGCAACCACAATTTTCATCCAGCGTGAAACCTCGCCAGCCCGAGCGTGGCGTTTGTCCACCAGCGTTGCGGCATAATCACGCAAGATTTGAAACACCCAGAAAATGGCACCCTGGCCCAAAATGCGTTTTGGCATCTCAAGGTGACATCGCTTCACGGTTTCAACACAAGCGTGCCAATTGCCACGAACATCAGCCTCTATAAATGTTCGCGCATCAATGTGGCGCAGAACCATGATGCCGCCCTCAGCATAAACAACTTCTGGTGAAAGGCCCGCTTCAAATGCAGCCCATGCCGCCGTTGCTTCACGCAGGCGCGAAACTTGATGAAAGGGATAATCTTCCCCCACCCGGGCAACCCATTTGCCCGAATTGTCTGAAACCACGAAGCTTGTGTTGCTCACCCCGCCTTTCAACACGTCAAGGGTGATGGGGCCTTTCCATAAAGACAGTTCGCGCACTTGCTGTTCGGCGTGGTTCATCGATTCCTCACCCCTGCAAGATTTGTCTTTTCGTCGCACCCCTGTCAACGTCTATGGCGCATGGTGCTATGCACCGCCATAATCAGTACAACTGTTGACCAATCGTGCGGATAAAGCCAAACTAGACCTATAATTAAGAGGCAAGAAAAATGCGATATGAAGTTCCGATGACGGCCAAAGAAGCCGCTTCACTTTTGATGAAAGAAAAAGGCAAAGCCTTTGTGCTGGCTGGCGGCACAGATCTTTTGGTTAAAATGAAGGCTGGTGTTGTGGCACCTGATCTTATTGTTGATATCAAGGCCATCAAAGGCATTAAAGAAATCAAAAAGACTGCAACAGGTTTCACCATCGGTGCCGCTGTTCCGTGCGCCGCGTTGGATGAAAATGCAGCCTTGGTTAAAGCTTGGCCCGGCGTGGTTGAAGCCGCAAATTTAATCGGCTCCAAACAAGTACAGGGTCGCTGCACCATGGCTGGCAATTTGTGCAACGCCTCGCCCGCCGCTGACAGTGTGCCCGCGCTGATTGCCGCTGGTGCAAAAGTGGTAATCACCAGTTCCAAGGGTTCGCGCAAATTGGCGGTTGAAGATGTGCCGGCTGGCGTTGGCCGCAACAACTTAAAAAAAGGGGAATTCATCACCGCCATTGAGCTTCACAAACGCGCACCCAAATCAGGCGATGCTTATTTGCGTTTTATTCCACGCACCGAAATGGATATTGCGGTTGTGTCTTGCGCCGTAAACCTGACGATTGATGGCAAAGGCATTATCACCAAGGCCCGCGTTTCGCTGGGTGCTGTGGCGATCACCGCATTGCTGGTGAAAGAAGCAGCCAAAGCCATCATCGGCACCAAGCTTGATGATGCAACCAAAGCCAAGCTTGCTGAAATTTGTTCAGCGGCTTGCAAACCAATTGACGATAAACGCGGCACAGTCGAATTTAGAACAACAGTGGCAGGCGTTCTTGCCCGCCGCGCTGCCGAAACCGCCTATACCCGCGCTGGAGGAAAATAATGGGAGTTCACGTTCAAACAACAATCAATGGCGATGCTGTTGAATTTGCCTGTGGTGTTAATGAGTCTTTGCTGGATGTGCTGCGCAATCGCGTGGGCCTGACGGGCGCTAAAGAAGGCTGTGGCACCGGCGATTGTGGTGCCTGTTCCGTTATTCTGGATGGTCGCTTGGTGTGTTCGTGCTTGGTGCTGGGCGCTGAGATGAATGGCAAATCGGTTGAAACCATTGAAGGCATGGCCGATGGCAATGTTCTGCACCCTCTGCAGCAACATTTTATTGATGGTGCAGCATTGCAATGTGGCGTGTGCACACCGGGGTTTTTGATGGCGGCGCAAGCCCTGCTTCGCAAAAACCCTGATCCAACGGAAGAAGAAATTCGTTTTGGCCTTGCGGGCAACCTTTGCCGCTGCACAGGTTATGATAAAATCGTGCGTGCCGTTCAGGCCGCAGCAAAAGAAATGCGAGGCTAATCATGTCACTCGATTCCCATTCATCTGATCCTATGAACCCTGGTCTGGTTGAGCGCAAATTCAAGGTTATTGGCTCACGTGTGGCAAGGCCTGATGGCGTTGATAAAGTGACAGGCCGTGCTCGTTTTGGCGCTGATGCCACAGCGCCGGGCCAACTTGTGGGCCTTGTTCTGCGTTCGCCCCACGCGCATGCGCAAATTGTAAAAATTGACACAAAGGCCGCTGAAAAACTGCCCGGTGTGAAAGCGGTTATCACATCAGCCGATTTGCCAGATTACACCAATGGCGATCGCAGCATGCTGGACATTCTTGAAAACTGCATGGCGCGCAAAAAGGCTTTGTATGATGGCCATGCCGTGGCCGCTATTGCAGCCGTAGATGCCGCAACCGCCCGCAAGGCGCTGGCGCTGATCAACGTGACCTATAAAGTTTTGCCGCATGTGACAGACGTGGATGAGGCGCTGAAACATACAGCCCCCATCATCCATGATCATATTTTCACCGAAGGCACGCCACAAAAATCTGAAACGCCATCGAACCAAAACAAACACGCCAGCTATGGCCATGGCGATGTTGAACAGGGTTTGAAAGAGGCGGATGTTGTAATTTCACGCTCTTACAAAACTGAACAAACCCACCAAGGTTATATTGAGCCCCATTCGTGCTTGGCTTCGGTTTCGCCCGATGGCTCTGCTGAAATGTGGGTTTGCACGCAAGGCCACTTTGTTTATCGCAACCAATGCGCCATTCTTTTGGGCTTGGACGCCAATAAACTGCGCGTCACCTCTTCTGAAATTGGTGGCGGCTTTGGTGGCAAAACCCACATCTGGGCCGAGCCCTTGGCATTGGCACTTTCACGCAAAGCCAACCGCCCAGTGAAATTGACGATGAGCCGCGAAGAAGTTTTCCGCAGCACAGGGCCCACATCTTCAACTTCGATTGACGTGAAACTTGGCGTTAAAAAAGATGGCACGATCACCTCGGCTTTTGCAGAATTGCGCTATCACGGCGGCGCATTCCCATCGACATGGGCTGAGATTGGCGCACAAACCGCGTTTGCTTGTTATGATTTGAAAAACGTTCAAACCATCAGCAAAGACGTTGTGGTCAACCGACCTAAAACAGCGGCTTACCGGGCCCCTTCAGCGCCCATGGCCGCATTTGCGGTTGAAAACGCCATGGATGAAGCGGCCAAAGCCATTGGCATGGACCCGTTGGATTTCCGCATTAAAAACGCGGCCAAAGAAGGCACCAAGTCTTCCTATGGCCCGGTCTATGGCCCCATCGGCATTGGCCCAACTTTAATGGCGGCAAAAAATCACCCGCATATGAAGGCCCCACTGGGCAAAAACCAAGGCCGCGGCGTTGCTTGTGGCTTCTGGTTCAACTTCGGTGGCCAAACATGTGTGGACGTGAACATAACGCCAGATGGCAATGTGACAATCGCTCAAGGCACCATTGACGTGGGCGGAAGCCGCGCATCAATTGCCATGGCTGTGGCCGAAGAATTGGGCGTTACCTATGATCACGTGCGTTCAACGATCGCCGACACGTCTTCCTTGGGTCATAATGATATGACCGATGGCAGCCGTGGTACATTCTCAACCTCGATGGCTGCGATTTTTGCAACCCGCAACGCCATCACCGTGTTGCGCAACCGCGCCGCCAAAACTTGGGAAATCAATGTTGACGACGTTGAATGGAAAGATGGCAGCGCCCACCCCATTGGCCGGGGCCATGGCAATTTAGCGCCATTGAGCTTGAAAGATTTGGCCGCCGGGGCAGGCAACACCGGCGGGCCAATTGCTGGCCATGCTGAAATCACTGCCGACAACGCTGGCGTTTCTTTCGGCACGCATATTGCTGATGTGGAAACTGATCCTGAAACTGGCCGTTCGCTGATCAAGCGCTATACGGTTATTCAAGATGCGGGCAAAGCCATGCACCCATCTTACGTTGAAGGGCAATATCAAGGCGGCGCAGTGCAAGGCATTGGCTGGGCGCTGAATGAAGAATATGTTTATGGCAAAGATGGCCGCCTGCAAAATGCAGCCTTCTTGGATTATCGTATTCCGGTGTGTTCAGACTTGCCCTTTATCGACACGCAGATTTTGGAAATTCCAAATCCAAACCATCCCTATGGTGTGCGTGGCGTGGGCGAAACTTCAATTGTGCCGCCGCTTGCGGCGGTTTCAATTGCGGTCACAAACTCCACCGGTGTTCGGCAAACTCATATTCCAATGTCTCCGCCACGCGTGTTGAAATCTATTCAAGACGCTAAGCGATAAGATGATTTTGCAGTTTAACGCGTTGTTAGACTGAACCACCATGACAGTGCACCCCACCCATATCATTCATCTTTGGGGTGCACTTCGACCCTTTGCTAGCGGGGCTGAAAAAATTGAAATCAACGCGGGCAGCATCCGCGAATTATTCCGTATACTGACAGAAAAATATCCGGGAATGGAACCCCATATCAAGCGCGGCGTTGCTGTTTCCATCAACGGGCAAATCTACCGCGATCAGTGGGATACGCCGCTTCCCCAAGGTGCTGAAATTTACTTATTGCAACGCATTCCGGGCGGCTAGTGTTGCCGGTAATGTGATCGTCACATTTACAAGCCCTATTGCTTAAACCAAATAATTTCGGTTGAGTGATACGGATGGATTTTAAGCAATTCTTGGAACCACGGTTTTGGGCCCTGATTTTGGCGCTGGTGATCAGCGTTTTAATGTTGCCCGCCCAAAGCATGATGCCCAATTATCCCAAACTTATGGCTTTGGTGTTTGGGCTCGCCGTTGGTTTAAGCTTGCTTGGCATCTATGATTTAATCCAAACGCGCCATGCCATTTTGCGCAACTATCCCATCATCGGCCACTTGCGGTTTTTCTTTGAAAAAATTCGCCCCGAAATGCGGCAGTATTTTTTTGAGGGAGACACAGACGGAAGGCCCTTCCCGCGTGAACGCCGCGCCATTGTTTATCAACGTGCCAAACGCCAGCTTGATAAAAAGCCTTTTGGCACGCAAGGCGATGTTTATGCTGAGGGCCATGAATGGATGTTGCATTCCATAAGCCCTGCCCCGCTGACCAAAGAACCCTTTCGCGTGACAATTGGCGGCCCCCAATGCACCAAGCCTTACAACGCTTCAATTTTGAATATCTCTGCCATGAGCTATGGCGCACTTTCGGCCAACGCCATTCGCGCCTTAAATATCGGCGCAAAAAGTGGTGGCTTTGCCCATGATACGGGCGAAGGTTCCATCAGCCCCTATCACCGCGAAGGCGGCGGCGATTTGATTTGGGAAATTGGATCGGGCTATTTTGGCTGTCGCAACGCTGATGGCACATTTGCGCCAGAAAAATTTGCGGCGGCGGCGATTGATCCGCAGATCAAAATGATTGAAATTAAAATCAGCCAAGGGGCCAAACCGGGCCACGGCGGGGTTTTGCCCGGCGCTAAAGTGACCGCTGAAATTGCAGCAATTCGTGGCGTTGAAGTGGGTAAGGATTGCATTTCCCCTTCGGCACATTCCGCCTTTTCAACGCCCAAAGAACTGGTGATGTTCATTGACACATTGCGCAAATTATCGGGCGGAAAGCCCGTAGGCTTTAAGCTTTGCATTGGCTATAAACATGAATTCTTGAGCATTGTGAAAGCAATTTTGGAATTAAAATCTGTGCCTGATTTTATTGTGATTGATGGCAAAGAAGGCGGCACGGGTGCTGCCCCCGCTGAATTTATCGACAACATTGGCATGCCACTGCGCGATGGTTTGGCCTTCGTGCATTCAGCCTTGTTGGGTGCTGGATTGCGCGACCAAATTAAACTGGGCTGTGCCGGAAAAATTATAACTGGTTTTGATATGGCTCGTAGCTTTGCCTTGGGCGCTGATTGGTGCAACGTGGCGCGCGGCTTCATGTTCGCGGTTGGGTGCATTCAAGCCCAAACCTGCCACACGGGCCATTGCCCCACGGGCGTTACAACCCAAGACCCGCTGCGCCAACGCGCCCTTGTTGTGGCAAGCAAGGCCGAACGCGTGACCAATTTTCAACGTGAAACAATAAAAAGCCTTGCAGAAATGTTAGCCGCCGCGGGCATGACACAACCCACCGAATTAAAACCCGAGCACCTTTCAAGGCGTGTGGGTGATGGCCGCATTTTAACTTTGGCAGATCAATTTACATTTTTAGAACCGGGCATTTTGCTGACCAAAAACGCACCGGAAGATTTTGCAACACTTTGGGAAAATGCCAACAGCGAAACCTTCAGCACCAAGCTAACGTAAAGCCCTGCTTATAGCAACAAAGCTGACATCAGAGGCACAAAGCTGGGATCTGCAATTGACCAGATGCAGACAAACCGCATTAGTGTTGCCGACTATAACTTAGGACACGCTTTGGGCGCCATCAACTATTGCGCCGCCAAGCAACTTGATGTTGAGTCTGCCCCCGGTGAACAACATGTCATCTAATGCCTCAGCGATGTCTTCGGAAGTTACGACGTCTGCTCGACCTCCTGCGATGCTTGATTGGGCAGTGCGGCGCATCAGTTCTTTAATAAAGGCTGCGCTCGCACCCTTGGTGCGTGCCACGGCCTCCTTGACGATGCGGTCGGAAAGTGTGAGTCCGCTTCCATAAAGACGGGCAAGCTTTTCCCGTCCAATGTCATCGGGAAGTGGAACTTCAATAGCTTGGTCAATGCGGCCTGGTCGCCCAGCTAGCGCCGCTTCAAGCTGTTCAGGCCGGTTCGTAGTCAAAACAAAAAGGATGTCTGCGTTATCTTTCAACCCATCCATTTCATTCAGTAAGGCATTAAGGAGCGATTCTTCGCATGGTCCATTCATGTTTTCGCGACTACGTGCAATGAGATCGACGTCTTCGATAACTACTAAGGTCGGCTGAAGCAACCTTGCAAGGCTCATATACTGTGATAGCAGCCCCATCTGCCCAGCGGTCATGATTAGCGTTGTGTGGCCGTGGAGATTCTTTGCGAGGTATCTAATTGTATGAGTCTTTCCAGTTCCTGGCGGGCCATAAAGCAAAACTCCCTTGCGTGTTGACTGTCCAAGCTTTCGGAGCATGTCGCGACTTTCCACGAAGCTTATAACATTGCGATCGAGCAGCTTGAGCGTTGCTTCGGGTAAAATAACCTCTTCTCGGCGCACATTTGGCAGACGATGAACCATAATGCCTTTTGATCGACCCCGATAATCTGCCTCACCCTCTAAGGAGAGAACTTTTCCACGGTATGAGCGTGCCTCGTTTATGGCGTTTTCCAACTCTTGGAAACATCGCTGAACCAACAAACCACCTTCTTCGCCAGCCGGAACTGCAATCTCGACACAGGTCCCTGATTCTTGGCCAAATTCACGGTGAAATGACAACACTACAGCATAGCGTAGATCAACTTCGCGGCAGAGCCAAAGACCGTTGGCAAGGCATTTAACGGGCTGGCTTTCGCCGATTTCGACATCTTGGAATTGCGCGGCTGAAATGGTGGCTGCGTGTTGACCATCCTTGCTCAGTGCCGCGAAAGTGAGTGTCTCATATCGATGCTGCTCATAGATTCCAAAAAAGCGGATTGGAGATTGAGAAAAAAGTTTGTTCATTGCGATTTGCACATCAGCTCGCATATGGCCGGGAAATTGGCGTGAAGTGGTGACTATCTCATCTTGTGACAGACCAGCAAAGTGCCAAGCGATAGACTCATGTGCGTATTTAAATTTTCTCTTGAGCGTGACTTCCGATGCGTGAATTGCGCCGCCTAGCAAACAATCATCGCAAATCAAGGCGTTCTTTCCTCTGAATGCCGATTGCTCGCTATGAGTTGGCTTTCCACAAAGAACACAACATGCACTGCCACTCAGTTCATTGACGCCCATTGGCAATGCTTTAATCTTCAGAGAATGTCCCGCCGCTTTGATGCGCTGCTGCGCTGTGTCGAGCATCGCTTGAGCTATATTTGGCGGGAAGACACCGCATATTGCTTCGCCATCCTTGTCGACATTCGCAGCGAATGACTTGGCCTCGGCTTCAGACTTGTTGAAAACTGAACGTATAACATCAACAACAAAGTCGAAAGGTGTTTTGTCATCATTGTAAATTTTAATCTGAAGATTACGCATCTCTGCAGGCGTGTCACGCATGGGATCACATTCCTCTGTGGATTTGTGTTTCTGAGGTCTTATCCGAAACTGTAGCTAGAAGCGTTAACAGCTGATTGAGAAAGTTGAACTTGGTTAAAGACGACGCGCGAGGTTGTTGGGTACTCAAAGCAGAGATAATCTCTCCGCCCGCCCTTGTTAGAGCGATTGGCAGCGTAGCAATCTGGCGGTCTTCACTCGAGAGCCGACATGGGGGTTTCGATGCACCACGTCAGCTCATGGCCCTTAGCAGACTATTGAGCCACTCTACCCATACGTCGGCAGTTAGTTACAAAGCGGACTTCTTGTTCTCTCTAACCAAGACGGGAATCAAAATCGCCCCATCACTCCCCATCAATCTGCTTGCCGATAATCGCAATCGCCTGTTCATAAACACTGGCAGCATTCCACCCTTGAATGGCGCGGAAATTAGGCTCTCCGGGTTGATAGCCAGCACCGGCCCGCCAGCCATGGCCTTTGAGAAAGTTTGCAGTGGATGCCAAAGCATCACCTTTGGAATTTAAGTTGCTGCCCACGCCATAAGCGAAAATGTTGGAAGGCAGAAACTGGGTTTGCCCCACTTCGCCATGCATGGCGCCGATGGATGATGACGACAGAACGCCCTTATCAACCAATTTTAATGCCGATATAAGTTGCTGGGTGAAATAATCATGCCGCCTGCAATCATAAGCCAAGGTGGCAACGGCTGAAATTGTGTTTTGTTTTCCTGTCACCGCGCCAAATGCCGTTTCCATGCCCCAGATGGCAATTAACGGCCCAGCAGGCACGCCATATCGCGCTTTTAACGAAGCGAACAAAGCCGCGTTGGCGGCCTTTTTTGCGCGGCCTTGCGCCACAATGGTGCTGGCCCCGCGCACGCGCATGAATTCAGAAAGCGATAAATGAAAGCTTTTCTGGTGGCGATCAACATAGATTGTGCCGGTGGCATAATGCGTGCCAGCAAGTGCCGACAAGCCGCGCGCGCCAACACCGCTGGCCTTCGCTTGCGGGCCAAAACTGGCCTTCCACGCTTCAAAGCCCCCAGCATCGTTTCCACAGGTGCCAGCAGCCTGCGCTTGAGCCGCACCCAACACCAGTGCCACCACAAACATCAATTTTTTAAACACGCCCATTGCCGTCTCCCCTGCTGGGGTCTGAAACTGCAACTGTTCGCAAAAATGGTCAACATCAACCTCTTGCAAATTCGTTCGGAATTGGCTATTTTTGTTCTTTATAACGAACGAGATGAACATGACTGTGAATTCTGCTGGTCTTTTTGCCGAACGCGTAACCGATGTTCAGCATTACACCGATCGATTGTTTCGCTTCCGCATCACGCGGCCGCAAGCTTTGCGCTTCAGGTCGGGCGAATTTATCATGCTGGGCCTGCCGCAAGATGGCAAGCCCTTGTTGCGCGCCTATTCCATTGCCAGCCCCGCTTGGGATGAAAGTTTGGAGTTTTTCTCAATCAAAGTGCCCGGCGGGCCGCTGACCGAAAAATTGCAAAATATTAAGCCCGGTGATGAAATTTGGTTGAAGCCAAAAACCACGGGCACTTTGGTCAATGACGCATTGCTTCCCGGCCAGCGCCTGTTCATGCTTTCCACCGGCACAGGCATTGCGCCTTTTGTATCGATCATACGCGACCCTGAGAGCTATGAGAAATTTCAAACGCTTTATTTAACTCACACCTGCCGCACGGTGGATGAATTGAAATATGGTTTTGACTCCGTCGCCGCCGCAAAAAATGATCCACTGGTGGGCGAAGAGGCAACGCAGCGCTTGTTTCATTTTGCTTCAACTACCCGCGAACCCAGCGCCCATGAAGGGCGTATCACGTCGCTTATCCAGAGCGGCGAATTCTTCCGTACACTGAACATTTTGGAACTGAACCCGGAAACTGACCGCATCATGATGTGTGGTTCCATGCATATGATCCAAGATGTAAAAGCCATGCTTGAACCCAAGGGCTTTGTGGAGGGGTCGAACTCAACCCCCGGAAGCTTTGTGGTTGAACGCGCATTCGTCGGATAGTTTTAAGACAGCTCTTTTCTAAAAACTTGCCACTTTCAGCCCCATAGTGATAGTGTCATTGGTGGGACGACAAAAGCTTTGAAGAGAGGCAATGATGACGTCATATTTTTCGCATTTTATGAATTATATGGGCCATGGATCTCGCACATGGGCCAACGCACTTGTTTCGCCTAAAATGTCTCGATCTCTATTTTTTCTCGATTTTTATGTCTACCCCATAATCATTCTGTTCAGTTTGGGTCTGGCTGCGCTTTCCACATCTCTCCCGCTCATCATTGCAGAATTTATAGTGGGATTGGTGATCTGGACTTTTGCTGAATATTTGCTGCACCGATTTGTGCTGCATTCATGGCCATATTTTGCCGACATTCATTTGGCCCACCATGCCGATGCACAAGATATGATTGGCACGCCGACCATATTTTCAGTGTTGTTTTTTTACGGCGGCATTTATGTGCCGCTGTGGTGGCTGCTGGGTTCTGCTGTTGCGCTGCCAAGTTTTGCGGGGTTCATCACAGGCTATTTGGCTTTTGCCGCGGTTCACTTTTTAGTGCACCACAGCAATGGAACGAACAAGATTTTGCGCAGCTGGAAGAAAATACACGCCATCCACCACCACAGCAAAATGGGCAAAAACTACGGCGTTCTTACCGATTTTTGGGACCGTGTTTTTGGAACTTATTCACCCACAATAATCAGACGCACTAATTGAAATTCGTCACGGCACCGCAACCATTGGGGTGGGAGAAAACCACTTGATATAAAGCGCGTCATAAGTTCCATCTTCGCGCAATTTCAGCAATGCCTCGTTCACCGGCTTACGCAGTTCAGACCCGCGCGGAAACAAAATGCCATAATTTTCTTTGCGCAATGATCCCCCAACCAAGCGGGCCTTGTTGGCACCTTTGTTGGCAACATAATAGAGCAGCACTGGCGCATCAAACACCACAGCATCCAATTGCCGATTATCGAGCGCTGCGAATGCATCTTCGATTTTTGCAAATTCTGTCGGTGCCAAATTCATGCTTTGCAAAAAGCTTGCGGCGGTGCTTCCGGTTGTAGTTCCAACTTTACGGCCGCGCAAATCATCTGGCCCGTTGATGTCACCCCGGATAGACTGCACGGTGAGATTTGATGTGATGGCAGCGGTGAAATACGATACGAAAATAACGCTGGTTAAAATCAAAATCGTCGATAAAAATCGTCCCCAACCCGAAATCAACGGGTCTGGCTGTTGGCCGGTGGCAGCGCCCGTCGCCCACCACATGGCGTGAAAAATTCCCGGAAAATAATTTCGGGGGAACATGTGATTATCGCGATCACGCTCTAAAAACCAGGCGATATGGGCTGGGATAATAACCAATGCGGCAAGCAAGCCTAACAAAAACGGCATACCGCCCGTTGTGAAAACACTGAAAATTTGCGCCAGATTAAAGCTGTTTGAAGCTTCATTGCGCACCATGATTTGCAAGCCTGAATCAAACATAGGTTGAGAGAAATCAAATTGCTCTTCACGTTGGGCTGTCACGGAAATTGCTGCGATGGCAACATCCCCCTCGCCAGCCTTCATGCCGCCCAAAATTTCTTTGATGTTTTGTTTTTCAACGAAATGGAAATTTAAGTTGGCCTGTTTGGCAATGGCGTCCCACAGATCCACTGAAAAGCCCGAATATTTATCATTGTCTTTCGTCACAAAGGGCGCAACCACGCGCGTGATGACACGCAAATCCACTGAAGGATTTGCTGCTGGCACGGCTGCAGTTTGCGCGCATGCCAAAGACACAGAAAATACCATCGCCGCGAACAGCGCCAAAAATTTCGAAAGCATTCAGTCTCCTTGCAGGCAACAACTACAGATTGCTTATAAGGACTTATTCTATTAATCGACGCGAACGTGCAACAGTTTTCATTGGCGCATTAATCCAAAATTCCCGGCAAGTTGAGGTTATTTTCCTTGGCGCAATCAATTGCCGTTTCATAGCCAGCATCAGCATGGCGCATAACGCCTGTGGCGGGGTCATTCCACAACACGCGCGCAATGCGCCGCGCGGCATCATCTGTTCCATCAGCACAAATCACCATGCCTGAATGTTGCGAATAGCCCATGCCGACGCCACCGCCATGATGCAGCGACACCCATGTGGCGCCAGACGCTGTGTTGAGAAGTGCGTTCAACAACGGCCAATCGGATACTGCATCAGAACCATCTTTCATCGCTTCTGTTTCGCGGTTGGGCGAAGCAACAGAACCTGAATCCAAATGATCACGCCCAATCACCACGGGGGCTTTCAATTCACCCGTTCGCACCATTTCATTAAATGCCAAGCCTAAGCGATGGCGCTGGCCAAGCCCGACCCAGCAAATGCGGGCTGGAAGACCCTGAAAGGAAATCCGCTCACGCGCCATATCAAGCCATTTATGCAAATGAGCATCATCGGGGATCAGCTCTTTCACTTTTGCATCCGTGCGATAAATATCTTCGGGATCCCCAGATAATGCGCACCAGCGAAACGGCCCGATGCCACGGCAAAATAGCGGGCGAATATAGGCCGGAACAAAGCCCGGAAATGCAAAGGCATTTTCCAAGCCTTCATCCTTGGCCACTTGCCGGATGTTGTTGCCATAATCCAAAGTGGGAATACCACGGTTCCAAAATTCCACCATGGCGGCAACGTGTTCTTTCATCGATAAGCGCGCCGCGTGTTCAACGGCCTTAGGGTCACTTTCACGCTTTGCCCGCCATTCAGCAAGGCTCCAGCCCTTTGGCAAATATCCATTCAACGGATCATGGGCCGAGGTTTGATCTGTCACAATATCAGGCCTGACACCACGGCGCACCAGTTCAGGAAAAACATCTGCGGCATTGCCCAACAGGCCAACTGACTTTGCTTCGCCTGCTTTTGTCCACTTTTCAATCATGGCTAAAGCTTCATCAAGCGATGTGGCCTTTTCATCCACATAGCGCGTGCGCTTTCTAAAATCGATGCGGGTTTCATCACATTCAACAGCCAGGCAACATGCCCCCGCCATAACAGCGGCCAGCGGTTGTGCACCACCCATGCCACCAAGACCACCTGTCAGAATCCATTTGCCTTTTAAGTTGCCATCGTAATGTTGGCGGCCCGCTTCAACAAAGGTTTCATAGGTGCCTTGCACAATGCCTTGCGTGCCGATGTATATCCATGAACCCGCCGTCATCTGGCCATACATGGCCAAACCTTTTTTATCGAGCTCATGGAAATGATCCCATGTTGCCCATTTTGGCACCAAGTTTGAATTGGCAATCAAAACCCGCGGTGCGTCTTTATGCGTTTTAAAAACGCCAACGGGTTTGCCAGATTGCACCAGCAAAGTTTCATCATCTTCCAAGGCGCGAAGCGATGCCACGATTTTATCAAAATCTGCCCATGTGCGTGCAGCCCGCCCAATGCCACCATAGACCACAAGCTCATGCGGATTTTCAGCCACATCTGGGTGAAGATTATTCATCAACATGCGAAGTGGCGCTTCTGTCAGCCAAGATTTTGCGCTGAGCGTTGTGCCCGTTGCGGGAAAGATATCACGAAGATTATGGCGTTGATTGTTCATGGGCGAAATCTTTCCAAGTTGGTGAGAATGTTTTGAAGCACCGCGCGCAATTCTGTGGCCTTGGTGTGGCTGATGTTCCACGGTGCGGCTTCTGTGATCAGATAAGTTGATTGTGTCACTTCCATTTGGATAGTGTGAATGTTTTCATCTGGCTTGCCATAGTGCCGCGTTGTCCAACCACCGCGAAACCGACCGTTCAAAACTGAAGTGAACGATGATGACTTGGCAATATTATTGGCAATTTTTTCAAGCGCTGACGCACAGGTTTTTCCATTGTCAGTTCCAATATTCAAATTAGGTAACGTGCCTTCAAACAAGAATGGAATGTGGCCGCGAATGGAATGACAATCAAAAATAATGACAAAGCCATGCTTGGCCTTAACGCGCGCAACTTCTGCCGCAAGTGCCGCATGATAAGGCGCGTGAAATTCAGCGCGCCTCTGTTCAATTTTGCTGGCATCTGGTTCTTGGCCTGAAAGATAAATCGGCAAGCCATCAAAATCTGTTAGTGGACAAAGACCAGTGGTGTTCTGCCCCGGATAAAGCGAAGCGCCTTGTGGATCACGATTGGCGTCAATCACATAACGATGGAAAGTAGCAGCAACCACAGTGGCACTTGGCAAAAGACCATCATAAATTTGGCTGATATGCCAATCTGTATCAGCCAATAATTTGCCATTGTCGTTCAGCGCCGCCCAAATATCGGGCGGAACATATGTGCCGCCATGCGGTTGGCCCAAAATAATAGGCCCCCCACCTTGGTTCACATTCACGGGGTTCATTAAACGAATTCCGGAAATTTGATTTTTGCGGCAACAACAACTTCGCCTGATGCAACCATGGCCGCAGCGTGTTCAAGCTCTGGCGCCAGATAACGATCATCATCCAAAGCTTTCACGTGGGTGCGAAGAGCAGCAACAACCTTGCGCAACGGCGCACTGGTTTTTAACGGCGCACGAAATTCGATGCCTTGCACAGCGCACAAAAGTTCGATCCCTAAAATGCGGTTCAGGTTTTCTGAAAGCTGCATCAAACGTCGCGCCCCATGGGCCGCCATCGACACATGATCCTCTTGGTTGGCAGATGTGGGTGTTGAGTCAGTTGAGCAGGGCATGGCGATATGTTTGTTCTCGCTCATCAAGGCAGCGCTGGTCACTTCCGCAATCATATAGCCAGAATTCAAACCGGGCTTGGGCGTTAAAAATGGCGGAAGATCAAAAGATAATGTTGGGTCTACCATCAACGCAATGCGGCGTTGCGCTATCGCTCCAATTTCCGCCCCCGCCAGCGCAATAATATCCGCCGCAAAGGCCACAGGCTCTGCATGAAAATTCCCCCCTGAAACAATCAGACCGCGCTCTGTCAACACCAGTGGATTATCGGTTGCTGCATTGGCCTCTATCGTCAATGTTGTTGCGGCTTGCGCCAAAATATCCATCGCGGCCCCCGTCACTTGCGGTTGGCAGCGAATGCAATAAGGGTCTTGCACACGCGTATCACCTTGGCGGTGGCTTTCACGAATGATGGAACCGTGAAGTAATTTGCGCATGGTGGCCGCCGCAGCGATTTGGCCCTTGTGGCCACGAAGCGCATGAATCTCAGGCTCCAAAGGTGCAGTTGATCCCATGATTGCATCGGTTGAAAGTGAAGCCGTAACCAGCGATGTTTGCGCCGCCCGCCAGATATTCAAAAGCCCAGCAATTGCAAAGGCCGTTGAAAACTGCGTGCCGTTGATCAGCGCCAAGCCTTCTTTGGGGCCAAGGGCAATGGGCTTCAATCCAGCTTTCGCCAAAGCAGCGCCACCGCGCATCAGCTTGCCTTGAAACTCAGCCTCGCCCTCGCCAATCATCACCGCAGTCATATGCGCCAAGGGTGCAAGATCACCCGAGGCACCAACAGAACCTTGCGCCGGAATAACGGGGGTTACGCCTTTGGCCAACATGCCTTCAAGTAATGCAATGATAGACCATCGCACACCTGATGCACCCCGCCCCAAGGACAGAAGTTTCAATGCCATCATCAATCGCGCAACATTGCGGGGGATTGGTTTTCCCACGCCGCAACAATGTGACAAAATTAAATTGCGTTGCAACTGCGCAGTATCTTTGGCGGCAATCTTGATTGATGCCAATTTGCCAAACCCGGTGTTCACGCCATAAACTGCTTCGGTTCCGGCTACGGCCTTGGCGATCAACGCCGCCGCTTTTTCTACAGGCCGTCGTGCAGAGGTGTGAAGTTTTGCGGGCAATTGACCCCAATAAATTTCGGCAAGATCAGCCAACGCAACTTGGCCGGGCTTTAAAATTATCATGCGCATAGTTGGCCTTTAAAATAATGGTGGTGAAGCGGGTTAAACCCAATGCGATAGGTAAGCTCATTCGGGTGGGCCAAATTCCATAACGCAAGATCAGCCCGCTTGCCCACGGCGATTATGCCGCAATCATCCAGCCCCAAGGCCGCGGCCGCATGTTGCGTGGCACCGCGCAAACATTCTTCTGGCGTCATGCGAAACAGCGTGGCCGCCATATTCATGGTGAGCAAAAGTGAAGTGATCGGTGAAGAGCCCGGATTGCAATCTGTTGAAACCGCCATGGGCACATTGTGCTTGCGAAACAGCTCAATGGGCGGTGCCTGCTTTTCACGCAGCGTGTAGAATGCGCCGGGCAAAATGACGGCAACTGTGCCCGCGTTTTTCATGGCCACAACGCCTTCCTCATCCAGATATTCCAAATGATCCGCGGAGAGCGCGTTGAAAGAGGCGGCAAGTTTTGCGCCACCAAGGTTTGAAAGCTGTTCTGCATGCAGTTTCACAACAATGCCAAGAGATATTGCAACTTCAAACACTTGGCGCATTTCTTCAACAGAAAATGCAATGCCTTCACAAAAGCCATCAACGGCATCAACCAAACCTTCAGCATGGGCCGCACGCAAGGTTGGGATGCACACTTCGGCAATATAAGCCGCTGACTTGCCTTTATATTCGGCTGGAATTGCATGTGCGCCGAGATAGCTGGTTTTCACCCGCACATTGCGCATGCCTTCAATTTGCCGCGCCACACGCAGCATGGAAAGCTCGGTTATGTGATCAAGCCCATAGCCTGATTTTATTTCAAGTGTTGTCACGCCTTCTTTCAGCAACGCATCAACACGAGGCAAGGCTTCTGCCAGCAACTGGCTTTCGCTGGCACCGCGTGTGGCCATCACCGTTGAAACAATGCCGCCGCCAGCACGCGCAAGCTCTTCATAGCTTGCACCCTGCAAACGCATCTCAAACTCTTTTGCACGGTTGCCGCCAAACACAATATGCGTGTGGCAATCAACAAGTGCGGGCGTGACCAATATGCCTTGGCCATCCACCTGTTCAAACGTTTTAAATTGGGATGGCAGTTCACCTTTCGGACCCACCCAGGCGATCATGCCATTTTCAACTGCAATGGCCGCATTTTGCATAAGCCCATAGGGCCCATGATCTTGCATCGTTGCGGCATTGATCGTGTGAATTAAAAATGAAGCCATGTGAGACTCTGCTTTTGCTTGCAGAACAAAATCTAACGCACTAGTATTAATATGTCTAGACATATTAATGAGGCGGAAATGGCAGCAATTTTTGCAAGGTACGCACTGTTACCAGAAGGTTGGCGCGAAAATATTCGCGTGGTGGTTGCGGGTGGCAAGATTGCCTCTGTGCATCACATGGCAACTCCACAACTCGGCGATGTTCACACCAGCTCATTAATTCCGGCCATGCCCAATTTGCATTCCCACACATTTCAGCGCGCCATGGCGGGCATGACAGAGACACGCGGCGACAATGCCGATAGCTTTTGGACATGGCGCACATTGATGTATCGTTTTCTTGATCATCTAACGCCTGATCACATTCAGTCAATTGCTGCCTTTGCATTTATGGAAATGTTGGAACAGGGCTTTGGTGCCTGTGCCGAATTTCATTATCTGCACCATGGGCAAAATGGCGAGGCCTATGCCAACCGCGCAGAGCTTTCAGAACGCATTATTGCAGCAGCAGCGCAAACCGGATTGGGCTTAACACTTCTGCCTGTGCTTTATACATACGCGGGGCTTGACCAAAAGCCGTTGAGCGGTGGGCAATTGCGCTTTGGCAATTCGCTTGATCAATTTATAAAGTTGCATTCATCCGCTGCATCAAGCGTTCAAAAAATGCTGGGCGCTGATTCATCAATCGGCATTGCGCCGCATTCGCTTCGCGCAGTTTCGGCACATGATTTGATGGAATTATCAAACGCATTTCCAAACTCCCCAACGCACATCCACGTGGCCGAACAAATAAAAGAGGTTGACGATGTTTTGGCGTCAAAAGGCCAAAGGCCTGTAGAATGGCTTTTGCAAAATTGCGATGTAAATAAAAATTGGTGTTTGGTTCACGCCACACAAATGACGGAAGCGGAAACAATAGCCCTCGCAAAATCTGGTGCCGTGGCAGGCTTGTGCCCGCTGACAGAAGCCAACTTAGGCGATGGAATTTTTAACGGCAAAGCGTTTATCGAAGCCGGTGGAAAATTTGGGTTGGGCACAGATTCAAACATCTGCATTTCGCTCACAGGCGAATTATCATCGCTTGAATATAGCCAGCGGCTGCAAGAAAAGCAGCGCAATGTCTTATTCAGCGGCCAAAGGATTTATCTGCAGGCGGCTGCAGGCGGAGCACAAGCTTTGCAGCGCGAATGCGCAACGATCCAAGTTGGAAAATGGGGCGATCTGGTGGCCATTGATGCCAATAACATCCAACTTTCTGGCCTTAGACCTGATCAATTGACTGATGGTTGGGTGTTTGCATCATCACGGCCTGTGATCACCGATGTATGGTCTGGCGGGCGGCATTGTGTGAAGATTGGAATGCACATTGCGCGTGACGAAATCACCAGTGCTTACCGCAAAACCCAAGCGCGACTTAAAGCGGTTTTATAGTTACGGCGAGGCATTTGAAATCAACGCCTGTATCAATTGGTGCATCGTGTTCACCAATAAAAACAAAATCGCCACGCTGGGCAATTTGTCCGTCGCAATTGACTTGACCGTCAAGAGTATAAAATCCAGTACAACGAGTATTAAAGTTTTTGCGTGTCGCGATCTGAACGTTGGCCTCAAAACGCAGAGGGTCAAAAATCAAATTAAAATCGCGGCAGGCACCATCCACCAATTGCCCGTCAATTTTTTCTTGGCCCGAAAAATACACGGGCACTGTGGGCGCAGCATCAATCTTTTTTGTTGACCCAATCAAGTGCATTCCCTTTCCTTCGACCACAACTAAAATGCGGCTGTGCTGTGGAAAAAGCGAAAATGGCCCACTGGATTTGACTTCTGCAACGCTTAAGCGCCAGCCGAAAATGTCTGAAGCATCTGATCGCGCAATTTCATAAGTTATTCCGCCGCCGTTTTTCCATGGGCTTGCCTTAAAATCTTGCCCACGAATAACGCGCGACAAGGCCTAATGCCCCATGCCTTTGAGCATGTTGTTTTGCATTGCTTTCAATTCAAAAATGCGAGCGCTGCGATCAACCTCAACATTAGCCGATGTGATCAATTCGCCTTTTTTAATAGCCTTTATAACTTTAGCGCCTTCCAGCACCATGCATGGCTCGGCGTGGGCTTTTGCTGCATCGCCCACCGTCATCACCCAGGCGCGGTATGTATATTCACCGATTGAATCAAGCCTGTCGCCCACGTTCAAATCTTTTTTGGCCAAGGCGCACACTTCGCTTGTGGGCACTGGCAGCGGCACCATATCTGCGGCGCGATAAAGCACAGCGCGTGCGCAAGACAATGGCACTTCTAATGACGTTAAATGATAAGGCCTGACAAATTTGAAATAGGGCCCCTTTCCCATTTTCAAATCATTCATGCGTTCATGGATGCGGTGATGGGGCGCTTTGGTCACAACAAAAACACCCGGTGCCACACCTTTGCCGATGGAATAATCCACCACGCCTGTGCGAGACAGCACACCACCATCTTCAATCGGGCATAAGGTTGTGGCCAATTCATCAAGCGTTGCTGATGGGCCGTGCATGCCGGGCTTATCTGGCACCAAACCCGTGGCATTTGAAATGGCTGCCATTTCCACCATGGTTTTAGAGCCATCGACAAATTCCACCAACATGCGCGCGTTCATATTGCGGGCCTTGGCTTCGGCGGCATAAAGATCCGGCGTGGCTTCAACGTTCAAGGGGTTGTTCTTGCCCTTTCCTGCAGCGATGATGGGATAGCCCAAGCTTTTCACAAAGTTGATAAGCTCAATGCACGATGAAGGTTCATCGCCTGCACCAAGCGTGTAAACCACGCCGAGGCGCTTGGCTTCATGGGCCAAAAATGCGCCGATGCAAACATCAGCTTCAACATTCATCATCACCAAATGCTTGCCATGTTCCATGGCCACCAGACCAATGGAAGCGCCAACACCTGGGCGGCCCGTGGCATCAATCACCACATCAACATGGGGAGATTTGCACAACAATTGCGCATCATTGGTAACAGCGGTTTTGCCCTGCTCCATCACACGGTCAAAATCAGATTGTGTGTTGGCCTCTTTGTAAGCATCAGTTGATTGGCCTGAAATTGCAAAAGCTTTGGATGCCGTGCCAGAGCGCAATTCTGCAATGGCGCTGACGGCAATGCCCGGCATGAAATTAACTTGGGTGACAATGTCTGTGCCCATTTCACCACACCCAATAAGACCAACACGAATGGGCCTGCCCAATGCATCTTGGCGTTTTGCAAGGTCTTCGCGCAAATTACCTGTCATGGCATTTTGAGTGAGAGATGCGGATTGATGTGACATTATAATTTTTTCCCAAGTTTTTTGTTTTTTGTAAATGCTGGCCTGAACCAAGGCACATCTGGCCCTGTCCAATTCGGTTCAACGCCGCAGAGCAAATCAAAATAAGCAATTGCATATGACGCATCTTCAGCAACATTTTCGCGGAACGAATTCCAAAATGCCGGATCATCCGCCAAGGCTTGGTTAATCTCGCGGCCCTCGCCTAAACGATCCAAAACCGCTTGCGCCACCGAAAGGCAAAAACTGGCATAGGCATACCCTTCCGGCCATTGCGAAAAAGACTGTTCCACCAATGCGGCTTCAGCCTTTGGCTGCTCGCTTAATGGCTTTGCCAAAAGCAATTCTTTCAACATCAGGCCAGCGGAAAAAACCACAAAATCGCCCTTGTTCTGAGCGGCAAAATGGCGTGTTGCATCAAAGGCTTGACGCCATTTCGCAAAAGCCTTGGCCATGGCCACAGAATCAATCTGAGGCTTAAACCCTTGGTTTTCATACAACAATTCAACATTGCGATTAAAGCCAGCCAGAAGGGTTCGAAATTGCCGCGCCTCGTGGACAATATCTTCGCTTAAATCCATTTCATTTTTAACAGGCGTTAACATGCCACATCAATGTGACTTGCCAAACCAACCGTCAAGAGGTCAAATAGCACAATGGTGACTTCCCTAAAAACCACGGGTTCATTGGCAACGCACACCGCTTGCATTTCCGCAGGCATGCGCGATGGTTTGCGGGCTGCTCAATTTTATGCGCGAGATTTGTCCAACGCCGATGGAGCAACAACACCAAGGCATGTGACCTTTTTATCACGCGCGGTGGCGGGTGTGGCCAGACGGGTTGATAAAGGCATGTCGCAGGCCGCCGATATTTCAGTAAGGCTGGTGCGGCCAAGTTGGCGTCAATTGCCTTCGCCATTTGACTCGGCGGTTCGCACTGAAGTGATTGAAGCCATCAGCCTGAACCAATTTGCTTACACGTCACAATTTACGGCATATTTTTTTCGCGCCGCGCGCCATATCTTAGATCATGGTGCCAATGCGCCCAATTTGATTTTGGAACACCGCATAGAGGCCGCCCGCCGCGAGTTGGAAATCAATTCAACCGGAATGGCCGATTCAACCAGCGCCAATACCATGGCCGATGTGTTGTTAAAGCTTGTTTTGGCGGCACCCATTGCGCGGTGTGGCGCGGCAAAGCCTGGCTATGATTTTCTCAACCAAGGGGACCCGAACATCGCAGTGTTGGCCACAGCGTGTTTGGCTTTACTTTTGGCGCAAGAAGGAAAGCCGCTGGAAGAAACCAAAGAGGGCGAGTTCTTTGCAATTTCAGGTGCTTTGCTTTCACCCTATTTGACGGATTTAACGCAGGCAATATCGACACAAGATGGGCCAGCCATTGCCCGCGTTCTCGAAAATGTAAAATCGCTTTATTGAATCTATTCCAAATTCAGCGCAGGCATTTCAATTAATTCTTTAAGTGACTTGATCAATCGAGCGCCCACTGAACCATCAATCACCCGGTGATCACAAGACAAGGTGATGGACATCTGCGTCACCAAAAGTGGTTGCTTGTTGAAAGGAATAAACCGTTCAACGGATGCGCCCACCGCCAAGATGGTGGATTGTGGTGGATTGATAATGGCCGTGAATTGTTCAACGCCATACATGCCCAGATTAGAAATGGCCGATGTTCCGCCTTGATAATCTGCGGGCGTTAGCCTGCGGGCCTTGGCGCGGGCCACAAGATCTTTCATTTCAGATGAAATCTGGCGGAAGGTTTTTAATTCGGCCTGGCGAATAATGGGCGTGTAGAGCCCGCCTTCCACAGCCACAGCAACAGCAATATCGCTGTGCTTGTGTTGAACAATGCCGCCGTCTGAATAGGTGACATTGGCCCCGTGAACTTTTTGCAAGGCCAGCGCCAACGCCTTGATGATAAAATCATTGATCGACAATTTTTCATCATCAGGCATTTGCGCATTCATCCGCGTGCGCATGTCGAGAAGATCATCGATCGTGCAGGTGGCATGCAAATAGAAATGCGGAATGGTTTGTTTAGCTTGCGTCAACCTCTGGGCGATGATGCGGCGCATGCCATCAAAGGGCTTAACTTCCAAGCCATCTGTTCGTGGCAAATTATTCGAGGCGTTTGGCTGTTGAAGCTTGGCGGCAGAAACATCATCCGCAACAACGCGGCCTTGGGGGCCAGTGCCCTCCAGTGCGGAAAGCTCGATTGCCAATTCTCTGGCCAACCTGCGAGACATCGGTGTTGCCCGAACGGTACCAGTCTCCATCGCGTTTTTTTCAGCGTCACTTCCGCGCAAACGCAATTCAATCAACGGAGCTTTTGCGCCCTGCTGTGCCACACCCACCGGAATGGGTGCCACAAAGGCCAGCGGATTTTCTTTCGCACCATAAATCATGCCAACAACAGAACCAATCGGCAAAACAATGCCAGATTTCGCGTTGCCAATTTTAATCACACCATCTGCGGGTGCTTCAATTTCCATGGCTGATTTATCAGTTTCAATTTCGAAGATCTGTTGGCCTTTTTTAACGGCCTCGCCATCCACAACATGCCATTTGGAAATGGTGCCGGTGGACATATCCATATCAACTTTTGGCAGAATAACTTCTGTTGCCATGGCTTAAAACCGCTTTGTCACAAGTGAACGAAGGCCAGCCACAATATCTTCAACTTGTGGCACAGCTGCCTTCTCTAAAATCGGGCTATAGGGAATGGGTGAATCTGTTCCACCCAACCGCATGATGGGCGCATCAAGATAATCAAAGGCCTCGCTTTCGCAAATGAGGGCGCTGACTTCAGCACCAATACCAAAGGCTTTTACAGCTTCATAAACGCACGCCAGCCTTGTGGTTTTTTTAACGCTTTCAATCAACGTGGCAGCATCAATGGGCCTGATGCAGCGCAAATCAATCACCTCAAGGTCTATGCCTTCGCCTGCTAAAATTTCAGCCGCGTCTAAACATTTCTGCACCATGATGCCAAGGGCAGCCACAGTTGCATGTTTACCAGCGCGGCGCACCACAGCCTTGTTCAAAGGTGTGTGATACATGGCTTCAGGCACATGGCCCTTCGTTTTATAGAGAAGCTTGTGTTCAAAAATCAAAACCGGATCAGGATCATCCAAAGCAGCAAGCAACATGCCTTTGGCATCTTCTGGTGTGGAAGGCTCAACCACTTTCAAACCCGGCACATGGCCAAACCATGCTTCAAGCGATTGTGAATGTTGGGCCGCAGCACCGGTGCCAGAACCGCAAGGCATGCGAAACACCACAGGCACCGAAATTTTTCCGCCCAGCATATAGCGCATTTTTGCGGCTTGGTTGACAATCTGCTCCATCGCCAAGGAAACAAAATCAGAAAACTGAAATTCATAAATGGGCCGGGCACCAGCAATGGCAGCACCCACAGCAACACCTGCCCCGCCCAATTCTGAAATTGGCGTATCACGCACGCGCAATTCACCAAAACGATGAATAAGTTCGCCCGTCACGCCAAATGCGCCACCATAAACGCCAATATCTTCGCCCATGATGAACACGCGCGGATCTGCCTCCATGGCCTGGGCCATGCCCTCGTTTAAGGCTTGAGCAAATGAAAGTTCACGCATGCTCATGCCGCACCTGAAACAGTGTACACATCACGCAGAACAGATTGCGGCAAAGGATTGGTGCCGCTTTGGGCAAAGGCAAAACCTTCGGCGACCTCAGTTTCAACCTGGGCGCGAACCGCTTCAATTTCAGCCAAGCTGAAAACCCCAAATTTCTGCAATTCATTTTCAAAAGCGGGAATGGGGTCTTTCACTTTCCAGTCTTCAATTTCTTCTTTGGTGCGATAGCGATTGCGGTCTGAACGCGAGTGACCCCGCGTGCGATAGGTTTTACATTCAATCAAGCTTGGCCCACCGCCAGCGCGCGCGCGTTCAATGGCCGCCATCATCGCTTCATTCACATCTGCAATGGCGTTTCCATCAACAATCACGCCGGGCATATTGTAGGCTGCCGCACGCGTGGCAATATCTTTGACAGCGGTTGAACGCTCGGTTGAAACGCTCATGCCATACTGATTGTTTTCGCACACATAAATGACAGGCAATTTCCACACAGCTGCAATGTTCAACGATTCGTGGAACGCGCCTTCATTATTGGCGCCATCACCAAAAAAGCACACGGCAACATCTTGGCTCTTGCGTTGTTGTATGGCCAAGGCCGCACCCGTTGCCAAAGGCAAACCACCGCCCACAATTCCATTGGCGCCCAAGTTTCCCGTGGCTGGATCAGCAATATGCATAGAGCCGCCCCTGCCCCGGCAATATCCTTCTTCCTTGCCAAAAAATTCGGCAAACATAAACTTCACTTCAGCGCCTTTGCCAATGCAGTGGCCATGGCCGCGGTGCGTGGATGTGATATAATCTGCGTTGGTCAAATCCAGACAAATGCCAACGGCCGAAGCTTCCTGCCCGATGGAAAGATGCATGGTTCCGTGGGTTAGCCCACGCACATAAGAATCCTCTGCCACCTCTTCAAAGCGCCTAATCAACCACATGCGGCGCAAGGCATTGCGCAATTGTTCTTTTGAATGACGGGCATAAAACGGACGGGCATTTTCCGGCTTGGTGGTTTTGGCTTTCAACACGCATTTTCCTTAAGATCAGATGCCATCATTTCGATGACTCTTCTTGTAAAGTCAACGTGACAGAGATCCTATTTTATAGCGTCCAAAATTTCAATTTTATGCCTGAATGTACGCTCCAATCATGTTGCACCGCACAATGCACGAGACAAAAAACCCAGAATACGGGTTCACGGGCAGCGCAGCAGAAATTCCGGCACACCTGCGATAGAAATGACCACTAAGATATCTTTGGAGGGGCGATAGACGTTTGCAAGTCCCGATGAGAAACGCAGCGCGTAGTGGGCCTTTTCAACATGGGCTTCATCCTTAGGGTGAGAAAAATCAAAGTCTCCCGTGATCTAACCCCCACAACAAAACTGGCACAGTCTAGCCATGCAAACAAGACGCAAGCATTGCGGTGGGTTTTTCTGCAGTTGTCCTCAGTACCAGTTGAATTTCTTCCGGACTTGGGTGTTCAGTCTAGGAAACCCGCGCGCCCTTTTACACTGAGTAACGTGGCAGAACTTGGCCACCGGTGTTGAACGCATGAACTTTCTTGATGTCAAAGCTCAATCCAACGGCACTTCCAATTTCCAGATTTGTATCGCCACCGCATTCAACAATGACTTGTCCGATTTCGCTGTCAACGTAAAGAACGGTTGAATTGCCAAGTTGCTCAACAATGCTGATGGTGCCAGAAATATCGGCCCTCTTGGAACTTTCTGCAATTGTTATATGTTCAGGCCGGATGCCGATTTCGATGTCGTCGCCGTTCTTCAAATCAGTGCCGCTGCAATTCAATTTTATTTGCCGTGTTGAACCAAGTTGAATGTCTATAGATTTCGCGCTGACATTGATAATTTTGGAATTGAAAAAATTCATCGCTGGCGAACCGATGAACGACGCTACAAATTTATTTGCTGGCGAATGATAAAGCTCCAGCGGTGTTCCAACTTGAGAAATTCGACCATTGTCCAGCACAACAATTTTGGTGGCCAGGGTCATCGCTTCAACTTGATCATGGGTGACATAGATCATCGTTGATTTCAGTTCCTTGTGGAGCTTTGCCAATTCCAAGCGCATTTGCACGCGCAACAACGCATCAAGATTGGACAGTGGCTCATCGAACAAAAACACCTCAGGCTCACGCACCAACGCCCGGCCAATCGCAACGCGCTGACGTTGGCCGCCAGAAAGTTGCGCGGGTCTTCGGTCTAATAATTTATCCAGCTGCAACATCGTGGCAACTTCAGCGGTGCGCTTTTCAATCTCCGCCTTTGGCGCATGAGCCACGCTCAGTGAAAAGCCAATATTCTGCCCCACCGTCATATGTGGATAAAGTGCATAAGATTGAAACACCATGGCAATGCGGCGCTTGGCTGGCGGCACATCCGTCACATCGGCACCGCTGATTACAACTTTGCCCTCAGTCACTTCTTCCAAACCGGCGATCATGCGCAACAATGTAGATTTGCCGCAGCCCGAAGGCCCCAGCAATGCGCAGAACTCGCCTTTTTCAATAACCAATGAAAGATCAGTCACGGCCTGAAACTGACCGTAACGTTTGGTGATATTCTGAAGTTCAACGTGTTTCATTTTCCCTTGTCCCACATTCAAGCTTCGGGAATCCA
>JAYWFC010000093.1:0-29488 GCA_043778995.1 Aestuariivirga sp.
ATGGTTGCCGCTGGCATCATCGATCCAACCAAAGTTGTGCGCGTGGCCTTGCAAGATGCAGCATCTGTTGCAGCCTTGTTGATCACCACCGAAGCCATGATCGCAGAAAAACCAAAAGCCTCAGCACCAGCCATGCCAGGCGGCATGGGCGGCGGCGGCGGCATGGGCGGCATGGATTTCTAAATCTAGCACCCTAAGCATTACAAGACAAAACCCCGGTGGCAACACCGGGGTTTTTTTATATTTTGTAATTTCTACCAGATGGATTTTCTTCAACAATTGCGATTAAATGAAGCCTAGTATGATCGATTTCGAGAAGCATAAAGATCTCGCCCAAGACGGGTTTCAGAATCAATTCTACAGGATTTAGTTAATCAAAAAGTTTTAGAGAGAACGTCTCGACCAAATAGCAAGAAACAGCTTCTTTATAAAATCATCATTTGAACTTTTTTGAACTGCCTCACACAAATTGTTGAATACAACGCTTGCTATGGTTTCGTTCGAAGGCTGTAACTTCCCCACTTGCCCGCCTCGCCCACCTCCCCTAAACCCCGCCCATCATGATCCGCATTGACTCCATTTCCAAACAGAACGGCCACCAAATTTTATTTGTTGAGGCTTCCGCTGCCTTAAACCGTGGTGAGAAGATTGGGCTGGTTGGGCCCAATGGTGCGGGCAAGACTACCTTGTTCCGCATGATCACTGGGCAAGAAGAAACTGATGAGGGCCAGGTTTCAACTGATCGCGGCATTTCCATTGGTTATTTCAGCCAAGATGTTGGCGAAATGCATGGGCGTTCTGCTGTGGCTGAAGTGATGGAAGGGGCTGGCCCCGTGAGTGCCGTGGCTGCTGAAATGGCAGAACTTGAAGCGGCCATGGCAGACCCTGATCGCATGGATGAGATGGATGAGATCATCGCGCGTTATGGCGAGGTTCAGGCCCAGTTTGAAAAGCTGGATGGCTATGCCCAAGATGCGCGCGCCCGTGAAGTTTTGGCGGGGCTTAGTTTCAGCCAAGAGATGATGAATGGTGATGTTTCCAAACTTTCCGGCGGGTGGAAAATGCGCGTGGCGTTGGCCCGCATATTGTTGATGCGGCCTGACGCCATGTTGCTGGATGAGCCCTCCAACCATCTTGATCTTGAAAGCCTGATTTGGCTTGAACACTTCCTCAAAAATTATGAGGGCCTGTTGCTGATGACATCGCATGATCGCGAATTCATGAATCGCATCGTTACCAAAATTGTTGAAATTGATGGCGGCGAACTCACCACCTATTCGGGTGATTATGAATTTTATGAAGCCCAACGCGCGCTGGCTGAAAAACAACAGCAAGCATCGTTTGAACGCCAGCAAGCCATGTTGGCCAAAGAGTTAAACTTCATCGCAAGGTTCAAAGCCCGCGCATCTCACGCTGCACAAGTGCAAAGCCGTGTAAAAAAATTGGAAAAGATTGATCGCGTGGAACCGCCTAAGCGCCGCGTGTCTGTGGCCTTTGATTTTGCCCCAGCGCCCCGATCAGGCGAAGATGTGGTGAGCTTGACGCAGGTTCACAAAGGCTATGGCACCAAGCAGATCTATTCAGATTTGGATTTCCAAATTCGCCGCAAAGAACGCTGGTGTATTATGGGCATCAATGGTGCGGGCAAATCCACGTTGCTGAAATTGATTGCGGGTTCCACTGAGCCAGACCAAGGCAAAGTGAGCGTTGGCGCATCGGTGAAGATGGGTTACTTTGCTCAACACGCCATGGAATTATTGGATGGCGAGCACAGCGTTTTTGAATCACTGGAACACGCCTTTCCACAAGCCACGCAAGGCAGCTTGCGCAATCTTGCTGGCGCTTTTGGATTCTCTGGCGATGATGTTGAAAAGAAATGCCGCGTATTATCTGGAGGTGAAAAAGCCCGTTTGGTGATGGCGCAAATGTTGTTTGATCCGCCAAATTTTTTGGTTCTGGATGAACCAACCAACCATCTCGATCTGTTCACCAAAGAAATGTTGATCAAAGCGCTGGCCGATTATGAAGGCACCATGCTTTTCGTGTCGCATGACAGGCATTTTCTCGCCGCCCTTTCCAACCGTGTGTTAGAATTAACACCCGAAGGCATTCACCAATATGGCGGCGGCTATACTGAATATGTTGAACGCACAGGCTATGAAGCACCGGGCATTATGGCTTAGCCTTTGGCAGCTGCCTCCAGCTTATCGATTTCAAACTTTCCCATTTGCATCATGGCCGCCATCACGCGGCCTCTTGCTTCGGGGGTTCCTTGCAGCATCAGCTGCATGAACCGTTTGGGCACAATTTGCCAGCTGAGGCCAAATTTATCTTTCAGCCAGCCACAGCGCGAAGGCTGCCCGCCAGCCACCAGATAATCCCAAAGCCTATCGGTTTCGGCCTGATCTTCCGTGCTGACCATCAGCGAGCAAGACTCGTTGAGCTTGAACATGGGGCCGCCATTCATCGCGATATAATCAACACCAGCCAAGGTAAATTCAACAACAAAAGCTTTATCACCGTTGCGGTTCACATGGGTTATTTTTGAATTTGGAATGGCCGAAACGTAATACGTCGCTGCCTCTTCAGCATTATCATCAAACCACAAAAAGGTTTTTACCTTTTGCATTTATGAAGCGCCAGTTTCAACAAATTGCGCCAATTGCTTCAGCGAATCTTGCCAGCCCAAATGGCACATTTCCATGGGGATAATATCAGGCACACCAGCTTGGGTGATTGATAGATCAGTGCCACAAGACACTGGCTTCAAAACAACCGTCACCACAATGTCACCGACTAAATTTGGATCATCAAATTTGTCGTTATAGCGAAGCTTTTCATTGGGCACGAGTTCAAGATAAGTGCCACCAAAAGCGTTGCTGGCGCCGGAATCAAATTCTGTAAATTTCATCCGAAATGTTCCGCCAACTTTGGCGTCCATACGCTCCACAGTGCAGGTATATCCTGCGGGTGCAAGCCATTTGCACATGGCGGCCGGATCAAGAAACGCTTTATAAACCCGCGAAGGCGGGGCTTTTAAAACGCGGTGAAAGTTTAAAGTGTAAGGCATAGCGTTCTCCTATTTTGTATTTGATAACAGTGCAAAATGGCCGTCTTGAGGGTCAATGCCGTGCACAGTCCACTGCCCGCCCGGAACTTCCATCGGCCCGAATGCAACTTTGCCACCTGCTTTGGTGATGCGCGCCACAGCGGCTTCCATACCATCCACCATGAAATAATAAATCCACGTTGGCATGGGCATCGTGTCCATTTTTTTCATCATGCCGCCTACATCTTTGCCATCAATCTGGAACATTTGATAAATGCCCTCGGGGCCCATGTCGTGGCCATGCCCTTTGGTCCATCCAAACATAGTGGAATAGAAATCAGAGGCTTTGCTAAGGTCGCCCGCGTGCAATTCGTTCCAGCCCACCGTGCCCACTGAACCGGCTTTAGGCATTGCTGGCTGCTCGGTTGAAAATGGCTGCATGATCATAAGACCAGCCCCTGTCGGATCGGCAATCACCGCCATGCGCCCTACGTTAGGAACAGTCCACGCTTCCTTATAAATTTTGCCGCCCAATTGCACGGTCTGCTTGCAAGCTGCATCCACATCGGGGGTATAGACATAGCCCGTCCACACCGCGGGCATGCCTTTCATTTCGGGCGGTGTATCCATAATTCCGCCCATGCCGGCATCGTCTACCTGCGTTACAACATAGTTAGGCATCTGTTGCGAATAAGTCCAACCGACAACTACCCCGTAGAATTTCTTTGCGCCTTGAACATCGGACGTCATCAAGTCATGCCAAATGAACGGATTTTGCATTTTATGTCCTCCCAAGCTTTCTATAGTTTGACGACCAGAATGTGTAAAAAACAAGGTTACAAAAATATTATCTGCAGATGTGACGGTTTCTCGACATATTCTGCGTCTATATGCTGCTGTGCAGCATGCTGAACGAAGAGAGATTGAATGACACGCGCGTCTAAAACCATAGGTTTCGTGGCCGTCTTGGCCGTTCTGGCCTTTGCCCAGTGGCAATATAATATTGGGCAAACTGCACTTGGCACTGTGGGCCTTGCAAAACCAACGGCTGAACAAACTCCCGCCTCTGCTGGTGGAACTGGCGGTGCAAAAAGAAGTGCCCCACCAATTGCAGTTAAATTGGCCGAGGCAAAAAATGCTGATTTGCCCCTTATTGAACGTAGCTATGGCACAGCCCAAGCCATGGCACAGGTGAACATTAACGCCCGCATTACCAGCCAAGTGACCAAAGTTTTGGTGCAAGATGGCCAAACCGTAAAAGCCGGAGATGTGCTTCTCGAACTGGATGACCGTACCCTGCAAGCAACGCTTGCCAAAGACATGGCAACCTTGGCCAAAGACAATGCGGGGCTTGAAAACGCCAAGCTGCAAGTATTTCGCGCAAAAACCTTGGCTGCCCGCAATGCCGGAACCCAGGCAGATCTAGACACCGCTGTTGCGGCCGAAAAATCTGCCGAGCAAGTTGTGCAAGCAGATCAAGCTGTGATTGATGCTGATAAGCTTCAATTGGATTTTGCCAAGATCACGGCACCTTTTGATGGTAAGCTTGGAACGGTTTCGGCGGTGCTGGGTGCATTGGTTTCAACCAATGGTACGCAAACGCCTTTGATGACCATCACAGAAATGCAACCTTTGAAAATTGCGTTTCGTTTGCCTGAACAGGTTTTGCCAGCAATACGTGCCAAGCTCGACCAGAAAAATGATGTGACAGTGCGGGTCTATGAATCCGGAAGCCATAAGCTTTTAGATTCCGGAAAATTGACGTTCGTTGATTCCAGTGTGGATACAAGCTCTGGCACAATTGGTATTGCTGCAACAGTGGCCAATGCCAAGCTTGCCCTGTGGCCGGGCCAACATGTGGAAGTTGAAGTTGAATATGGCGCTGTAGCAGGCGCACTCACCGTGCCCACAGTGGCCGTGCAGCAAGGCCAAATTGGAAGCTTCGTCTGGGCCGTCGATCAAGACAACAAAGCCACTGCAACACCAGTTGAAGTTGCCCGCTATGAAGGCGACACGGCCGCCATAGCCAAAGGCCTCACATTGGGCCAACAGGTTGTGGTCGAAGGCCAGGCAAAACTGAACAATGGTTCAATGGTGCGTAGTGGCAAGCCTGCTGAGGCCGCAACTGCCGATCAAAAACCGGCAGACGCATCAGCGCCAGCCGATACCACACCCAAAAAACACAAAAACAAAGATGCCGGAGCAACCCAGCCATGAGCATTTTAAAATTGAGCGGTTTTCCATTGTGAACATTTCTGAATTCTGCATCAGAAGGCCAGTCGCAACGATCCTAATGTCAGTCGCAATTTTAATTGCGGGTTTGTTTGCATGGAAAATTTTGCCCGTTGCCGCCTTGCCGCGCGCTGAATTTCCAACCATCAGTGTTTCGGCAGATATGCCAGGCGCTTCGCCCGATATCATGGCCACATCTGTTGCAACGCCGCTGATCAAACAATTTTCCACCATCGCGGGTGTTGATACAATTTCAACATCTAACTCGTTGGGATCAACCAACATCACCATTCAATTTGTTTTAAATCGCTCAATTGATGCTGCAGCAGCCGACGTTCAAGCTGCAATTTCGCGCGTGTCCCGCTCTCTGCCGCAAGAAATGACCGAGCCACCGAATTATCGCAAAGTGAACCCGGCAGATGCGCCCGTGATATTGTTGGCCCTAAAAAGCAGTATTGCCGCGATGACAGATCTTGATTCTATTGCGCAAAATGTTTTGTCGCCCACACTGTCGACGGTGGATGGCGTTGCCCAAGTTCAAATTTATGGCAGCCAAGCTTTTGCTGTGCGCATTGAAATGGACCCGAATGCGCTTTCTGCCAAAGGCATTTCCGTGGCTCAGTTGCAACAGGCCGTGGCCGATGCCAATCGAACAAGCCCTTTGGGTACGCTGGTGTCTGGCCCACAGCAGTTAACGTTGCTGGCAGACACACAATTATCCAACGCCGAACAATTTGCCAATCAGGTCATAGCCATCCGCAATGGCAATTCAGTGCGGCTGCGTGATGTGTCTCGTGTTATCAATTCGGTTGCTTCCAATCAATCATCTGCCACCTATGACGGAACAAGAGCCATTGTGTTGGCCGTGCAACGCCAGCCAGATGCCAACACCGTCAGTGTTGTGGAAAAAGTAAAAGCCATTCTGCCAGATCTTGAAAAACAATTGCCGGGCACAGCGTCTATAAGCGTTCTCAGTGATCGGGCCGCGTCTGTAAAAGCTTCGGTTTATGATGCTGAAATAACGCTGCTTATTACTATTCTTCTGGTCATCGCCATTGTTTATGTGTTCATCCGCTCGCTGCGCGCCACCATCATTCCAGCCATCGCTGTGCCCATCTCATTGATCGGAACGCTTGGCATTATGTATCTGTTGAATTTCTCCATCGACAACGTTTCACTGATGGGCATCACGCTGGCTGTGGGCCTTGTGGTGGATGATGCCATTGTGATGATGGAAAACATTGTTCGCCATATGGAAGAAGAAGGCAAAGGCCCGTTTGAGGCAGCCATTGCTGGTGCCTCTGAAGTTGGCTTTACCATTTTGTCGATTTCGGTTTCGCTTGTTGCCGTCTTCATCCCTGTGCTGCTGATGGGCGGTGTGATTGGCCGCATATTCAACGAATTTGCTGTGGTGGTCACTGTGGCCATCTTGGTGTCAATGTTTGTGTCCCTCACGCTCACCCCCATGATGGCTTCACGTATTTTAAGCGAAGATCACACACCGGGCCTTCTCGGCCGCTTTTTTGAAATGCTGTTGAACGGGCTCACACGGGGTTATGAGTGGATGCTAAATGTGTGTCTGAAATTCCACCCCGTGGTGTTTTTAGTTTTCCTCGCCTCGGTTTATGCCACCGTGTTTATGTTTAACACCTTGCCCAAAGGCTTCTTCCCCACGGAAGACATTGGCCAGTTGCAAATTTCAACCCAAGGCCGCCAAGATATTTCTTATACAAACATGAAAGTGCTGCAAGATAAACTGGCCGCAAAAGTCAGTGAATATCCCGGCATTGCGCATGTGGCTTCAACCGTGGGTTCAAACACCGGGGCCATGAATTCAGGCCGCATGTTTGTGGAGTTAAAGCCCAAAGACCAGCGCGGCAACTTGCAAACCGTGTTGACAGATTTGCGCAAAATTTTGAACAGCATTCCCGGCATCACTGCCAACGCCAACCCCACGCAAAACTTATCAATTGGTGCAAGGCCCGGTGCCAGCGCCAACCAGTTGGTGGTGCAGGCACTAGACTATGATCAGATGAATTCATGGTCTGGCAAACTTCTTGACGCTATGACGAAAGACCATGATTTTTTTGCAGACGTAAATTCAGATGCACAAAACACCGCTCAACAAGCCCATTTGGTGGTGGACCGTGAAAAAATGCAAGCCCTTGGGGTAAGTTCAACCACCTTGCGTTCAACCCTTTATGCAGGCCTTGGCGGCCAACAAGTTTCAACCATCTATTCAGGCGGCAACAGTTTTTCAGTCATCGCTGAACTTGATCCCAAAACCGATTGGTCGCCAGAGCGATTGCAAACATTGCAGGTGGCTTCTGCAAGCGGCACACTAATTCCGCTTGGTGCATTCTCGCACATCGAACGCGGCAACGGCGCTCTGTCAATCAACCAATTGGGCCAATTGCCCTCTGTCACCATATCCTTCAACTTGCCCCAAGGCGTAGCCTTGGGCACAGCAACGGCTGAAGTGACCAAGCTAAAAGCCGATCTCAACTGGCCCAACAGCGTTACCACAGGCTATTATGGCTCAGCCAAAACGTTCCAAGATTCAACGGCAGGCCAGGGCTGGCTCATCCTCGGGGCCATTGTCACCATCTATCTGATTTTGGGCATGCTTTATGAAAGCTTCATTCACCCACTGACAATTTTGTCGGGCCTTCCGGCTGCTGCTGCAGGCGCTTTGTTTGCGCTCTATATCGGTGGTTTTGACCTTTCGATCATTGCCGTGATTGGTATTCTGATGTTGATTGGCATTGTAAAAAAGAATGCCATTATGATGATCGACGTTGCCATTAAACTCAGGCGTGATGGCATGGCAGCACAAGACGCCATTCACAAAGCCTGTTTGATGCGGTTCAGGCCCATTATGATGACAACCCTTGCCGCGTTGATGGGTGCATTGCCCATTGCACTGGCCACAGGCGCCAGCTCGGAGCTGCGTCAGCCCTTGGGCGTTGCCGTGGTGGGTGGTTTGATTGTGTCTCAGGCTTTGACACTGTTCATCACGCCGGTGCTTTATATCTATATGGAAAAATTGTCAGGCCTGTTCTCCGGCGCTGACAAAAAACCAAAAGATCCACCCATGCGCGTTATTGAGACGCCACATCTGGCCAAAGCTGCCGAGTGATTATTGCCCCAAAAGTTTTGAAATAAATTCAGGGGTGGGATAGCTGTCGGCGGGCCAGCCCATTTTAAGTTGTTCGGCCTTCACAGCTGCGCGCGTGCCTGAACCAATCTTGCCATCAGATTTGCCAACGTCATAACCCTTGGCGGTCAAAGCATTTTGCAAGGCCACAACTTGCTCATAAGTGGGCACATGCACCGCCGCACGGCCAGGGCTAACAGGCCCCGCACCCGCAATGCGCGTGGCCAGATAGGCCGCAGTGGTTGAATAAACCAGGCTTTCATTCCACTTCAAATAGGCGGTGGTGAAATTGTGATAGGCCAGAAATGCAGGCCCATCTTTGCCCATGGGCAACAACAGCGCTGCGGCCGTGGCATCAGCCTTCAGCGGCTTTCCACCAGCAGAAACAACGCCCCATTTTGCCCATTGCGCGCGCGGCAATGATATCGCCAGATCAGCTTTTTCATAGGGCAAATCGGCTGTCAGCTTTACTTCCTGCAACCAAGGTTGGCCTGCTAGCCAGCCGCCTTTTTTTAAAAGATTGGCGGTAGAAGCAATCACATCCGGAATTGAATCGCGCAAATTCACGCGGCCATCTTGGTCAAAATCAACGCCGCTTGTGGCATAGTCATAGGCCATGAATTGCGTCTGGCCAATCTCCCCTGCCCAAGCGCCTTGCATTTCAGCGGGCGACAAATCACCTTTTTGAATAAGCGTCAAAGCCGGAATAATCTGTGGCCGAAATTTTTCAGGTCGTCTGCAATCCCACGCCAAAGTGACCAATGATTGCACGGTGGGAGAATGCCCAATATCAGCACCAAAATCGGTTTCCAACGCCCAGAACGCCGTGATCACCGGCGCAGGCACACCATATTGTTGATAAACCGCATCAAATGTCGCCTTGTTTTGTGCAATCAAAGCGCGGCCTTTGGTAATGCGCGCATCAGATGCCATGCGTGTTGAAAATTGCAAAAAACTTTGGGCAAAAACATTTTGCCCGCGGTCTCTTTTAATCACCGATTGATCATAGTGCACCGTATCAAGAACGGCCAAAGCTTGGCCGCTGATGCCCTGCCCGGCGGCTTCTTTTTTTATCTGCCCCAAAAATTTGTCAAAGCCTTCGGCTGTTGTGCCACATTTAACCGCCGCTTGCGCCATTGTGGTTTGAACAAAAACAAGCGCCACTGAGGCAAGGATCTTGAAAGACATCGCAACTCTCCGTTGATTCGTGGTGAAACATAGCGCGTCTGGCAACGCTTTGGATGCAATAAAATGGCCCCCGAACCAGCCTTGCAAACTTCGCTACGGTTTTGCATAATCTTGTATGGAATTGAACGAACAGTCTTTAGCAACTCCCTTCTCCAAGGCTCCGCGAAATAGGCGCAGAGGCTTTGTTGCAATAACCATGGCTTTGGTGGCGCACCGCCGAACAACGTTGACAGATCGCATCTTGGCAACGCTCTTGGCGGGTGTTGCAGGCGCTGTAAACGCTGGCGGTTTTTTTGCCATCGGCAAATACACGTCACACATGACAGGCTATCTTTCGCAGGTGGCCGACAATATCGCCGATGGTCATTTTGCAATAGCCGTTGCAGCATTAAGCGCAATTATCGCTTTCGTTATTGGCGCAACACTCAGTTCGCTATTGGTCATCTGGTCACGCCTTGGGCGCACCCGCCACCAATATGCCTTGCCCATCATGGTGCAAGGCATAGCCCTTTTGGGTTTTGCCTTTTCGGGCAACTGGGGCGTGTCACTGCAAATTGTTTTTCTGTGTTGCATCATGGGCATGCAAAATGCCACCATCACCAAGCTTTCTAAAACGCGCGTAAGAACCACGCATGTGACAGGCATGGTGACTGATATCGGAATTGAAGCCGGACGCGCCTTATTTTGGTTAACCTCAAAGCGTGTAGAAACCAAACCCAATTGGCAAAAATTTGCAACGCTGTTGCAACTCGTTTCGTCTTATTTATGTGGCGGCATTTTGGGTGCAATAGGCTTTGCCAAGGTGGGCTTTCTGTTTTCAGTGCCGCTGGCCTTCATTCTTTTGGGCATTTCTGTGCCAACTTTGCTTGTTGTAAAACACAAACACAAGCCTGTCCCTTTGGCCTAAATTTCATTTTTAAATCAAAGGTGTGGGCCTGCAGTTTCCCGCAGGCCCACCTCGGCCGAGGCGACGAAACCGCTGCTATAGATCGAAAGATACCGGGGGCGATATCATCTTCGAGCAGGCAACAATTTAATGAGTCGAGCGCTCAACCAAGAAAATCTCTGCTAACGTGTTGGCAGCCTACAAGAAATCAGACCAAGTGCAATTTCCGCGAGTATTTGATCCCGTGTTTATTTGGGGTCTAGGTTATTTCGTACTAAAAAGTTGCAATTGAAGCGCTTTGACGAGGGTTTCAGTCTTTTTTGCAACCAAAGATTGTGCCGTTCCAGCCAGTATTGCACATGAAGAAAGGATCAAACCATCATCCAAAATCTTCAAAGCATTGGCTTTCAGGGTTGAACCACTGGTGGTGATATCCACAATCAATTCCGCACTTCCCGCGGCAGGCGCACCCTCAGTGGCGCCCAAACTTTCCACAATGCGATAACCGGCAACGCCATGGGCCGCAAAAAACCGCCGTGTTAAATTTAAATATTTTGTGGCAACCCGCATGCGCCGCCCATGGGTTTTATAAAACTGCTGGGCCACATCTTCCAAATCCGCCATCTGGGCCACATCAAGCCAACAATCAGGAACCGCCACAACAACGTTGGCCGGGCCGAAATTGAGGCGCAAAAGAACATCAGCAGATTTATCGTCCGGCGCAATTGCTTCACGCAGCAAATCTTCGCCAGTGATGCCTAAATCAACTTCCCGCGATTTCAGAGCGGCAGCAACATCTGAAGCCGATAAAAACGCAATTTCGACACCATCAATGCCTGTTAAGCGCCCACGATAGCCGCGATCAGATCCAATGCGTTCAATGCCGAAACCAGATTTTTCCAAAAGGCTCTGCGCCTGTTCCATCAAGCGGCCTTTGGACGGAATGGCCAGTGTAAGAATGCTCATGCCAGCACCATCGCCAAACGTTCGGTGTGAATGGCACAGCCAATGGCCGAAATTTTTGTAGGTGCGCCCAAATCTGAAAGCAATTCATCATAACGCCCGCCACCCGCAAGGCTTACGATTTCATTGCCGATCACAGCTTCAATTTGAAACACAAAGCCAGTGTAATATTCAATCTCACGCCCAAAATTGGCCGAGAAGAAAAAACGTTTGGGGTTTAACCCCTGCTCTTCCATGGCGTCCAAACGCTTTTGGTAGTGGGCAACGGATTGCGCATATTCCGCGCCTGCTTCAAGCGCATTGAGAGAAGCGGCAACATCAACAGCACTGCCCTCAATGCCCAAATACGTTTCGATGGTTTGAACTGCTGCTTGCTGCAATGGCGCTTCAGACCTGTCTAAATGTTTTTCTGAAAGCCGCGCTGCAATTTCATCAAGCGAACGCGTGCCTTGCATGACAACATTGTTGTGATCGATCCAAGCCAGCGCCGCTGTTTGCGCATCAGCGCCAATCGTATCAATCACATCGGAAATGCTGGTGCGGTTTTTCGAATGCGGCGTGGCAAATCCACGAAGCAAATTTCTAAAGGCTTCTGGCCGCCAAAATTGGTGTTGCAACCGCCTGCGCCACCGATCAGGCATTTTTGTATCGCTGAGCAAACTTGCAAACAAGCCAACATCACCCAACGTTACTTTCAGGCCAGATGCGCCAGCGGCTTCCAACGCTGAAATTGCCAATTTCAAAATCCGTGCTTCGGCGTGAACGGCATCAGCAGCGGCAAACCATTCAAGCCCCGCTTGGGTGAATTCTTGTGGCGAAAGCTTTTCATCCGGAAAGCGAAACGCCGGGCCCAAATAAGAATAACGCGCCTCAGCTTCTGGTTTTGCCGCGTGGCTTAAATGAAAGCGACAGGCAGGCACAGTTAAGTCTGGCCGCAAGCAGAGTTCGTTTCCGTCAGGATCATTAAACACAAATGTGCGCGCACGAATATCCTCGCCCGAACGTTCCAGAAATATATCTGCTGGCTGAATAATATCAGGCGCAATCTGCTCAAAGCCAGCACGTTCAAACACCGCCATGATGGCAGCGTTCTGGCGTTCGAGAGATGCTCGTTGAGTGGAAGTGCGGCCAGCCATTAGAAAGAAACCTCATCCGCCCCTTCGGGGCACCTTCTCCAAAGGAGAAGGGTGTTTGAAGTTTCGCCCTTCTCCTTTGGAGAAGGTGGCCGAAGGCCGGATGAGGTGCCTTTGGTTGTCACAGCGCCAACATCTTCTGCACTTGGGCCACCAACTCACTCTCCGCCACAGTCACCTGCGCCAAACGTTGGCTGGCATATTCTTCGCGTGTTTCAATGCCTGAAGCCAGTTCAGAACCCAAACGCAAATCTTTAATTGTCACTTCGCCTTTGGCTTTTTCATCGCCACCTTGAATAATAACCAGTGGTGCCGCCCGTTTATCAGCATATTTCATCTGTTTGCCGAAGTTTGATGTGCCGATATACATTTCAGCGCGAATGCCAGCGGCGCGAAGATCTTGCACAAATTTCCAATAATCACCTTGGCGGTCTTTATCCATCACCGTTACCACAACAGGGCCAAGCGTTTCTTGGGTGGAAGCCTTGCCCACAAGTTTCAGCGCCGAATAGAGCCGTGAAACACCAATGGAAAAACCCGTGGCCGGAACTTGCTGGCCCGTAAACCGCGCCACCAAATCATCATACCTCCCACCACCACCGACAGACCCGAAACGAACGGGGTTCCCTTTTTCGTCTTTGGTTTCCATCAGCAATTCGCATTCGAACACAGGGCCTGTGTAATATTCGAGACCACGAACAACTGTAGGATCAAATCGGATCTGATCTTTACCATAGTCAGCCTTACTACAAAGGTCAGCGATATTGGCGAGTTCAGTCATCGCAATCATGAACTTTGGATTGCTTGAAGCGTCAAGTTCACGCTCGAGCAAAGCCGGAATTGATCCCAAACCTAAAGCTGCGTTGTCGTTCTCCGCTTGATTTGCAGGTTTCTGGACTACTCTCACGGCAAGAAATTGAATGATCGCCGATGTTTGCCACTCATCAAGGTGGTTCCCTTCAATAAATGCACCGCTATCATCTTTCCTGCCCATTCCTAGGAGATCGCGAAAACCAGCTTCGGTTACTTTATCGCGCTTATCAATCGTGCGAAGCACGCCAAGCTTACTTTTGTCGTCTCTAATTCCGATCACTTCGAGGAAACCATCAAGTAGTCCACGGTGACTGAACCGAATGACATACGACCCGCGCTCAATCCCCAGCGCTTCCATAGTATCGGCGGCCATCATGCACACTTCGGCATCTGCTGCGGGCGACGAACTGCCCACGGTATCCGCATCAAACTGCATGAACTGCCGGAACCTGCCTGGCCCTGGCTTTTCATTGCGGAACACCCAGCCTTGGCGATAGCTGCGGAACGGGTTGGCCAGCTTTTGATTATTCTCGGCATAATACCGAGCCAGCGGAGCTGTTAAATCATAGCGCAACGAAAGCCACTGTTCATCTTCATCTTGAAACGAAAACACGCCAGCATTGGGCCTGTCTTGATCAGGCAGAAATTTGCCCAAGGCATCGGTATATTCAATGAAGGGTTGTTCAATCGGCTCAAAGCCATAGGATTCATAAACCCGTTGGATTGTGGCCAACATGGCGCGTGTGCCGCGAATTTCATCGGCGTCAATATCACGAAAGCCTTTGGCCACGCGGGCCTTGGGCTTGAAGGTTTTGGGTTTGTCATTCATGGGCGGGCTTCTAGCCGCTTCACTTGTCGCGCACAACCTTTTGCCGCTGTGTGCCCAAGCCCTCAATGCAAATGACCATTTTGTCGCCCGGCTTTAAATATTGCGGCGGCTTCATGCCCATGCCCACGCCCGGTGGTGTGCCTGTGGTGATAATATCACCGGGATTCAGCGTGAAAAACTGGCTGAGATAGGCCACCAAATAAGCCACGCCATAAACCATGGTTTTCGTGTTGCCATCTTGCACACGCTTGCCGTTGAGCTCCAACCACATGTGCAAATTCTGTGGGTCTTTCACCTCGTCGCGTGTGACCAGATAAGGCCCGATGGGGCCGAACGTGTCGTATGATTTGCCCTTGGTCCATTGGCCATGGCGTTCCGTTTGAAAACCACGTTCAGAAAGATCGTTGATGGTGCAATAGCCCGCCACATGTTTCAGCGCATCAGCCTCTTTAATATTTTTGGCCTTGCGCCCGATGATGACGCCAAGCTCCACTTCCCAATCTGATTTTTCCGATTTTGGTGGAATTGTAATGGTGTCATTAGGGCCACAAACACAGCTGACCTGCTTGGTGAACACAATGGGTTCTGGCGGCACTGTCATGCCAGATTCAGCGGCATGGTCAGAATAGTTGAGGCCAATGGCGATGAACTTTTGCGGGTTGGCCACACAAGCACCAATACGGGGCTTGCCCTTCACCAATGGCAATTTTGCCAGATCAAGCTTTTTCAATTTGGCAAGGCCAGCAGACGTGATGGCAGCGCCGTCCAAATCATCAATCACTTTGTGCAGCGAACGGATATTTCCGTTTTTATCAAGAATGCCAGGTTTTTCTTTGCCCTTGGGGCCATAGCGAAGAAGTTTCATGTTGCGTCCCATTGTTGCGCAGATATGTGCCAGCGCGGCCTATATCCTGAAGCCAGAATGCCGATGATTAACGGCGGTGTCAAAATTTTAAAATTGGCGAGTGATGTTTTAGTGCCACTATAGCCAGCAAAAGACCATTGCAGAAACATAGCGCGGCATTTGGCAAAAACCAATCCATTGCTTTCAACCATCGCACCATCGGGTAAAATTTCCGAACCTGCATCTTGTGGCCCCAACAATCTTTGCTGATGAAGGGCCTTGTCGAAGTCTTCAACCCGCCTGCCACCCAGAAAGGCCATGGCCTCTTTTCGACGGCAGAAAAAACATGGCCTGTGCCCAGCCGCCAGTGCTGTCACCTCATCCAAAAAAAACAATGATGTATAACCCTGCCCCATGGGTTCATGGTGGTGGTTTTTCCAATGCAGCTCACAACAGATCCAATGCGTTGAAGCCCAGCGGCGCTTGACCAAAGTTTTATCATCGCGATGAAATTTGCCCCCGCGATTGCCCATCATCGTGCCACGGAATGGCACGGCAAAAAGTTCACCGTTTGGTGCGACGCGGTTTTGCAGGGGCATGAATAGCGGCATTCATTGCACTGAGATCATGCGTAGCCAAAGGCATGGCCAAGTTGTGCCGGCCCACATTGTGAATATCACGCTCGCCACAAAGCGCCATGGTTGTATCAAGCTCTTTATAAATAATTTGAAGCGCGCGGGTAACACCAGCCTCACCGCCTGCACCCAAACCATAAATATAGGCCCGCCCGATGTATGTGCCTTTTGCTCCCAGCGCCATGGCCTTCATCACATCAATGCCGGAGCGAATGCCTGAATCAAAATGCACTTCAATTTTGTCGCCCACCGCATCAACGATCGGGCCTAACATATCCACCGTGGCAAATGTGCCATCCAATTGGCGCCCGCCGTGGTTCGAAACGATAATTGCATCAGCGCCAAGCGAAGCCGCAATGCGCGCATCCTGAACATCATTGATGCCCTTCAAGATCAATTTACCGTCCCACAGCTTTCGAATAAATTCAACCGAGCTCCAATCCAGCGTTTGGTCAAACTGGTGGTTGGCCCATTCATTCAACGATGCAATATCTTTCACATCCTTGGCGTGGCCCACAATATTGCCGAACTGGCGATTTTTTGTGCCAAGCATGCCCAGGCACCAGCGGGGCTTGGTCATCATGTTGATGATATTGGGCAGCGTTAATTTCGGCGGTGATGACAATCCGTTCTTCACATCCAAATGGCGCTGGCCCAAAATCTGCAAATCAAGTGTTAAAACCAAGGCCGAACATTTTGCCGCCTTGGCACGTTTCACCAGATTTGTGGCAAAGCCCCTGTCGCGCATCACATAAAGCTGAAACCAAAACGGCTTTTCAACATGCTTTGCCACTTCTTCAATGGAACAAATGCTCATGGTTGAAAGCGTATAGGGCACACCAAATTTCTCTGCCGCCCGACATGCCAAAATCTCACCATCAGCACGGTTCATCCCACCCGAACCGATGGGAGAAAGTGCCACAGGCATGGCCACATCTTGGCCCACCATTTTGGTTTTCAGCACGCGGTTATCAATGTTCACAGCAACGCGTTGGCGCAGCTTATATTTATCAAACGCAGTGGTGTTGTCTTGAAATGTGCCAGTGCTATATGATCCGGTTTCGCAATAATCATAAAACATCCGCGGCACACGGGCTTTATAAAGGCGGCGCAAATCATTGATCGATGGAGCTTGTTTGGGGGTCATGACCACTCTTTAGCCTGAGCCCCAAAAATTTTCAAATCTTAGAATTTGCCGATCAAATTGATAAACACCCCATGATTATCATGGTTGATGTGGCTCAGTTCATCGCTGAAATCACCGAAGTTATAGCCAATGCCCATTTTGAAATTGTCGCCAATTTGCCGATAGATGGCGGCCACAAAACCTAAATCCGTTTGCTGGGTTTCGGGCGACCACATGGCCCGGCCTTCAACCACAGCCGACCATTCATTCACCAAATGATAATCAAGCCGCAAAATGCCCAAATGCGCTTGCGATGCAACCCAGCCCGAACCCGGCGTGCGATCTCGAATTTCACCAATGCGGAAACCATATTTGCCACCAATGGCAATCTTTTGCGTCAGCTGATACGTCGCATCAGCAGAGAATATGTGTGAAATCTGCGCAGGGCTTGATGTTGTGCCATCTGCCGTAACCTGGCCATCACCGGGATTATCATAAAGGAAGTTATATTTCACCAAGGCGTTCAAACGATCATTGGCTGCTGGCCGATAAGCAAAACCAACAACACCCGAAACATAGGCGCTATCTTTTACATCAGTGTTGGCATCAGCTATCACCACATCCAAATTGGCCAAAGCGCGCCAATCTTTAGACATTTTTTCGCCAAGCCCCACTTGCAGCAAATAGGCCATCACTTCGCTTGTGCCATCATCGGTGGCATCATGGCGAACTTCAAGTTTCAACTTGCCGTCAAAACCCTCTTTGTTGTGATAGGTGGCTGAAACTGAACCAGCTTCACGATAGAGATCAGGGTTTTTAATGTTCAGGCTATTCAGGGTGTTATCAATCACCCGGCCAATTTCAACGCCACCATCAATCTTCCATTCAGTTGTTGGGGTATATTCAACGCCATAAGTATTGGTGAGGGTTCGGCGTTGTCCAAAGAAATCGAAGTTGTTTTCTGAATAGGCCATCCACTGTTCATTAAAGCGGTGGCGTGTGCCCAAGGTGAATGTGCCAAAATCGTCGCCCGTTAAAGTATAGGGCGTGCTTGTCGCTGTGCTGCGGAATGCATCGCGGCGATATCCAAGCGTATAATGATCATCTGCCGTTGGTGCATAATCGATGGCCCCTGTTACATCGATGCCCTGCGTGCCTTCTGAAACTTCAGCCAAGGTTGTGATGTGGTCTGTAATCTTTTTCTTAACGCCAACACCAACGCGGTCATCGCGCAACATGGTTCCGGTCTGGGCCACAGTGCCTTGCACAAACACATAGGCTTGTGCATCTTCGCTCCACCGATAAATCATTTTCGTGCCAACATCAGCACGTACACCGTTTTGCGTTGTGGCAACGGCTGTACCCGTCTGCTCGGTATAGCGGGCATAGGGTTCAACGGTCACATGTTCAGATGTGGCAACACTGGCGCGAACATCACCTTGGCGTGAAACGCCAGAGGCAGCAACATCACTTTCACTATAAGTGCCGCGCAATCCAAAACCCGTTGCAACTTTCACATCGGCATCAACGCCCCATTTTGTGGTGTCGCTTCCAGCTTGAACTGTGGGTGATGAATAGCCAGCTTCATAATGCTCATAAGCTGCACCCACATGGCCCGTGGCATTGCCGTGGGTAAGCTCTTCAAGTGAAGCACCCGTTTCAACCCGCCACGCATTGGCGGGTTTGCCAATGGCACCCGATGCGCCATTGTTTTGCAAACTTAAACCACCATCAATCGAATAGGATGTGCCAAAGCCCGGGCCTTCAGAATGTGAAACTTCGCCTTCGACATAAGTGTCTTTAGAACTTTGCACACGAACATCAGCACCCACCACGGTTTGATCAGCCGTTTGCTGCTTTTCACGAAGGCCTGTCACGCCAACGCGCACATGTTCGCCAGCCCACGCTTGCGCACGGCCGCCAAACACATAGCCGCCCGTATCACTGGCAACGGGCTGATATTCATAATGGGCCACAACATATTGTTCATAGCCAGAAGAGGTGGTTGACGCCAAAGGCGAGTTTAAAATCAAAACACCGTTAATCTGGTCGAAGCGATAATCCGTCACCGTTGTCAATTGACGTCGATCAACCACCCAGCCTGTCACCGCATTGCGCACTTCAATGCTGATGATTTCTGATCCAGCCGTAATGTCTTGGTGCTTCATAAAATAGGCTGAACCACCCGTGCCACGGAAAATATCTGTCGCAGGTGCCGTGCCCGGTTGGGCTGCATAAACATCAGCACCCAGCTTGGCATTGCCATCTTTGGTCACGGCATCAGAACGATAAACCCCGCTTGCACCATAAAGTGCGCGCGATGATTCCATAAAATGCGTGCCCGTGATGTTGGATTTGAAATTGCCCCACATCACGGCGCTTGGGCCTTTTTCAAAACGCACATAAAATTTGCCGCGTGTGGGCGCATCTTCATACGAAGTGGAATCATCGCCATAAACCGGATAATAATCGTTGGGATTAATCCGCTTTAAGAATGAACGCGGGTCTTTGCCATCAAGGCCTGTGAACATATCTTGCAATGTGCCTTCGCCCGTATCGGCCGAGGCAGTTAAAATATATTGGCCCTTAATTTTGCCCTTCAAATAGAAAGCAGCGCGGCCCCGTGTCCAGGTTCCTGGAAATTCATCAACGCCCGTGTGTTCAACAATGCCGCTGCCAAAATTGTGTCCAACGGTTAAGTCGGCCAAGGCAACGCCAAACCATTCATTTTCGGGCACGTCAATTTCACGGGTGAAATTTAAGCCCTTGCCATTTTGCAAAACTGAAACATCAACCGAATGTGCGCCAGGCGGCAACACGCGCTGAATAACAAAGCTGTTTTTATTATCAACCGGAACAGGCTCGCCCATCACGCGCACATCGTGGCCTTCAGGAACATTCTTGCCATAAACTGTGATGGCCCCGCCAAACACGCTGATGTTGCGTGTTTCAGTGCGGTCTTCGCCATAGCCGGGTGCTACGGCTGCGTCTGGGTTGCGGCCATTCACAAGTTTTGCAGCGCCATGTCTAATGGGCAAGGCGCGGGTTTCATCAAAGCGGCCTTGGTCGTCATAAACCCGCAAAACATAATCCATGTCGCTTGGTGCATCAGCAGGCATCTGCCATTCGGCAGCGCCTGACGCATCAATGGGCACAACCGCAACTTTGCGCGACTGATCACGTCCGGTGCGATCATAGATAATAATTTCGCCACGGTTAATCCACGCCGCATAATTAAAGCTGGCCAAGAAGCGAATGGTTTCGCCCGATTGAAAATTTACTTGGATGGGGAAGGTTGAAACATTCAAGATGGGCTTCACACCAAGGCCATCAAATTTCACCTGAATATCAACGCCATTCAAAGCCGCATCAGCCACTTTGCTTTTATCAATAATTTTCCCGCTGCCATCAACTTGTTGGCCATCAACTGAAATTGAAAACGGCAAATCATTGGCCGCAAATGCAGGTTGGGCAAGCGCCATCACCCCCAGCAACGCTAAGCCAGCGATGCCTGATTTCAGAGTGAGTTTATAAGTGCGCCCCCGCATTATTTGCCCTCTTCAATTCGTGTTTTAATTTTGACGGGCTTGTCGCCATCACATTGATCGTGAACTTGCGTTGCAAGATTATCGATGCGCGCTTGGACCAATTCGCCAGATTCAGCACTCTGATGGTAAACCAACAGAAGCTGCGATTGGTTCTTTGCAAGGATAATACAAAGCTTGTTGATGCCAGTTTGCCAACGCGACGTTAAGTCAACGCCATCACCATCAAAGGCGCGGCCATTCACATCCACTTTCACGTCATGCACAAAGTTTGCGCCGAAGTTCAACACCGTCACTTTGCCGCGTGTTACGCGCACATCGCCGGGGTTTTCAGTGGTTACCTTATAGCCAGTGGGCAATGTTCTTGTGTCAAGCTTCAACAGATAGTTTGAACCAATGGCAGCATCAGGAATTGCGGCACAAGGCACATGATAGCGGCCTTCTGCATCGGTGGTGATCAACACTCCGTTCAGCGTCACAAGGCGAACGCCGGGCAAGCCTGGCTCACCATCATCCATATAGCCATTGCCGTTTTTGTCATCAAACACGCGGCCAATAATGTCGCTGCAATCAAACACCGGCTCAGCCACAATCTCAACACTGGCTTGGGCCACGGCAAGAACAGTGCTCGTTGTCGGATCAATCAGCCGCGCATTGTTGACAAACTTGCCGCCACTCAGCGTGGTTGAAGCCAGAAGCTTCAACGTGACGACAATTTTGCCACCAACCGAATTCACGGGGTTGAACACAATGCTGGATGCATTGACTGTGGGCACAGCCGCAACACCGTTCACAGTGGCTGAACCTGCAACAAAGCCAAAGCCCGGGGGCATGATGTCTGTCACGTTATAGGGCCCAGCACTAAGGCTGTTGCCCGTGATCGTATAAAGCACCTGCTCGCCGCGTTTGATCTCAGAGCGATCAGCCGTTTTGGTAAAGCTTGGTGCAGCCGTGGTCAGCGTCACAATGGTGGGCAATGGCGTGGCCGTAATTCCAGTCGCGTCTGAAACTGCATTGACTGCGACAGGCCCAGCCACAACCAAAGCCGCTGTTGCCGTGGCTTGGTTTGAATAGCTGCCCGAGGCTGCTTCAGCAGGGGTTACAACATGGCTTGCCGTAAACGTGGTTGTGTCGCTTGCACCAACCGCCAAGCTGGCGATCGATCCGCCAAGCGGAACCAGAGCAGCGTTCACATCGGCAAGCTTCACATCATAGAGCACCACATTGCCCGTGTTGATCACTGTGAATGTGTAGATAATTTTATCGCCAGCATCATTCAGGCCATTGCCGTTCAAATCTTGTACAGTTGCTTTTTTCACAACAGCAAGCCCTGGCACAGAAGACAGCGCCACAAATGTCGGGTTATCCAAAGTCGGATCGATAGGATCAGACAGATCAGACACGGGAGCATTGGTATTCACCGTCAAGCCTTGGGCTTTCACTTGGTTGGAAACACCACCCGCCACAATATCGGCATTGGTAATCACATGCGTTGCCGTAAAGCTTGTGGTGTCTGTGGTGTTCACGGGCAGGCTGGCCAACGTGCCGCCCGCAAGTGTTCCATTCACATCGGTCAGCGTGATGTTCTTCAACGCCACGTTGCCGGTGTTTTTAACGCTGATGGAATAAACAATGCTGCCGCCGGCCACAGGCGTCGTGACAGTGGCACCAACGCCATCCACAAATTTGGAAAAGGCCTTGATCACAGCCATGCCCGGCGTGGTGCCAATGCTAAATGGCGTTACAGCATCCTTGGTATAATCAGCCGGATCTGAAAGATCGGATGCCTTCACATTGCTGGGTGAGAAGCCAAACGCCGTTGCTTGGTTGTTATAGAAGCCCGCATTCACATCGCTGGCCTTCAACACATAGGTTGCAGTGAATGTGGTTGTGTCTTCGCTGCCCGCAGTCAGCGTGGCAATCGGTGTGCCGCTGATTGTAACAGCAGGGTCAATATCAGTCACAGTCACATTGGTCAGCGTAACGTTGCCGGTGTTTTTCACCTTGAACTTATAAGTCAAAGTGTCGTTGGCATCGGTCAAACCATTGGTGTTCACATCTGTCCATGTGGGTGGCAGCTTGATCACAGAAATTGCAGGCTTCACCACAATCGGTGTGATGGTGGGTGCAGGGTTAACCGCATTGGGGTTGGAATTGTCTGAATTTGCTGAAACCACCACAGCGCCTGGTGCTGTGGCCGAAACCACGGCCTGGTTGCTCACTTGCCCTGCTGGAATATCGGCTGCTGTCACAACATAAGTTGCGGTGAATGTGTTGCTATCAATAGCACCGGGAATAAGCGTTCCAACACTTGGCCCACCCGCCACAACTGCGCCAGCCAGCAAATCGCTCAACGTAATATTGGTCAGCGTCACATTGCCCATATTTTGAATGGCAAATGTGTAATGCAGCTTGTCGCCCACATCCAGAATGCCATTGGCATTGTTGTCGTCATAGGTGATGTATTTCTTGACGAGCGAAATCTTCGGTGCTTGGGCCAAAGGCTGAATGGTGGGGCTGTTGCCCGTAAACACGCCGGGGTCTGAACTGTCTTGAACCAAACCCCCATCGGGCGCTTCAGAAGTTACGGTTGCCGTATTGGTCACTTCACCCTTATCAACATCAGCTTGCGTCACTGTATATGTGCCAGTGAAGCTTGTGTCGGTTTGGCCGGGCAAGAAGTTGTTGAACAGTGTGCCAATGATCACATTGGGTGCGCCCGTCATCAACGGATCAGTCACCACAACTTTGTTCAGCGTCAAATTGCCAACGTTCTTAATGGTGAACTTATAGGTGATGATGTCGCCCACATGCGCTGGGCCACTGCCACTGGTCACACTGGCAACCTGTTTCAACAGCGCAATCTTTGGATCAGGTGTCAGCGTCACAACGGTGGGGCGATGTTGTGTTGGATCAGCAAAGTCTGATGCAACGATAAGATCAGCACCCGTTGGCGGCGTTGCTGTTACAGAAGCTTGGTTATCATAATGGCCAGCGTTGATATCGGCCAACACCAAGGCATGGGTTGCGGTGAATGTAACCTTGTCTGTCACACCCGGTGCCAGCGAAGCAATTGGCCCGCCTGAAACAGTCAGCAATGGATCAGCAACTGTCAGATTGGTCAATGTCACATTGCCGGTGTTGGTCACATCAAATTCATATTTAATCAAATCGCCAACGGCCGCCGTTGGGCCAGTCAATTGCAGGAAGCCAAGCTTCACCATGCCAACAGATGGGCTTTGGCCAAGTGTCACATCAGCCTTGGCAACTTGCGTCAAAGTTTGGTCGGCCACATTCAGCGCTGTGGCTGTTGCGGTGTTGTGAATAACCCCTGCATCAATATCAGCCTGAGTTAAGTGATAGGGTGCGGTAAAGGTGAAAGCTTGACCGGGGTTCAACACAGGCAACGCCGCAGGTGTTATCGATGCCGTGGCAAAGGTTTCATAAGATGTAATGCCAGAGATGGGCAACCCACCAGAAACTTCTGTCATAATCGCGCGGCCACGAACATGGCCCAAAACATAAGCGTTGGACAATACTTGGCCTGATGCAACTTCATCTGCCGTCACATTGCGCGTATAAATCACGCTGGCTGAATCTGTCACATTTGGCAAAAGCAGGCTGAGGCTTTCGCCATAGGCTTGTGAATCGGGTTGCGAGATTACAATGTTATGGAAGGCCGCATCGCCAGCATTGGTCAGTGTGTAGACAAAGCCAATCTTGTCGCCCACTTCAAGCTCAGGCGTTGTGCCAGACATGCGCACCAATTGACGAGAGACATTCAACTCGGTTTGAACATCAGGGGCTGCAACAAATTGCTTTGCTGATTCAATGGCGCCAAAATGGTGCTCAATGCTACCCACGTTTGAAATGTCGGCCGTGGCAAATTGGTCAACAGGTTCGCTGGCACCGGCCAGCAACGCAACCGTGCGTTCATTGCCAACCAAGCTGCCCAGATTAATCGGCGGATCAGACACGCTAACATTATGCAAGGCTGATGTGCCGGTGTTCGTGACAACGAAGGAATAGTTGACAATATCGCCAGCAACAGGCGGCACGGCGGTTCCGTTGGCCAACACGCCAGATTTTGTAAACGACATTGAAGAGTTCAAATTAAGCGGCGTGCTCACACTGTCAGTTGCCGTAACAGCGGCAAGCCCTGTGGGTGCTGGAATGCCAGACACTGTGGCGGTGTTCTGATAAAGCCCTGCCGCAATGTCGCCCGCCGTCAAAACATGGTTGGCTATAAATGTAATGGTGTCGGAAGCGCCCGGTGCCAAGCTGGCTATTGGCCCGCCATTGGTTATCGTGGCACCGGCATCGCTGAGCGTGATCGTTTTCACCGTCACATTGCCACTGTTCGTGACAGTGAATGTATAGTTGATCACTGAACCAACGCTGACTGGGCCAACCAAACTTTCGTTCTTCACCAAGGTCAATGCTGGCTTGGAAACAAGTGGCGTGATTGTTGGGCCTTGGGCTATTGTGCCGGGCGTTACCGGGTCTGAATTATCCGTAACCACAGGCCCAGAAGGTGGTGTGCCCGAAGCAATGGCCGCATTGTTCACATGGCCCAAATCCATGTCTGCTTGCGTGATCACATAATCAGCGCCTGAACATGTGGTTGCTTGCCCCGGTGCGAGGCTGGTTACTAAGCACACGATGCTTGCTACACTCGGATCAGTCACGCTGATCGGGCTCAGCGTCACATTGCCCATGTTGCTCACATTGAATGTATATTTAATCGTATCGCCAGCATCAGTTATGCCATTGCCATTGCTGTCGATGGCACCGCTTGAAACCTTCACCAAACCAATGGCGGGTTGGGGCGTCAGCAGCGTTACAGTGGGTTGGTTTGTTGCAGGGCCTGGTGTTGTTGGGTCTGAAACATCGCTCACATCAGGGCCAAAGGGTGGCTTGCCTGTTGCTGTGGCTTGGTTTGTAACTTTGCCCGCATTGATATCAGCCTGCGTCAACACATAAGGTGCTGCGGCCAAACATGTTGTGGTGGCATTGGGTGCAAGGGTTGTTGAAGCACAGGTGATGGAAGGAACCATCGGATCTGAAACCCCAACAAGGCTGAATGTCACGGTGCCAAGATTTGAAACTGTAAAGGTATAGGCAATCGTATCGCCCACATCTGTTATGCCATTTTTATTTGTGTCAACGATTGGCCCAGCAACTTTAACCAAGCCAATGATTTTCGTTTGTGGAACATTGGTAACCGTAGGGTCATCTTTGCCAACACCTGTGCCGGGCGTTGTTTCATCTGACAAATCAGTCACAACTGGGCCAACGGGTGGCTTGCCCGAAGCCGTGGCTTGGTTTGAAACTTTGCCCGCATCAACATCGGCCTGCGTCAACACATAAGCAGCGCCCGTGCATGTAGTTGAAAGTGAAGGTGCCAAAGTTGTGGCCAAACATGTGATGCCCGAAACCTTCGGATCAGTAACCGCAACGCTGTTCAAAGTTATGTTGCCAATGTTGGAAACAGTAAATGTGTAAGCAATCGTGTCGCCCGCATCCACTTTGCCATCAGCATTGGCATCCACGATTGATCCAGCAGTTTTCACCACGCCAATGTTGGCCGTGGGCACCAAGCTGGTGATGGTTGGATTATTGGTGCCTGGGCCAGCAGTTGTGTTGTCTGAAAGATCGCTCGTCGAAACATTGGTGGGCGACAAGCCCGTGGTTGTCGCTTGGTTTTGCACTTGCGTGGCATCAATATCAGCCTGCGTAATAACATAGGCGGGGCCTGTGCAAGTGGTGGACGCAGATGGGTTAAGCGTTGTGGCCAAGCAGCTGATGGGGCTTACTTTGCTGTCAGTCACGCCAATGCCGTGCAACGATACGTTGCCAAGATTGGAAACAGTGAAGGTATAGGCAATGGTGTCGCCCGCATCCAAAGTGGCATCGCCATTGGTATCAATAATTGTGCCTGCGGTTTTCACCAAACCAATCAGTGGTGTTGGTGTCAGGCTGGTTACTGTTGGTGTGTCAGTGCCAACACCAGGTGTTACCGGATCTGAAATATCAGATACCTGCGGCCCAACGGGCGGCTGTGCCACAACACTTGCCGTGTTGGTCACTTGGCCCGCATCCACGTCAGCTTGCGTGATGATATAGAATGTGCCCGTGCATGATGTAACTCCACCCGGTGCCAATGTGGTGGAAGCGCAAATCACATTTGAAATTTTATTGTCGGCAACGGTAATGCTTGTCAGCGTGGTGTTGCCCATGTTGGTGACACTGAATGTATATTTAATTTGATCGCCAACATTGATCAGGCTGTCATTATTGGCATCAATCACAGCGCCTGAAACCTTAACCAAACCAACAGCTGGCTTTTGCACCAAAGGTGTTACGGTCACAGCAGTACCCGTTGGGCCAGTCGTGGTTGGATCAGAGAAGTCGGTTACAGCAGGGCCAGTGGGCGGGGTGCCCGAAGCTGTTGCTTGGTTTGTAACTTTGCCTGCATCGATATCAACTTGCGTAATCACATAGCCGGTGCCTGCACAGGTTGTTGATTGACCAACCAACAGCGTGGTTGAAGCACAAGTGATATTCGAAACCTTCGGATCAAGAACCGAAACTGAAGTGAGGGTTACGTTGCCCAAGTTCGAAACATTGAAAATATAATTCAAAATTTCGCCAGCATCAGGTTGGCCATTGCCGTTGGCATCAACCAAAGTTGCAACAGGCTTCACTACACCAATCTTTGGCACTTGGTTCAGAGATGTGACCGTTGGATCATCTTTGCCCGGGCCAGTGCCGGGTGTTGTTGCATCAGACAAATCTGTCACAACGGGGCCAACAGGCGGCTTGCCCGTGGCAGTTGCTTGGTTGGAAACTGAGCCTGCGTTAATATCAGCCTGCGTTATCGTATAAGGCAAGGCTGGCGCACAGCTTGTTGTTGCTAAAGGTGCAAGCGTCGTTGCCACACAGGTGATGTTGGGAACCTTCGGATCAACAACGCTGACTGGATTGAGCGTCACATTGCCAAGGTTCGATACTGTGAATGTGTAGGCAATCGTATCGCCAGCATCTTGCACGCCGTTGCTGTTCGTGTCGTTCACAATGCCCGCAGCTTTCACCAAACCAATGGCGGGGGCGGGTGTTAATGTCACAACTGTCGGGTCATCTTTGCCAGCACCAGGGCCCGGCGTTACGGGGTCTGAAAGATCTGTCACTGCCGGGCCAGATGGTGGCGTGCCCGAAGCTGTGGCTTGGTTTGAGAAGCTGCCCGAATCCAGATCAGATTGTTTCAGAACATAAGGTGCGGGCGCTGCGCATGTTGTGGTTTGGGCAGGTGCAAGCGATGAAGCAACGCAAGTGATGGATGGGAGTTTTGGATCAACGACCGAAACCGGGCTGAGCGTAACATTGCCAAGGTTAGACAGTGTAAATGTGTAAGCAATCGTATCGCCAGCATCAACCTTGCCGTCAGCATTGGCATCAACAATGGCACCCGCGGTTTTCAACAAACCAATTTGTGGCAAGCGTGAAATTGGCGTGACTGTTGGATCGTCTTTGCCAGCGCCAGAACCAAAGGTGGCAATATCAGAAAGGTCGCTCACGCTTACATTTGCGGGGTTAAGGGCAGTGGCTGTGGCTTGGTTTATAACGCGGCCCAGATCAACATCGCCTTGCGTAATCACATAGGCAGCGCCCGAACAGGTGGTTTGTGCGCCCGGCGCAAGCGTTGTAGCCAAGCAAACCACAGGGCCAATCTTGTTGTCGTTCACAGCAATGCCATGAAGCGTGGTTGAGCCGATATTTTCAACCGTGAAGGCATAGCTAACCTTGTCGCCCGCATCGGTAATGCCATTGCCATTTGTGTCGGCAATTGCGGAAACAGTTTTCACCAAGCCAACCAAAGACACAGGTGCCAAGGGGCTAACCGTCGGCGTATCATTGCCCGGGCCTGGGGTTGCAGGGTCAGACAAGTCGGTGACAGCAGGGCCAGTGGGTGGCGTGCCAGATGCGGTGGCTTGGTTGGTGACAGAGCCTGCGTTGATGTCAGCAAGCGTCAACACATAAGGTGTGGGCGATGTGCAGGTGGTCGAAGCGCCGGGCGCTAAGGTTGAAGCCAAACACGTGATATTCGGAACCTTCGGATCTGTCACACCAACAGTGTTCAGCGTAACGTTGCCAAGGTTCGAAACAGTGAACGTGTAAGCAATGGTATCGCCAGCATCAGTTTTGCTGTTGTTGTTTGCATCAGTCACAATGCCAGCAGTTTTCACCAAACCAATTTTTGGTGTTTGGCTAATGGCAACATCCGTTGGATTGTTCTGGCCAGCGCCGGGTGTTGTTGTGTCTGAAAGATCTGTGACAGCAAGGCCAGTGGGCGGCTTGCCTGTGGCTGTGGCTTGGTTTGCCACATGGCCAGCGTTAATGTCAGATTGTTTCAACACATAGGTTGGAGCTGTACAGGTTGTTGTATCAGTGGGAGCCAAAACCGTGGCCGAGCACGTAACGCTGCCCAACATCGGGTCAGTCACCGAAACTGGGTTCAACGTCACATTGCCAAGGTTAGAAACTGTAAAGCTATAAGCAATCGTGTCGCCCGCATCTTGAACGCCATTGGTGTTCACATCAGTTATGGCACCGGCAGTTTTAACCAAGCCAATGGCAGGCGCTGCAACAAGGTTCACAACCGTTGGGTCATCCTTGCCGGGGCCTGTGCCCGGCGTTGTCGGATCAGACAAATCTGTAACCGGTGGGCCAGTGGGTGGCGTGCCCGAAGCGGTGGCTTGGTTGGAGAATGAACCAGAATCCAAATCAGCCTGCTTCAACACATAGGGTGCTGCCGCAGAGCAATTGGTTGAAGCACCCGGGGCCAAGCTTGTGGCCACGCAAGCAATGGTGGGAACCTTCGGATCAGAAACACTGATCGGATTGAGGGTTAAGTTGCCAACATTCGAAACAGTGAATGTGTAAGCAATCGTATCACCCGCATCCACCTTGCCATCACTATTGGCATCAACAATGGCACCCGCCGTTTTCAAAAGTGCAATGGCGGGCTTTGGTGCAATCCCAGTGATTGTAGGATCATCTTTGCCAGCGCCTGAACCAAATGCAGCGC
>JAYWFC010000094.1:0-11880 GCA_043778995.1 Aestuariivirga sp.
AATTTCTTTTAACATCGCTATATAAGGGGTGAAAGAATCACCCTTGATGCCCATTGACCTGAACGATTTCGAAGAAGCCCCACCTGCCCCCAAAGCGGGCGGCATTGCTGCGCGTGCCATGGCGGCACCCGCCCCAAAATATCTGGATGGGCTGAACCCCGAACAAAAAGACGCTGTTTTAACCATAGATGGCCCGCTGCTGGTTTTGGCAGGTGCGGGCACGGGTAAAACCCGCGTGCTGACCACACGACTTGCCCATGTTTTAACCTTGCGCAAAGCCTATCCCAACCAAATTCTGGCTGTTACTTTTACCAACAAAGCCGCGCGCGAAATGAAAGAACGCATTGGCCATTTGATAGGCTCAGCCGTTGAAGGCATGACATGGCTTGGAACCTTCCACGCCATTGGCGTTAAAATTTTGCGAAACCACGCCGAACTTGCTGGCCTTCGCTCAGGCTTTTCTATTCTCGATGATGATGACCAACTGCGCTTGTTGAAACAGTTGCTGCAGGCTGAAGGCATTGACGAAAAGCGCTGGCCTGCCAGAGCTTTGGCCAACGCCATTGATGGCTGGAAAAACCGGGGCTTAACGCCCGACAAAGTGCCAGCCGGCGAAGCCTTCGGCTATGCCAATGGTTTGGGCGCGAAGCTTTATGCCGATTATCAGGCGCGATTGAAAACCGTAAACGCAGCAGACTTTGGCGACTTGTTGCTTGAAGTGTTGCGCATTTTTCAAAACCACCCCGATGTTTTGCAAAGCTATCAACAGCGCTTCAAATATATGCTGGTGGATGAATATCAAGATACCAATGTGGCGCAATATCAGTGGCTGAAGCTTCTGGCCCAAGGCCACAAGAACATTTGCTGCGTGGGCGATGATGATCAATCAATTTATGGTTGGCGCGGCGCAGAGGTTGATAACATCCTGCGTTTCAGCAAAGATTTTCCGGGCGCCAAGGTGATCAAGCTTGAACGCAACTATCGCTCCACCATGGATATTTTGGGCGCTGCCTCTGGCCTGATTGCCAAGAACGAAGCGCGGCTGGGCAAAACTTTGCGCACAGATAAGCAAGAAAAATCTCCTGTCATTGTGCGCGGCCATTGGGATGGCGATGAAGAAGCCCGCACCATCAGCGACGATATTGAAACCCTTCACAGCAAAAAACAAAACTTGAATGACATTGCCATTTTGGTGCGTGCGTCATTTCAAATGCGGGCCTTTGAAGATCGCTTCATTCGCGCGTCCATTCCTTACCGCGTGATCGGCGGCCCACGTTTTTATGAACGCGCTGAAATTCGTGATGCCCTGGCTTATCTCAAAATAATCGCATCGCCTGATAATGATTTGGCCTTTGAGAGGATCATCAACACACCCAAACGCGCCATTGGGGACACATCCGTCAAGCGCATGTATGATTTGGCCCGCGCCAATAAAACATCACTTTACGTGGCGGCCGAAGCCATCAGCATCACCAATGAGTTGCCAGCCAAAGGGCGCACTGCGTTGCGCGCCCTGCTCGACAGTTTTGCCAGATGGCGCGCGCAAATTGACAACTTACCTCACCTAGAACTTGCAGAAATTGTGTTGGATGAATCAGGCTACACCGCCATGTGGCAGGCCGATAAAAGCCCCGAAGCTGAAGGCCGTTTAGACAACTTGAAAGAGCTTGTGCGTTCGATGGGAGATTTTGAAAATCTTCTTGGGTTCCTCGAACATGTTTCACTGGTGATGGACAGAGATGTGGGCGGCGAAGAAGACCGCGTGAATATTATGACATTGCATTCCGCCAAGGGTTTGGAATTTGCCCATGTGTTTTTGCCGGGCTGGGAAGAAGGCCTGTTTCCGCACCAACGTGCATTGGACGAAAAAGGCCGCAGCGGCTTGGAAGAAGAACGGCGCTTGGCTTATGTGGGCATAACCCGCGCCAAATTTCATGCCACTATTTCATTTGCCCAAAACCGCCAGGTGCACGGGCTTTGGCAAACATCACTGCCATCACGCTTTGTGGATGAACTGCCCGAAAAACACGTCGAAGTTTCACCCATGACAAATTCTTACGGCGGGCATGGCCTTGGCACATTTGGGCAGAGCCGATTTGATGATGGAAAAGCCTTCGGCCAAGGCAGCTATTCAACCCCCGGCTGGCAACGCGCCCAAACCCGAAAAGCATCCGGCGAAACCTTGCGCCACACACCCAAATTCATCGAAGGCGAATTGGTGATCGACGGCGGAAAACCCGCATCTTACGAGGTGGGAGACCGCGTGTTCCACCAAAAATTCGGCAATGGCAACATAACGCACGTTGAGGGAAACAAGCTGACAGTTGATTTTGATCAGGCCGGAGAAAAACGGGTGATTGATAGCTTTGTGGAGCGGGGTTGATACAGGCGCGAATATTGCGGTTTGTGCTTCAAGCCATGGCCATATTTGTGTTGCTATTCTTTACTTGGATTTTTCTTGCGGCATATTCAGACTATGATTTCCGAGATTGCCCCGAAGCAAATCAGTGTGAAGATGCCAAAATGGCAATGTATTTTTCGGGCACGATTATTCTGGGACTTTTGACGACTTTCGCCACAATTCTATATTTGAAATATCGTCGAAAAGATCAGAAGTGATTCATTGGCTACGCTTCTAGCTCCATCGGCGGGCCTGACCCGCCGAACCAGACTTTCAAGTTTCCACACTGTTGGAAAACCAGATCGGCGGGACAAGCCCGCCGATGGAGATTTGGTTAAATTATCGTGTCGACCTTAGTGTCAAACTTCCGATACCGCCCGCAATGTTCAAACCAGTTTGTGCTTGAACGCTGATGGGTTGAAGATTGATGCCGTGCCTAAACCCGCCCACCAGCACATTGGCGCCAAGGCCAACACCAACTGTGGCTTCAGCGCTAAGGCCAGCATAGCTGCCGCGCAAAGCGCCAGGTTGAACAGCACCTGGGGCAAAAACGGCCCAAGCAATAACAGTTTGGCCTGTCACACCAATATCAACGCCCAGCTTTCCAACTGTGCCGCGATAATGTTCAACGCGGCCGCCGGACGTGAATGTGCAATCAGCCCCTTTGGCAGAGCCCAAGATAAAACCAACGCCGCCTTGCACGTTGCAACGCAAAACGCCGATTTTAACGCCGCCGCCAGCATGCGCGGCTGGTGCCAACGCAATCATTCCTGTGGCTGCCAAAACGAGTAGTTTCTTCATTTTTATCACTTCTCCTTATTTATGGACGTCATGTTGCCGTTGAATATGACCGGAGTAAGGCACGTTAAATGCAAAACTGCGTGGATTCAACTCAGTTAGTCACCCCTTAACGCCTTGCCGCTAGAAACTTCAACGAACCAAACTTAAGGCCATCACATGCTCAAACAATCGACTGCCGAACACTCGCCTGGCCAAAACTGGGCGCGGCCCGCTTTCACATTGACAGTTTTTGTATCGGCCTTTCTGTTGTTTGCCATTCAACCCATGTTCACCAAAATGGTTTTGCCGCAATTGGGTGGATCACCCGGCGTGTGGTCGGTGGCGATGGTGTTTTTCCAAGGGTTGTTGTTGTTGGGATATTTATACGCGCATCTTTCCAGCACCTATCTGCCAACACGCGTGGCGGTGCTTTTGCATATTGTTATTTTGCTCATCACCTTTATCAGCCTGCCCATTGCTGTGTCTTCCGGCTTGGGCAAACCACCCGTTGAAGGCCAGATTTTCTGGTTGATTGGCGTGTTCACCCTTTCCGTGGGCTTGCCGTTTTTTGCAGTGGCAGGCAACGGGCCATTGCTGCAAGCATGGTTTGCGCGCACCGGACATAAGGATGCGGCTGACCCATATTTTCTTTATGCCGCTTCAAACCTGGGTTCGTTTGCCGCGTTGTTGCTTTATCCGATTTTGTTTGAAATTACATTGCGCTTGCCGCAGCAGGCCTTTGCATGGTCAGCAGGTTTTGCAGCGTTGATTGCGTGCATTGCTGGTTCTGGTTTCATCACCACAAAAACGCAAAGTGCCGCAACGCTTCAAACCCGTGCTGTTTCATCACCGCTGAGCACAACAAAAATTCTGCAATATATTGGCTTGGCTTTTGTGCCATCGGCGTTGTTGGTGGCGGTCACATCGCACATCGCAACCGACGTGGCTTCAGCGCCCTTCATTTGGATTGTGCCACTGGCATTGTTCCTGCTGACATTTGTGTTGATTTTTACAGACAGGCCCTTGGTTCCCTTGTCTGCCATCTATCAAGCCGTGCCGGTGTTGGCTGGTGGAATTTTATTGTCGAAGTTGTTTCAGCTTAATTTTGTCGTCAACATTTTCATTCACATCGGGTTTTTCTTTGCAACGGCGTTGATGTATCACCATTTGCTCTACACGCTGCGGCCAGAGGCCAAAAACCTCACCAAATTTTATTTGTGGATGTCGTTCGGCGGTGTGCTGGGTGGCATATTCTCTGGCCTGTTGGCGCCCTATATTTTCAACAGCATTTTGGAATATCCAATCTTGGTCAGCATGGTGATGTTGGCTCACCCGGCCATTATCAAAGCGTCGCGCAAAGATTGGAAAGCACTTGGCTTGCCAGCGTTGATTATTGCGGGCGTGGTTACAACTGCGTTTGCCTTGTTGCAAAAATCTGGCATGGCCAATACCGATAAATTCATCGTGCCCGCCATTATCATTGGTTCATTCTTTGTTATAGGTGCATTTCGCCACAACATTATCAGAGCGATATTTATCCCGTTCACATTTGTGTTGTTAGCACTTCATGGCGGCAACGCATTTGGCACAAAATTCATGCGCTCATTTTTTGGGGTTGATCGCATTTCGATTGAAGAAAACGGCCAATTCCGCGTTCTGTCCCATGGCACCACTGTTCACGGTGCATCGCGCATCGCCAATATTGATGGCACACCCTATATTGGCGCACCCATCCCCCTTTCCTATTATCACCCCGATGGTGTGTTAGCCCAAACTTTGAAATTGTTGCCAGAAAACTCTGCTGGCCGTGATGTTGGCATTGTTGGCTTGGGTGCTGGTGCGCATGTGTGCAACGGCAAGCCCAATGATCGCTTTACCTATTTTGAAATCGATTCATTGGTCGAAAAAATCGCAACTGACAAAAGTGAATTTCAATTTCTCTCAACCTGTGCCCCCAATCTTAAAATCATTCTGGGCGATGCGCGTTTAACCCTGCAAGACCAGCCGCAACAGTTTGACTATTTGTTGCTGGACGCTTTCTCATCAGACTCCATTCCAACGCATTTGCTCACACGCGAGGCTTTGAAGATTTATGCCGCGCACTTAAAGCCGAACGGCCTTTTGGTGTTTCATATTTCCAATCGGCATATGGAGCTTGAAACCGTGGTGGCAGCCCTTGCACAAGACGCAGGCCTTGTGGCCAAAGATCGGCTGCTTGTAAGCAAAACAGACAACTTGGCCGATGCCTATTCATCAGAAGCCATTGTGATGGCAAAATCTGCTGATACTTTGGCTCAGTTCACCCCCGCAATTGGCTGGACAAATGCCGATGCTAAATCCACAGCCGTTTGGACAGATGATTACAGCAACATCCCCGCTTCCATCTGGCGCAAATATTGGAATGGTGAGAAATAAAATTAAACTGTAACCTTGACGATTGCAATTAAAGGTCTATCTGTTGGTGGTAACATTCAACAGAAAAGGAACACATCATGTATCTCGTCACCGGAGCTTCAGGCCACCTCGGCAAGGCCGTCATCCACCATTTGCTCACCACCAATAAAATTCCTGCCAACAAGATCATCGCCACAACGCGTGAACCTTCGCAACTGGCTGATCTCGCGGCCAAGGGCATTCATGTGCGCGCCGCCAATTTTGATGATGTGGGCCATCTTACCAAGGCCTTCGAAGGCGCAACACGGCTGTTATTGATCAGCACCAACGCAATGGAACCCGGTGCTCGCATCATCCAACACCTCAACGCCATTAAGGCAGCAGAAAACGCCAAGGTTGGTCATGTTGTTTATACATCCATGCCAAACCCAACCACGTCGGTTGTTCTGTTTGCGCCTGATCATGCGGGCACAGAAAAAGCATTAAGCACGGCGAAAATTGCTGGGTTTACCGTTCTGCGCAACAATTGGTATTTTGAAAACCTGTTGTTCAGCATTCCCCAAGCATTGAAATCTGGCACACAATATTCAGCCGCCGCACAAGGCAAACTTGCCCATATTGCTCGTGATGATCTTGCGCGCGCCGCCGCAACGGTTCTGGCTTCCAGCGAAGGTGGAAAAAACACCTACACATTGTCGGGTGCGCATGAATATACCACAGACGAAATTGCCAAACTGGTCAGTGCCACCACGGGCAAGCCATTGGCCGTTGTGCATGTGCCGGTGGATGGTTTGATTCAAGGCATGCTTGGTGCTGGCCTTCCAGAAGGCATGGCCCGCATGTTTGCTTCATTCGATGATGCCATTTCGAAGGGCAATCTTTCGGGCAAAGATGATGATTTCAAAAAAATTACAGGCGTTGCCCCGCAAAGTTTCGAAGCTTGGGTAAAAGCCAACGCATCGGCCTTATCTGCATAAAATATTTGGGCCACCAGGTGGGGTGGCCCTTTTTTATCAAGCGGCTTTAAAATTCAAAGCCACGCCATTCATGCAATAGCGCAAGCCCGTTGGCGCCGGGCCATCATCAAACACATGGCCCAAATGGCCACCACAACGGCGGCAATGCACTTCGGTGCGTTGTGCCGCCAATGAAGTATCATCTTTATTGCCAATCGCATCGGGCAAGTGATCAAAAAAGCTGGGCCAGCCCGTGCCGCTGTCAAACTTTGTTGTGGAACTGAACAAAGGTAAGTCACACCCTGCGCAGCCAAAGGTTCCTTTGCGGTGTTCTTCAAGCAAAGCACTGGTGAACGGACGCTCGGTGCCTTCATGGCGCAAAACATCATAGGCCGCAGGCGTTAAGAGTTTTTGCCATTCTGCATCTGTTTTCTCAACTTCAAAAGTTGCGGCAGCCCTGCTCCATCCAGCACCCAAGGCCAAACCCATGATGGAAAGACCGGCCAATTTAAGTGTATCTCTGCGATTCATTATTTTATCTCCTGTGATGACTATAGATACGACACCCCGGCCTGAAAGTTTCCACACAAATCGTTGCGCAAATTCAACTCTTCGTGACACTCAGATGGCTCGTCACTGGTTGTAGTACAGTTTTAATTGCGCGTTAACCTTGCAAAGTTAGAAATTTTTTAACGGAACCGAGTGGCAGGTTCTGAATTCACTTGGCTGTGGTCTGTGCTGCAATAACACGCTGTTTTTTGGGCATTTAACGCAGAATTAAACATAATCGCATAGGCAAATAACTCAGACATTTAGAGTAATAAGCAACAGCAAAACTTTATGACAATCAGCGACGCCCCAAAACACCTGGCTCAAAAATCCAAAATGCTTTTTTGGTGCCGAACTTTGTTTTGGTCTTTGCTGTCGCTTGTTTGCGTTTCTGCTCCCGCTTACGCAACTGTCACCATAACGACCAACACCAATGCTGCTCAATTGGCTGCCGCAATTGCGGCTGGCAACGCTGGCATCACCCTTACGGGCACGCCCACACTCGTTAACGGCTCTTCGGGCACGTCTGGCACGGTTTCAGGAACATTTAGCACAAGCGGCTCTAACCTTGGCATAACCAGCGGCATAGTTCTGAGCACAGGCAACGTTGCCAACATTCCTGGCAGCCCCATTCCTGCTGGCAACATATCATCAGGCGGCACAGGCATCTCGAATGCTGGCACAAGTGAATTTGATATTAACACATTCACATTTTCATTCATTCCAAACGCGGGCGTTAATCGCATTTCAATTGCCAGTGTATTCGCCTCTGAAGAATATAATGAATATGTAAACACCACTTTCACCGACAATTTTACCATGGTGCTGAACGGCGGCGCTTACACCAATTTCAACGTTGCCACTGTGCCGGGCACGGCCACGGGCACAGACATCAACACCGTCAACAATGGTGCAAATGCAGGTTATTACCGCGACAACACAACAGCAACGCCAGTTATTTCTGATATCAAGATGGATGGTGCAACCACGGTGTTCATCAACGCCTTCAACGTTGTGCCCGGAACCACATATACTGTTACCATTCGCATCGCCGATGTGGGAGACGCGGCCTATGACTCAGCAGCATTTATTTCAACATCAGGCATTTTAAACAATCCTCCAGCGCTTGATCTTTCAGCCGCACTTGCCAGCACGGGTTATGCTGCAACGTGGGCCGAAGGCGCTGCACCCGTGGCCATTGCTGCTGCCGATGATAAAATTAGCGATGACGGCACAACAATTTCTTCGGCGACCATCACCATCAGCAATCTTGTGGCGGGTGACCTTTTAACAGCGGGTGCTTTGCCATCAGGTATAACTGCTTCGGCCTATAATTCAGGAACCGGCACAATCACTTTGTCGGGTGTTGCCACACTGGCGCAATATCAAACAGCCTTACAGGCCATCGGCTATTCCAGCACGGCCACCAATCCGGCAGGCCCCGCAAAAACCATCAACGTTGTTGTCAATGATGGTGTCGACAATTCCAACACCGCTGTTGCAACCATTAGCATGGCAACATTAAGCATGGTCAAAACGGCAAGTGCGCCCACTGTGGCTTCTGGCACCAGCGCGACATTGACTGATGCTGGCGACAAGATCACCTATACCTACACGGTTACAAATTCTGGCACGGTGGCGTTAACAGCCGTCGCGCCAACAGACGTTGGCCCCAAATTTAACGGCGTTGCAGGAACTGGCACATTAAGCGCCTTTACACCTGCAACAGCCAGCATCGCCTTTGGTGCAAACCAGGTGTTCACCGCCACTTATACATTGTCGACAGCAGACGTTATGAACGGTGCTGGCATTGCCAATGGTGTCACCAACACAGCCAAAGCCACGGGCAAAGAACCCGGCGGCGCAACTGCAACTTCATCCAACGCCACGGCCACAACGTCGATCACGACAGTGGCAGGCCTGACAGTTACAAAAACCGCTGGCGCGCCAACAACTGCTTTGGGAAGCAACGCCGCGGTAACAGACGCTGGCGATACAATCACATTCACCTACCTGCTTAAAAACGTTGGCAGCGTGGCATTGACAGTGGCTTTCCCCTCTGACGCAGGGCCAAAATTCAATGGTATCGCTGGCACCAATACCTTAAGCGCGTTTACACCGGGCGCAGGCGTTTCATTGGCTGTGGGCGCCACGCAATCTTTCACCGCCACCTATATTCTTTCGCTCACCGATGTTAAAAACGGAGTGGGCATCGCCAATGGTGTCACCAACACAGCATCAGCCACGGCCAAAAGCCCAGCTGGCACGACCATCACCGCGCCAAACTCAAATGCAACCACAACCATTGTTGCTGTGCCAAGCCTTTCAATCGCAAAAACCTTTGTCCTCACCGACACAGGCGGCCTGACACCCGCCAAAGCCGATTTGAATGAATTGGTGACTTACACGTATACCATCACCAACACTGGCAATGTTCCTATGGGCAATGTGTCGGCGAATGATTTACACGGCACGCCTTCTGTGGTTGTGCCTCTGGGTGCAGGCGGCATCACCTCTGAAACACTCAGCACGCCTGGCCCCTATGGTGCAGCAGCCTCAACTGATACGACGGCCAACAATGGCGTTTGGACAACTTTGGCCCCGGGTGCTGCGGCCACATTCACTTGGCCACACACGGTGACCCAAGCCGAAATAGACCACGGCTAAGCGACGTGGCCCGACATTGATGCGCCAGCATTGCGTGGCAGGCTCATAAATTGTGGGATCGATAAAAACGCCCCAACAGAAATTACCAAAAACGCCGTGCTAAAATCTGCGGCAAGCAACCCCGACCCACCATGCCACCATTGCGAAAAATCCAGCGATATGGCCGCAACAGCCACACCAAGCGCCAAAGACATTTGCTGCATCACCGTGTAAAGCCCATTGGCCCGGGCAACATCCACCGTGTCAATATCAGAATACGCGATGGAGTTAAGCGCCGTGAACTGCAACGAACGCGCCAGACCACCAAACAACAGTATCAATACAATCAACGCCAACGGCGTTACCGCCGTGAAAAATGCCAGTGCCAACGTCGAGCAACTTGATATAAAACCATTGATGATCAACAATTTTCGATAGCCGAATTGTTTCAAAAGCCCCGCTGCAACAAACTTCATGCCCAAAGCGCCCAGCGCTGCTGAACACGTAATCAAGCCCGACTGAAACGGTGTGGAATGAAACCCAATTTGCAAAAGCAATGGCAATAAAAACGGAATAGCTCCAGCGGCCACGCGGTAAAGCAAACCACCCAAAATCGACACGCGCAATGTTTCAACAGATAGCAGTTTCAAATCAAGAATTGGGTTAGGAACTTGAGACGCGTGCCGTATGTAGGCCAAGATGAAGGCCACACCCACAAAAAGCATGGCAAGGGTTTGTGGCACGTTCAAAAAATCTCGGCCTGCCACCGTCATTGCAAAAATGGTGCATGACAGGCCAAGGCCCGAAAGGAAAAAGCCTTTCACATCCAATGGGGGAACGTTGAATTCTTGAGATTCGGGCATAAAAATTGTGGCCATCACCAAGCCCACCACGCCGATGGGTAAATTCATCCAGAAAATCCAATGCCACGAAAAATAGGTGGTGATAAAACCACCAATCGGCGGCCCCACCAGAGGCCCCACCAAAGCAGGCACTGTTAGCCAAGCCAGCGCTGAAACCAGCTCAGCCTTTGGAATAGAGCGCAACAAAATAATCCGCCCAACCGGCACCATCATGGCACCACCCAAACCTTGCACAGCGCGCGCGATGACCAGATGGGTTAAGCTGGGTGCCCAACCGCATGCCAAAGAGGCCAGTGTGAAAACCGTCATGGCAATGCGGAAAACGGTTTTGGCGCCAAATCGATCAGACACCCAAGATGATATCGGCAAAAACACCGTTAAGCTTAACAGATAAGTGGTGAATGCCAGTTTCAACGCCACGGGGTTTGTGCCCAAATCGGCAGCCATGGCCGGCAGTGATGTGGCAATCACCGTGCTATCCATGTTTTCCATGAATAATGCTGATGCCACGACCAGAGGAAGAATGCGTGAAGTTGAAGCCATGTGTTTGCCGGATGTAGCAGAATGAATGACTTCCACACCTGAAATTTACGAAACCCAGCAATGCAACGCGCACGACATGAGCCATTGCATGAAAATCAGCGTTTCAAATCAGTTCTAAGTTCACATTGATTTAATCTTCAAAACACTTTAACGCTACGATTCAAGCGCTTTTCGGTGCTTTAACCTGCCTGCCTAAACCCTCTGTGGGGGCATTTATTTTAACAAAGGAAACTACAATGATCCGCAATATTCTCTTGTCAACTGTCGTGCTTGCCGCTTTTGCTGCGCCAACATTTGCCGCAACTGCCGCAACAGATTTTTATGTTGCCCAAGATGCCAAAACTCATGCTTGCATGGTTTCTGATCAGAAACCAGATGGCAAAATGATGATGGACGCGGGCACAAAAGTTTACGCCAGCAAAGCCAACGCTGAACAAGCCATGGCAAACCTCAAAGTTTGCGCTCCTGCTGCTGCCGCAACAACAGCCAAGCCAGCTGCTCCTGCCGCTGCTGCCGCCGTAAAGCCAGCCGCTCCAGCTGCTGCCGTCACAACAATGGCAAAACCAGTAGCGCCTGCTGCTGGCGCAGCCATGAAGCCAATGGCTGGAATGGCCATGGGCAAATTCTATGTTTCGCAAGATGCAAAAACCCATAAGTGCATGGTTGACGACAAGAAGCCAGATGGCAAAATGATGATGGATGTTGGCACCAAGGTTTACAAATCCAAGGGCCGCGCCGAACAAGCTAT
>JAYWFC010000095.1:0-11877 GCA_043778995.1 Aestuariivirga sp.
CACTTTCACCCATTGGCAAAATTCCAATCCTTGAAACCGACCACGGTCACGCCATTTACGATAGCCGCGTGATCATGGAATATATCTGCCATGTGGCTGGAAACAAATCTTTGTTGCCAGATGAAGGCAACCAACATTTCCATGTGTTAACATTGCTGGCATTGGCCCAAGGTTTGGGCGATGCCGCGGTTGCCTTGCGTTATGAAACATTTGCCAGGCCCGAGGGCCACCGCTGGCCAGAATATGCTGAACGCCTGAAAGCCCGCATCAATGCCTGCTTTGATGAACTTGAAAACAAGTGGCACGAACATTTCAAAGATGTGACATTGGGCACAATCGCTGTGTCGGTTGTGTTGGGATATATTGATATTCGTCATGCGGCTTTGAACTGGCGCAATGCCAGACCAAACCTTGCTGCATTTCACGACACGTTTTTAAAACGCAACAGCATGATAAACACAACACCGAAAGTGTGATGACAGATTTTAAGGCAATTATATCGGGCGCAGGGCCTGCGGGCTTAAGTGCCGCAGTTTTACTGGCTTTAGATAGCGTGAAATGCGCCGTTATTGCACCACCTTTTGTGGATGACCCGCGCACAACCGCTTTGATGCAACCCGCCATGCAGATGTTGAAATTTATTGGCCTGTGGCCGAGCGATTTGCAATCGCATTGCGCAGCGTTAAAGCAACTTCACCTGGTTGACGACACCGGAAATCTGTTTGCCGCCCCTCGCGTTGAATTTTCCGCGCGGGAGATGAACCTTGAAGAATTCGGTTGGAATGTTCCCTTAGCAAAATTGGTTCCAGCGTTGCAAGCCCGCGCCCAAGAGCTGGGTGTGGTTTTCATTGAAGGCACATCAGCGTCTATCGAAACCAGCGAAAAACAAATCACCGTCAAAACCGATGCGGGCCAAACTTTAACCGCCGAAGTTATTTTGATCGCTGATGGTGCCAAATCAAAACTTCGCGAACAATTGGGCTTTGGCATTGAAACCGAACGGTTTGACCAAATGGCCTTGGCCACAAGTTTTGAACATTCTGTCCGGCATGATTTTATCTCAACTGAATTTCATAAATCCGCTGGCCCCTTCACCACAGTTCCATTGCCGGGCAATCGCTCAAGCTTGGTGTGGATGGAACGTCCTGCTCGCTTGGCTGAGTTAATGGCGCTGACCGACAAACAACTGGCTATAGAAATTCAGCTCGAAAGCCATGGCCTATTAGGGAAAATCTCCAACATCGGCCCGCGCAAAACATTTCAAATGCAAAGCCAGCGCGCCACTTCTTTTGCTAAAAATCGGGCTATTTTAATTGGCGAAGCTGCCCACGCTCTGCCCCCGATTGGTGCCCAAGGGCTGAACCTATCGCTTCGTGATGCTGCCCAAGCCGCAGATTTGATTATTGGTTCTGCCGATGCAGGCGCCGAAAGCATTTGCACGCAATATAACAGTTTGCGCCGCGCCGATGTGTTGCCACGCCAGCAAATGGTAGCACTTCTCAACCGCTCGCTTTTGTCTGGCCTTTTGCCTTTTAACATGGCGCGCGCAGGCGGGCTTACCGCCATTGCCAAATTTCCACCCTTACGCGGATTGGCCATGCGGCAAGGCTTATCGCCCGCTTCGGGTTTGCCATTCGCGATGCGATAAAACTTAGCCCCAAGTGAGTGGGCGTTGCCTGCATCGAAACGACACTTGCAAATTTATGCACAAAAGGGCAATTTTGTATGATGAATATTCGTAACGAAGCAAAGTTCCACATTGGTCAAGTTGTGCGCCACAGATTATTTTCTTTTCGCGGCGTTATTTTTGACGTGGACCCCGTGTTCAACAACACGGAAGAGTGGTGGACGTCTATTCCGCCCGAAGTTCGGCCTTCAAAAGATCAACCGTTCTATCATCTGCTGGCTGAAAATGATGATTCCGAATATGTGGCTTATGTTTCTGAACAGAACCTATTGGTTGATGAAAATGATGATCCGATACGTCATCCACAAATCAGCGACTATTTCACCGGCTTTGATAAAAAGCAGCAACGTTACACATTAAAAGCGAAGCGGGCGCATTAACATGACCAAGAAAACAGCACTTATTGTTTGGGGTGGCTGGGAAGGCCACACGCCAGAACGTTCAGCCGGCGTCGTGCGTGAAATATTGGAACGAAACAATTTTGACGTGCGCATCGAAACATCGACAAACGCATTCGCAGACCCTGCCATCACAACTCTGAGCCTTATTGTGCCGATGATCACCATGTCCACCATTGGCAAAGAAGAAGTGGCCCATTTGTGTGATGTTGTGCGCGGCGGCGTGGGCCTTGGTGGCTTTCACGGCTTGATGTGCGATTCATTTCGCAACGAAACTGAATATCAATTTATGACGGGCGGACAGTGGGTTTCTCACCCTGGCAATATCATCGATTACCGTATCAATATTGCAAAACCCAATGACCCGGTGATGCAGGGCATTGGTGATTTTGATTATACGTCTGAGCAATATTACATGCACTATGATCCAGCCGTGGAAATTCTTGCCACAACAACATTTGACGGCACGCATTGCGATTTCATTAAAGGCGTGGTGATGCCCGTTGTGTGGAAAAAGCGTTATGGTAAGGCGCGGGTTTTTTATTCAGCTCTAGGCCACACGGCCGATGAATTTGCCGTTCCGCAAATGAAAACAATTGTAGAGCGTGGTCTGCTCTGGGCTGCGCGTTAATTCAAACACGAAAAGCCCAGAGTATTTTGAACGTCCACTGATCAATGCTTAACTGAGATTACTTTGCCCTTTGGTTGGCCGATTTCTTTCAGCACTTGGCCAAACCACTTTTCACTGGTGTTGAAATTCTTGCCGCCTTTGATGCGCGGAAACTCTACAGCACGCAGGGGTGCGCCGCGTTTTTCTTCATCATTGCCGATCACACCGGAAACGCCTTTAAGTCCATTCTTTACGGCTTCCACCACCATCTTTTTAATCAGTGCCAAATCTTCCTTATTGGCTTTGGATGACCGTGCAAAATAACCTGACTTTTGAACTAAAGTTTTTTCAGCACCCACCAGTTCGGCAAAACGCTTTGCAAACCATTGACCGGGGTTGATCAAATCAATTTTCACATGGCCAAAAGCATCACGCGCTGGCTCTTCGCCACGGGCTTGCATTTCGGCAACAATGTCTTCAACGCCCGCACCCTCGCTTAGAAAAATGGTCACGCAATCTTTGCTATCCATCACTTTTTTAAGGCGCTTGGCTTCTGCTTCAAGATCAATGGCCAATTCAGGAATGTAAACGGCATCAATGTCTTTGTGTGCCATCGACAAGTTAAACTCAGGCACAAACTTTTGCTTCTTTAATCGCTTGCGATAAACGTCTGCCGTGGCCGCTGTCAGCCAACCGCAATTGCGGCCCATCACTTCGTGGATGAGCAGCATGCGCGGGTTTGTGGATTGTTCATTGATTGAGTTTTCAAAGAAAATAGCGCCCTGCTCTGCTGCAGTCACAGCGCCCAAACTTTGCTTGATGGGAATGACATCGTTATCAATTGTTTTGGGCAGCCCCACAACGGTTAGGTTATAATTATTCGAAGCCAAATAGGCCGCCAAATCCGCCGCAGTGGTGTTGGTGTCATCGCCGCCAATCGTGTGTAAAATAGTAATGCCATCTTTCACCAATTGCTCTGCTGCAACATGAAGCGGGTTTTGCCCCTCAACCACCAAGCCGCGCTTGATACAATCTTTCACATTGGTCAGTTTCACACGGCTGTTGCCAATGGGTGAACCACCGTGGGTTAGCATAATGGCCGCAGATTTTCGCACCGCTGGAGTGACCTTAACCGACCAGCCTTTGAGCAAACCCATATAGCCGTTGCGATAACCAATGATTTCCGCCTTAGGCAGTTTTTTTGAATATTCCATGATCAATCCGCCAACCGCGGCAGATAAACAAGGGGCCAATCCGCCTGCTGTCAGCAATGCAATCTTATGTTTTTTTGTGACGGCTTTGGCCATGATGTGCGCTCCTCAGAATCTGAATGAAAAGCTGTCTACAAGAGGCCTTGGCAGATTGAAAGCTGATTTAGCTCTTTCAACGATACAAAAACAGCGATGCGTTTGCACCGCTGCTTTTGCTTAGATAAAACACGTTCTGATTTACGCGAACACCAGTCTAGAAAACTTAAAGACTGTTGGTGTTGGCGGAATTCACTTTTAGGAGATTCAAGCACCCAATCCCACTGCATAGGCCACCAATGGCCCCAACATCATTAGTGAACCCAGCGAAAAGGCCACAATATCCAAGCCTTCAAAATCTGGGCCTCCAGCAGCACCGCGACTGAGAACGTCGCGCTGGGTTGTGGCAAATGGCGCCGTTCGATCGAGTTCAGTTTCGTCATCCATTAAACCCACGCGTGTTGCACGCAAACGTGCTTCATAATCGCGTTCATTTTCAAATTGTGTCATCATCATTTTCCTTTCAAGTTTCACATTGGTGTTGCCTGAGATGAAAACGCCATGGGCTTTGCATTGTTCCGCTCGGAACATTGATGAAATTGACAGACGCCCTCTTGTGCCGTGCGCGTTAAACCTGAACCGACCAAATTCGACTGCAAAATCAACGCAACAAAGCTGTGCCCATGTTTTAATCTTGCTGCATATTTTTTATGCAGTTACGATGCGCAAATAAACATCAAAACATGCTAAGATGCTGGAATCATTATAACACTTAACTGGCACACGCCCTGCATTCTATCGCTGAACCAAGAAGAGGCCCATTTATGAAAAAAATCGAAGCAGTCATCAAGCCGTTCAAGCTGGATGAAGTGAAAGAAGCACTTCAAGCCGTTGGCATTCAGGGCATAACTGTCACCGAAGCAAAGGGCTTTGGCCGCCAGAAAGGCCACACCGAACTTTATCGCGGGGCGGAATATGTGGTGGATTTTCTGCCCAAGGTGAAACTTGAAATTGTGGTGCCTGATGATTTGGTGAACAAGGCTGTGGAAGCCATCCAAAGTGCCGCCCGAACTGGCCGCATTGGCGATGGCAAGATCTTTATTTCCACCATCGAACAAGCTATCCGCATCCGCACCGGCGAATCTGGCAACGACGCGCTCTAACGAAAACAAAAAACTTTAAATCTAGTCAAACAGAGGACTTACATCTATGGCAACTGAAAAAGCTAATATTGCGGCCGCCTTGAAAATGATCAAGGACAAGGACGTGAAATACGTCGATCTGCGTTTCACCGATCCACGCGGCAAGATGCAACATCTCACCATGGATATTTCTCAAATGCATGAAGATGCATGGACAGAAGGCCTGATGTTTGACGGCTCGTCCATATCTGGCTGGAAGGCCATCAATGAATCAGACATGATATTGATGCCTGATGCCGCGTCCATTCACATGGACCCCTTCTATGCACAAACAACAATGGCCGTGTTCTGTGATATTATCGATCCAGGCACAGGCGAAGGTTATGCCCGCGACCCGCGCATGATTGCCAAACGCGCCGAAGCCTATTTGAAATCCACTAAATTGGGCGACACAATTTTTGTTGGCCCTGAGGCTGAATTCTTCATTTTCGACGATGTTAAATTCTCCACCAACCCATATAAGACAGGCTTTGAACTTGATGGCGTTGAATTGCCCAAAAACTCAGACCGTGATTATGAAGGCGGCAACATGGGCCACCGCATGCGCACCAAGGGCGGTTATTTCCCGATGAACCCAATGGACAGCGCACAAGACATGCGCGGCGAAATGCTTTCTGTGATGGGCGAAATGGGCTTGGCTGTTGAAAAACACCACCATGAAGTGGCTTCTTCGCAGCACGAGCTTGGAACCAAGTTCCAACCTTTGACAATCGCCGCAGATCATATGCAAATTTATAAGTATGTGATCCACAACGTGGCCCATGCTTATGGCAAAACCGCAACGTTCATGCCAAAGCCTGTGTTTGGCGATAACGGTTCGGGCATGCATTGCCACTTCTCGATCTGGAAGGAAGGCAAGCCACAGATGGCCGGCAAAGAATATGCCGATCTTTCTGAACTTTGCTTGTATTTCATTGGCGGCGTTATCAAGCACGCCAAGGCACTGAACGCTTTCACCAACCCATCAACCAACAGCTATAAGCGTTTGGTGCCGGGCTATGAAGCGCCTGTGTTGTTGGCCTATTCTTCGCGCAACCGCTCTGCCTCGTGCCGCATTCCGTTCACCTCGAACCCGAAAGCCAAACGCGTTGAAGTGCGTTTCCCAGATCCAACGGCAAACCCCTATTTCTGCTTCTCAGCAATTTTGATGGCGGGCCTTGATGGCATCAACAACAAAATTCACCCAGGCCCAGCAATGGACAAGAACTTGTATGATCTGCCACCAGCAGAATTGGCCAAGGTTCCAACCGTATGCGGAAGCCTGCAAGAAGCCTTGGACAGCTTGGCCGCTGACCATGAATTCCTGACCAAGGGCGGCGTGTTCAGCAAAGACCAAATCGAAAGCTACATCGAGCTGAAGCAAGAAGAGCAAGACCGTTACCGCATGACGCCACATCCCGTGGAATTCGACATGTATTACAGCTGCTAATCAGCACATCGATCAAAACGAAAAGGCCAGAGGAAACTCTGGCCTTTTTTTCGCTTCGAATCCGATTAAAGCGTTCAGATTTTCCCATATTCTTCAACGATGTCGGCCATAGCGGAATTGGATTGTGACAATCCCTCAGCCACTCCTCGGCGATCGGCTTCAGGCCGATTTTGACTAACTTTCCATTTTCCCTCAATCGAAGTGATTTCGATTTCAAGCCCCACAATGCCACGCAGTTGGCTTTCAATATAAGATCGTGGCGCATCTTTCACCGCCCATGGATCTTTCCGTTCAGCTTCATGCCGCTGGGTTAAAGCCTCAACTTGTTTATCGAGCCAAGTTGCGTCGTCATGAATTTTTACAATTCCGCGCACCTGCACAATAATATAATTCCACGTGGGAACAACCTTTCCCGTTTCGCGCTTGGTTTCATAAAACGAAGGGCTGATGTAAGCTTGTGGCCCCTGAAAAACGATCAAAACAGGTTGGCCGTCAATATCTCGCCATTGGTCATTGGCGCGCGCCATATGGCCTTCAAGTCTACCGAACGGCGGCGCTGCCTGGTCTTGCAAAAGAAACGGAATTGAATTGGCCTTTAATCCACCGCCAGACGATATTAAAAGCCCGAGTGGATGGCGCTTTATCAACGCGTGTTGAACTTCGATGCGATCTTCGCGGTGGTGTAACGGTTGATACATGGCGTTCCCGATGCATGAAATTAAGTTCGCGCTTTATTGAGGAATAGCAAGCGTGAGATGGCCCATTCAATGAAAAGATCATCCGCAAAGGCAAAACTTGCGTAAGCTAAGATAACTGGAGCAGCAAACCATGAAACGCAGAAACTTTTTGGCCCTTTCCGCAATGGCTTTGGCAAGCCCTGCCCGCGCATTTAACGCGGCAAATTTCAAACCCATTCCCACGCAGTTTCTCGCGGCCTTGGGCGAGCCCACGGCAAAAAGCGGAACCGGCGCTGAAAAATGGGGCTTGTGGACGCTTGATCCCGGCCCACGCGGTGTGAGGCTTGAAAAATATAATGATTTATTGGCAAGCGGCGTGGCATCCGCAAAATGGTCGTTCGACTCTAAGGCGTGGTGGCTTGAAGAACATGGTTTGATTATGGAACAACCATCACCCAACGTGCCCGCCGGCCGCTATGTTGTGACGGGTGATCGCACAGTTGAAACTGTTTTAACAATTTTTCCAAAAGACGCGAACGGCGAACAACGTTGGGAATTGGCTGATGGCGCAACCCTTTATGATGTAACCCACCTGCGTTGCCGCGCCGCGCGTTATACAACAAGCCAAGGCAGCACAGCCTGCACCCCCGGCATGGTAGACCCAGCGCGGTTTCCCGTTCCCCCCGGCGAAAAAATGCCCCTGGTAAAAGGCTGTGACGCGCAAGACCACGCGGTTTTGTTTATTGTTGGAGTTGAAGCCTAAGACGGCATGAAACGATCTTGACCCTTACCCCAATCGCTTAACTGCTTCACCGAGCTTGGCCCTTTTCGCCTCTAACGATGCACGCAATTCACGGCTTTCCTCCAACACTTCGGGCCGCGCTTTAGCAACGAAAGCCGCATTGTTCAGACGACCGTCGATTACACCAATATCTTTGGCCACTTTGTCCAGCTCTTTGGCAAGCCTTGCGCGTTCGGCGGCAAAGTCGATCATGCCTTCAAGTGGCAGGGCCACGGTGGCTTCGCCAAGTGCAATTTGAGCAGATTGCGCGGGCACGGTTTCTTCAAACGTTAAAGAAGACAATCGTGCAAGGCGCATAATTTCGGCTTCCCACGCCCCTGCTCTGCGGCGTGTCTCATGGCCAGCTCCAACGATCACGCACGGAATTTTCGTACCCGCATTCACATTCATTTCAGCGCGAACTGAACGCACTTCGGAAATAAGCCTTATAACCCAATTCATTTCTTGGTCGGCTTTTGCATCACCCAAACCTTCATAGGTGGGCCAACTGGCATCGATCAGCATTTGCGAGCGTTGTGCCGTTTTGCCCCAAAGCTCTTCAGTGATGAAGGGCATGATGGGGTGAAGCAGATGCAAAATCTGCTCAAAGGCCCAGGCCGCGCAAGCGCGGGTTTCGGACTTGGCGATCTCGTCAGTTCCCGTCAAAATTGGTTTGATCAATTCCACATACCAATCGCAATAAACATTCCATGCGAACTGATAAAGGGCCGCGGCCGCTTCATTATATTTCTGGTCTTCAATGGCTGTCGTAACCAGGTCTCGCGTGCGCGAAGCCTCGCCCGCAATCCAGCGATTAACAGTTACGCGTGCGGCCAGCGGATCAAAATTCTCATCGCGCACAACGCCGTTCATTTCAGCAAAACGCGCGGCGTTCCAAAGCTTGGTTGCAAAATTGCGATATCCTTCAACCCGTGCCTTGGCAAAGCGAATATCGCGGCCTTGGGTTGCTTGTGAAGCCAGCGTGAAGCGCATTGCGTCTGCACCAAATTCATTGATCAAATCCAATGGGTCTATGCCATTGCCTTTGACCTTCGACATTTTCTGGCCTTTTTCATCAAGAACCAGCCCATGAATATAAACCGTGTGGAAGGGCACTTCCTCCATAAAGTGCAGGCCCATCATCATCATGCGGGCTACCCAAAAGAAGATGATGTCAAAGCCTGTGACGAGAATATCGGTTTTATAATGCTTGGCCAAAATCGGCGTTTGCTCCGGCCAGCCCAATGTTGAGAACGGCCAGAGTGCGGATGAGAACCAAGTGTCGAGAACATCTTCATCTTGTGTCAGTGTAACGTTTGGCCCCGCAGCTTTCGTTGCAGCTTCGGCTGTTTCTTCAACATAGATTTTTCCATCCGAACCATACCAAGCCGGAATTTGATGGCCCCACCACAGCTGGCGCGAAATGCACCATGGCTGAATGTTGCGCATCCATTCATAATAAGTCTTGTCCCAATTGGCGGGCACGAATTTTGTCTTGCCCTGCTCTACGGCTTCAATGGCGGGCTTGGCCAATTCAGCGGCGTTCACATACCATTGCTCTGTTAGCATTGGCTCAATCACCACATTGCTGCGATCACCAAAGGGTTGCGGAATCATCCGATCTTCCTTGCCGCGATAAAAACCCAGTGTTTCAATTTCTTCCAAAATCATGTCGCGGGCTTTGTAACGGTCAACGCCGTTGAAGCGTTCTGGCACATGGTTTTCCGGCGTGGCAATCATCCGCGCCTTTTTATCCATCAACACAATCAATGGAATGTTATGACGTTTGGCCACATGAAAATCGTTTTCATCATGTGCGCCGGTAATCTTCACAGCGCCTGTGCCAAATTCAGGATCTGGATATTCATCAGCGATAATGGGAATCAAACGATCAGCAATTGGCAAGCGCACCATTTTGCCGATCAGATTTTTGTAACGTTCATCCGATGGATGAACCGCCACGGCACCATCGCCCAGCATGGTTTCAGGCCGCGTCGTGGAAATCACAATTTCCGAAATACCGTCAACCGGCCCATCAGCCAGCGGGTAAGCAAAGCTCCACATGGCGCCCTTGGTGTCTCGAGTTTCGACTTCAAGATCGCTGATCGCGGTTTCCAAAACCGGATCCCAATTCACCAAGCGGCTGTCTTTATAAATCAGGCCTTCTTTATAAAGCTGCACAAACACTTTACGCACAGCGGCTGAAAGGCCCTCGTCCATCGTGAAGCGTTCACGGCTCCAATCACATGAAGCACCAAGGCGGCGCAATTGTTGTGTGATAATGCCGCCAGATTCGGCCTTCCATTCCCACACGCGTTTTAAAAAAGCTTCGCGGCCCATCGTTTTGCGATCAGTTTTATTTTCTTTGGCAAGTAGCCGTTCAACCACAATCTGTGTGGCAATGCCGGCATGATCAGTGCCTGGTTGCCACAATACGTCTTTGCCGCGCATACGTTCAAAGCGAACTGAAATATCTTGAATGGTGTTATTGAGAGCATGGCCCATATGCAGCGAGCCCGTAACATTGGGCGGCGGAATAACAATGGTGAAGGCCTCAGCCTTGGGCTTGCGGCCGGGCTTAAAATAGCCGCCATTTTCCCATTGCTCATACAGGCGGGCTTCCATTTCAGAGGGATTAAATTTGGTATCAAGGGCCATGACAAGATTCTTTATATGAATGAATTTGCCCGCTTAAACACGACTTAGGCCACATTCGCAACGTGTTTGAGAATGGGGCTTAGCGGCCCCGACGTGCCACGCGTTCAATCTCTTCACGCACAAGTTTTTCAACCATTGGGGGCAGATTATCGTCAAGCCAATTTTTCAACATGGGCCGCAACATGTCTCGGGCCATGCCGTCAATGTCGGTGTCGCCCAATGCGCGGGCCATAAGTGTGTCGGTTAAAGCCTGAAATGAATTCTGCGCATCATAGGCCGCCTGCGGCGACATTAACGCTTGAGGTTGGTATGGCTGCGGCTGATAGTTTTGCGGTTCGTAATAGGGTTCGGGTGCTGGCTCTACCCAAGTGTTTTCAAGGGGCGCGGGCTCATAGGCTGGCTCTGGCAACGGTTCGTCATCGATATAGCTGGCCCGCAGAAGCGGTGGCTGAATACGCGGCGGCCTTGAAGAATCACCCGCCAATATGCTGCCAATTCCATCAGGCTTTAGATTGGCCCGGGCCGCAGGTTTTGGCGATGCAATCGTATTTTGCACCGAAACTTTATTTTCAATTTTCTGGCGGCCAACACGGTCGCGCAATGATGAAAGGCTTTCAGTCACATTGGCTGGCTGTTGATCATAGCTCACACGCATTTCTCTAATCGAGCCGCGTGTTAATGTTCCGGAAGACTGTGCGTTTGTGCGCGAAGGCGATGTTCGATCAAGCTCATTGATATCGCTATCGATGGCAAGCCTGATTGTCGCCAATAAATCTTCTACGCGGGGTTCAACAGCCACAAGTTTTACCAATTTTACAAAGCACTGGGGTCAAGACCTCCCTGCCCCTCGTTGCAATCTAGTTGATGCACACCATGATGTCGATAAGCGGAATAACTATTCCACTGAATCAATCTGCAGCGTTCAACCCAAGCCACTTGTTGCGAACATCATTATAATGTTCGTTGGGGTTATAAAGTGGACCCAAACGCAAATGTTGTGCAGTTAAATGGCCCATCGCCGCTTGCAATTGATATGAACCAAGCAGTTGATCATGCTGGGCAGAAACCAAAGCGATTTGCGCGTTCAGCAAAAGCGCTTCGGCATTGAGAATATCAATCGTTGAACGCGAACCAACCGCATATTCTTGGCGCACACCATTCAAAGCAAGTTGTGATGCCGAAAGCTGA
>JAYWFC010000096.1:0-4460 GCA_043778995.1 Aestuariivirga sp.
ATTCGAACCCGCGACCCCCTGATTACAAATCAGGTGCTCTACCAACTGAGCTAAGCCGGCAAATCAGTAGAATGCGCTCCCCTTAATCCATTTGGCCCCAATGCTGCAACACTTGTTTTAACGGATCTGAACTTGTTCAAAAATGGTTCATTTTGAAACGGTTCAGTAATGATTTTTTAACAAGGGGTTTTTGAATGTCTCACTCTCGGAAGTTGATTTTGCCAGCGTTCATGGCTTTGGGTCTTTTTGCAATTGCCCCAGCGATAGTTGGAATTGAAAGTGCCATGGCCGGAAAGAATGGCGATGGCGTTGTAACAAATGGCGGCAAAAACGGCGATACGGGCGGTGACACTGGCGGCAAAAACGGCGGTGGTGACACTGGCGGCAAAAACGGCGGTGGAAATGATGGCGGCGGGAATGGTGGCGGTGGCAACCACGGTGGCGGTCATCACGGCGGTGGCAATGGCGGCGGCGGAAACATTGGCGGCGGTGCAGGTGGCGGCGGCGGTTTTGATTTCAACTTCGCTGGAAACGCAATTCGCTGCGTTGTGAATGGTCAAGTGTTCCAAGTGCGCAGTGTTAGCGAATGTCGTTATGGCGCAGGCTATGCCTATCACGGCCATTCTTATTTTGGCGGCGGTTATGCTTATCAAGGCGGTTATGCGCCACAACCACGTGTGATGCGTCCACGCGTTGCTCGTCCGGTTATGAATGATGGATATGCCTACAGCGGTGGCTATGGCGTTGAAGCCAAAGGCGGTGATTATGGCTTTGAAAGCGGATACCATGCACCTCGTGTGCGCTATGTTGGCCGCATCAGCCGTGCGGCACGCATGCAAATTGAGCATCGTCAGCAATTTGAAGGCTATGAATCATTAAGCGATGGTGGCTATGGCGCTGGCTACAACATGGGCGGTTACGGCCTTCAAATCCAAGGCGGCGGTTATGGCTATGAAATGCAGCAGGGTGGCCAAGGCTATCGTGTTCACCATGCCCACAAACGCCACGCCATGCGCCATCATCGCAATTATGGTTATGGCATGAACGGCGGCTGCAACTGTGGCGGCGTTGAATATAACCCCGGCTACACCGTTCGTTATGGTCCAACGATGGATAAAAACGGCGGCTACTAAGCTCTTCGAAAGTTTCAAAAAGCCGGATGGAAACATCCGGCTTTTTATTTGCGCGTCACCGCATAGAGCGAAACGGCGGTGGCGATTGATACGTTCAAACTTTTGATCGCCCCTGGCATATCAATCTTGGCCAAATGGTCACAGGTGTCTCGCGTGAGCTGCCGCAAGCCTTTGCCTTCCGCGCCCAAAACCAAAGCCAAAGGCCTTGTGTTGGGTACAGCATCCATCGACATTTCGGCCTCTGAATCCAAACCCACCAGCAGGAAGCCATAGGTTTTCAATTCTTCCAATGCGCGTGCCAAATTGGTGACGGTTACATAGGGCACATGTTCATAAGCGCCAGATGCGGCCTTTAAAAATACGCCATTGGCTTCGGCTGAATTGCGCGCTGTCACCACCAAAGCAGAAACATTAAACGCTGCGCATGAACGCAAAATGGCGCCCACGTTATGAGGATCAGTCACCTGATCTAAAACAACAATCAAACCATCGCGATCAATCTGGTCAAGGCGGGGTTGGTTCAAAGGCTTGGCTTCAAGAATAATGCCTTGATGCACAGCATCTGGCGACATGAGCATATGATCAAGCAGGCGCGGATGCACCAATTCAGGCTCAAGCGGCAAGGGCTTCACTTCGCCCTTCACGCGGGCTGTGCCATTTTCAGTGGCCCACAATTTTACATGTTTGCGCTTCGGGTTGGCCAAGGCGGCGGCAACCGGGTGTGCCCCATAAATCAAATCATTTTCTGGGTTAAACGCCAGCTTCCGTTCAGCGTCATTGCTGGGTGGGCGCTTGGGCGGCGGGGGGCCGCGAAATTTGCTATCAAACTTTTTTTCAAATTTCGGGCGGAACGGGGCTTTGGAAGGAGGTTTCATAAGCCCCCCATAAACTATTTTTTGTGCTTTGCCACCGTGTTGCCTTAACGGCTGAATAAGGCTAGGTGGCACCCTGCATTAACGGAGAACATAAATGAACCGATTCCTGATTGCGGCCTCTGCTTTGGCGCTGATGACAGCCCCAGGCTTTGCCGCCGACAGCTTAAAAGTGGATACTTCCAAGAACTGCAGCTTTACGATTAAGTTGCGCGCCGATTTGGCCCCAAAGCATGTGGCCCAAGTCACCAAGCTGGCTGCGGCTGGTTTTTATAATGGCATCGTATTTCACCGCGTGATTGATGGTTTCATGGCCCAAACCGGGGATCCAACGGGCACAGGCATGGGCGGATCGAAAGAGCCCAATATCAATGCTGAATTCACCAAAGAACATTTTGCCCGCGGCGCTGTGGGCATGGCGCGTTCACAAGACCCAAATTCTGCCAACAGCCAGTTTTTCGTAATGTTGGCCGATGGGGGCTTCTTGGATAATCAATATACAGTTTGGGGCAACGTGGATGCTGAAGGCATGAAATGCGTAGACCAAATTAAAAAAGGCGATCCACAATCCGGTGCCGTTGATGGCCCCGATAAAATGATAAAGGTAACGGTACAATAATATGGCTGATCTTGAAAACACACTGCATATGCAACTTGAAAAAGGCTTGGTTACGATTGAGCTTTTGCCAAAACTGGCACCTGGCCACGTAGCCCGCATCAAGGAATTGGCGCGTGAGAAATTTTATGATGGCGTTGTTTTTCACCGCGTGATTGAAGGCTTCATGGCACAAGGCGGCGACCCAACCGGAACCGGCATGGGCGGCAGCAAGAAGCCAGATTTGAAAGCCGAATTCTCGAAGGAACCCCACGTCAAAGGCATTTGCTCAATGGCGCGTTCGTCCAACCCAAACTCTGCCAATAGCCAATTCTTCATTTGCTTTGGCGACGCTGGCTTCTTGGATAATCAATATACAGTGTGGGGCAAAGTTGTGGCCGGCATGGAACATGTTGACGCCCTAAAGCGCGGCGAACCACCAAAGAACCCCGACAAGATCGTCACCATGCGGGTTGCCGCAGACGCGAAGGCCTAATATTTCAATGATGATCGGCAACGGGTAAACCATGCGCGTTGCCGATTTCGATTTTATGCTGCCGCCTGAACGCATTGCGTTGCGTCCGGCAGTGCCACGCGAAAGTGCAAAGCTTCTGGTGGTGGGCGATCAGCTTCAAGATTTAACTGTTGCCAATTTGCCTGCGCAGTTTCGGCGGGGCGATGTTTTAGTTTTCAACAACACAAAAGTTATTCCTGCCGCATTGACAGGCCAGCGCGTGGGCAGGCTTGGCACAACACCCAAAATTGAAGCGCTGTTGCATATGCGGTTGGATGCATCGCGCTGGAAAGCCTTTGTAAAACCTGCGAAGAAATTAGAGCAGGGCGACCGCGTGCAGTTTGGCACAGATGGACGAGTTTGCTTGTTGGGTGAAGTGTTTGCCACGGTTGAACACAAGGGCGATGCGGGCGAAGTAACGCTTGCGTTTGATTTTTCAGGGCCTGTTTTAGACGAAGCCATATCCGCCGTGGGGCGCGTGCCTCTGCCACCCTATATTGAGTCGAAACGCGCCCAAGACGCACAAGACAAGACGGATTATCAAACCATTTTTGCCAAAGAAACAGGTGCTGTGGCAGCGCCAACGGCTGGTTTGCACTTCACACCTGAACTTATGAAAATGCTGCAAGGCGCTGGTATAAATCACGAATTTGTAACACTTCATGTGGGTGCGGGAACATTTCTTCCGGTGAAAGCAGATGATACGAACGACCACAAAATGCACGCTGAATGGGGCGAGATTAACGCTGAAACAATTGAAAGGTTAAAAGCCGCAAGAAGTAATGGTGGCCGCATCATCGCCGTGGGCACAACATCACTTCGCCTGTTGGAAGCCAGCGGCCTTGAACCTTTCAGTGGAACAACCGAAATATTCATCACACCGGGCTATAAGTTTAAAGCGGTTGATGGCTTAATCACCAATTTCCATTTACCTAAATCAACGCTGTTCATGTTGGTCTCTGCCTTTGCTGGCTTTGGCCGCATGAAGGCGGCTTATGCCCACGCCATAGAAAACAACTATCGGTTCTATTCCTATGGCGATGCCAGCCTGCTATGGCCCGCTGCATGACCCAAGAATTCTCTTTCACACTGCATAAAAAGCAAGGCCAGGCACGACGCGGAACGGTGCACACGCTACATGGTGATATTCGCACCCCTGCCTTCATGCCTGTGGGCACCGTGGGCACGGTCAAGGGCCTTTACATGGACCAAGTGAAAGGCACTGGCGCTGACATCATTCTGGGCAATACCTATCATTTGATGTTGCGGCCCGGTGCTGAACAAGTTGCAAAGTTCGGCGGGCTTCATAAATTCATCGGCTGGCAGGGGCCAATTCTAACAGACTC
>JAYWFC010000097.1:0-11737 GCA_043778995.1 Aestuariivirga sp.
ATGTGTCAGCCAGTTTTCGAATGTCGACAAGGTTGGCGAAATATCCATCCATCGAGAATACGCCATCGGTCACGATCACGATACGCCGCGCGTTTTCCGCTTTGGCGGCTTGGAGTTTCTTTTCCAAGTCATTCATATCGCTGTTGGCGAAACGATAGCGCTTGGCTTTGGAAAGCCTGATGCCGTCAATGATGGAAGCGTGGTTGAGGCTGTCTGAAATGATGGCATCTTGCTCGCCAAACAGTGGTTCAAACACTGCACCATTGGCATCAAAACAAGCAGCAAATAAAATTGAATCGTCCATTTCAACATAGTCAGCAATGCGAGCTTCTAATTGGCGGTGCAAATCTGTCGTGCCACAAATAAAGCGCACCGAAGCCATGCCAAGGCCATGAGTATCAAGCGCGGCCTTCGCAGCAGCAATTAATGCTGGATGATTGGCAAGGCCCAGATAATTATTGGCACAAAAATTCAAAACATCTCGCGGGCCAGAAACGCCAATGCGCGGCCCTTGCGGTGTTTCAATCTGCCGTTCGGTTTTCCACAAGGAAGCAGCACGAATGGCTTCCAATTCTTCGCTGATTGCATTTAAAAGTGCAGACATGGGCAACTCCCTTCGTATTGGTATGGAGCCGTTAAAGGTTCTGCGCAATCCGTGAAAATTGCTCAACCATTATGCAATATCAGCGCAACCTTCGCGGAGCCACGGCTTGTGCTGTCAGCGGGTCTTCCGGCCAGAGGTGTTTGGGATAGCGCCCGCGCATGTCTTTGCGCACATCCGGGTAGGCATTCACCCAAAAGGTTTCCAATGATTGAGTAATGGCCACAGGCTTGCCGCCGGGCGACAGCAATTCAATTTTCAACCGTGCACGACCATCAGCAATTTGCGGAGCCGTTTTCATGCCAAACATTTCTTGCAAACGCACGCGCAACACGGGGTCACCTTCTACTGCATAATCAATTTGATAGTGTCCACCACCGGGCACTTCAATGCGCGTGGGCGCTAGTTTTTCTAACTTCGATAAAAGCGCATGAGGTACAAGTGAACGCATGATGGCCAACATATCCAACCGATCAAGATGCGATTTGCGGCTGATGCCGGAGAGATAAGGTAACAGCCATCTCTGCAATGTGGCTTTTAGTGCAGCGTCTGACAAATCTGGCCATGCATCATCATCCATGCGTTGGCGCAGAAAGTTAATCCGTGCACGGAACATATGCGCAGCGTCATTCCATGGCAATGCAGCAAGCCCCATGATGGCCACACCTTGTGCCATGGCCCCGGCAATTTCATCGGGGGCAGGGTTGGGCAATGTTTTTTCAGAAAGCACCAAAGCGCCAAGACTGGTGATGGTGGCAGCACTCACACTATTGGATTTTGTATCCCAAAACACCGAAGCCTTGGTTTTGATAGTGTCGGAAAAATATTTGTATAAATCTATTTCAGAAAGTTCGCCCGCCAATTGCACTTTTGCATCAGCCTGCCCACCGTCCAGCGTGGCAATCGAAATGAAATTTGCCTTGGCCAATCCATCATGGGAAACCACAACAGCCCCAGCACCATTGGCCATGCGAAAGCGACCAAGTGCGCCACGCCTTTGCGCAATGCGATCAGGATAGGCAAAGCCCAAGATCACACCACCGCTCAGTTCTGCAGTATCAGCACCCAAATCAGCAAGAGACGCGATTTGTTTTTGCGCTTGTTTCATCCGTTCACGCTTAGACCCGCGCACGTATAAAAGCCGTTGCTCCACATCAAGGGGCGCATCACGGCCAAGGCCATCGCGTTCAGACAACAATGCCGCAATTTCGGCAGCCCGCAGGCCAGCGCCCAGATTTTTTGCCGCAATTACCATATGGGAAAGTCGCGGATGCAACGGCAATTTCACCATGGCCTTGCCATGCGCGGTGATTGCATTGTGATCATCCAACGCGCCCAGTTGGCGCAACAGGTCTTGCGCCTGAGAAAATGCGCCTTGTGGCGGCACTTCAACCCAAGGCAAACCATCACGTGCGGAAACTCCCCAATTGGCCAATTCCAAAACCAGCGATGATAAATCAGCCACGCGAATTTCAGGCTCATCATGCGGCTTTAAACTGCGCATCTCTTCTTCGGGCCACAACCTGTAACAAAAGCCCGGGCCCAAACGGCCCGCACGGCCCTTGCGCTGTTCGGCAGATGCAGCAGAAACACGAATGGTTTCAAGAGCTGTCATGCCTGATGCGGGATCAAATTTGGGCGAACGTTTAAATCCGCAATCAATGACAGCTTCAATGCCATCAATGGTGAGAGATGTTTCAGCAATCGTGGTGGCCAGAACAATTTTGCGCGTGCCTTGAGGTGATGGTTTAATCGCTTGATCTTGCTCTGCTAAAGCCATCGCACCGTATAGCGGGAGAATATGCGTGTTGGGGCCAAGGCCAGCTTTTTCCAACTCGCCTGCAACACGGCGAATTTCACCTTCACCCGGTAAAAACACCAACAGGCTGCCCTTCACATCATGCGCCACCCGTGAGCACGCTTTGACCACATCAGCCACGATGGATTGCCGCGATGCTTTTTCAAGATAGCGCGTTTCAACAGGAAACATCCGCCCCTTGGCGGAAATATCAGGCGCATCACCCAATTTGGCTTTCAGCGCTTCAACATCCAGCGTGGCTGACATAACCAAGATTTTCAAATCATCGCGAAGGCCCGCTTGCACGTCTAGACACAACGCCAATGCCAAATCGCCATCCAGGCTGCGCTCGTGAAATTCATCAAAGATTACCAAGGCGGTGTCTGATAGTTCTGGATCGTTTTGCAAACGCCGCGTGAGAATGCCTTCAGTCACAACTTCAATACGGGTGGCTTTCGAAATCTTGCGCTCAAGCCGCACTTGATAGCCAACACTTTGCCCCACATCTTGGCCCAGCGTTTGGGCCATGCGAGTGGCAGCGGCGCGCGCTGCCAATCTTCGCGGCTCTAACATGACAATTTTTTTGCCGCCAACCCATGGCTCATCAAGAAGTGCCAAGGGAACTCTAGTGGTTTTGCCAGCACCGGGTTCTGCCACCAAAATAGCGCAAGGCCGCGAACTTAGCGCGGCCTTCAGTTCAGGGATAATGGCGTCGACAGGAAAGTTCATGCCATCTCGGCGGCCCACGGCGGATCAGCACCCACGCGTGACACAGTAATTGCCGCGGCCTTCATGGCATAGCCCACAGCGCCGCGAATTTGATCTTCACTCAATGTGGCGATGGGTTTTTTGGTGAGCGCCTTATGTGTGCTGAGATAAAACAACAGGCCAGCGGTGAATGTGTCTCCTGCACCAACCGTGTCTGCCACTTTTACTTTTGGGGCATCAGCAGTGATGGAAATTGTTTTGCTGAACACGGCACAACCCTCGCCACCCCTGGTGATGGCCACAAGCTTAGCGCCTTTGCGTAAGAAAGCCTTTCCAGCCTTGGCCAGATCGTCAGAACCCGTCATATACTTCACATCTTCGTCTGAAATTTTCACAATGTCAGCCATGGCCATCAAACGATACAAACGCGCGATATGTTTTTTCTTGTCTTTGATCACCGTGGGGCGAATGTTTGGATCCAGACAAATCACTTTGGATTTGGCATTGCGCTTCATCAAAGTTTCATAAGTTGTGCCACAAGGCTCAGGGATCAAACTGATCGAACCAAAATGCAACGCGGTGATGGATGCGGGAAGTTTCGGCAGATCAGCTTTAGTAAGATTGCGCCCAGCTGATGCATCATCAATAAATGAATAGCGCGCATGGCCATCTGTCAATTTTACCATGGCCAAGGTTGTATGCAAATCTTTGGGGCGCAAATATTTATGGCTGACATGCGAGGCTTTAAGCCCTTCGCGCAAACTGTCGCCAAAAAAATCAGTTGATATGCCGGCAAACAAACCAACATTATGGCCCAAACGACCAAGCGCAATGGCCGTGTTATAAACCGAGCCGCCGTTGACGGGTTGAAAAACATCAGCCCCATCTGCGCCCTTGCGCGGCAGACAATCAATCAGCGCTTCGCCACAACATAAAATCATTTGAACACCCCTTGTGCCCTGATAACAAAGCTTTGGGCCCCGCGCAATCAATCTGGATTGGCCCCGTTCTTGAGTTTGCCTTCTTTGCTGCTTAGACATAACAACATGAAGGAGATGGCGTCTGTGACAGCAGCAATGGGCGTAGATTTGGCATTGGTCTTTGCGGTTGATGTGTCTTCCAGCGTGGATGAAGGCGACTATAAACTGCAAATGGGTGGCATTGCCCAAGCGTTGCGCAATCCTGTGGCCTTGGATTATGTACAATCTGGCCCGCAGAGAAAAGTTGCAATCAGTCTGGTGCAATGGTCAACGGCGAAAACCCAAGTGGTTACATTGGATTGGCACGTCTTGGTGGATGGCCCAAGCATTGAAGCCGCGGCTTTGAGCATTGAAACCCAAGAAAGGCGATGGAGCTTAGGCGGCACCGGAATGGCTGCCGCCCTTGAATTTTGCACCAACTTGCTGAACACATTTCCCATGCCCGCAAGGCGCAGATTAATTGATGTATCAGGCGATGGCCAAGATAATGAGGGTGGCGACGTGGCCAAGGCGCGGACTTTAACATTGGCCAGCGGCATAACCATCAACGGTCTGCCGATCATCGAAGGCTCGCAATATATTGAAGATTATTATCGCTATAAAATTATCGGTGGGCCCGGTGCTTTTATTGAGCCTGCCGTGAACATTCTGGCCTTTGGCCGTGCCATGCAAAGCAAGCTGTTGCGTGAACTGCAGGATCTGGACGCGTGATTTTGCAATTCCGCCCATGTTGCTGGTTTGTTGCATGTGCTCAGTAAACCCTGTAGATCGGCCCTTCATTCTCACAAATACAAAAAAGGAAATTTATGAGCGCCCGCATTATTCCGGTAGATCCGTTTGATCTTGTGGTGTTTGGCGCCACGGGTGATTTGGCCCAGCGCAAACTTATTCCAGCATTGTTCCATCGTGATGAACAAGGCCAAATTCCGGCCGAGGCAGAAATTATCGGCACATCGCGCAGGCCTATGTCCAATGATGAATATCGCGCCTTTGCTAAAACTGCATTGGTTGCCCATGTTGAACCTGAATTGCTTCGGCCTGAAACATTGGCGCGTTTTCTTGAGCGCATATCTTATGTGCAGGCCGAGGCCAGCGTGGACGATGGCTGGCCGATGCTTGAACAGGCTTTGTCTGATCATCAAGAACGCGTGCGCGTGTTTTATCTGGCAGTAGGCCCTGATCTTTTTGGCCCGATTTGCGAACGCCTTGGCAGCCACAATCTTGTGACCGAAAAATCCCGCGTGGTGGTTGAAAAACCTCTTGGCAAAGATGGCGCTTCAGCTGATGCCTTGAACAATGCCATTGGCAAAGTTTTCCCTGAACCTTCGATTTATCGTATCGATCATTATCTTGGCAAAGAAACGGTTCAGAACCTTATGGCACTGCGCTTTGCCAATGCGTTGTTTGAGCCCTTGTGGAACGGCACACATATTGACCATGTGCAAATTACTGTGGCTGAAACTTTGGGCGTGGAAGGCCGCGCTGGCTATTATGATACGTCAGGCGCTTTGCGCGACATGGTGCAAAATCACATCTTGCAGCTTTTATGTTTGGTGGCGATGGAGCCGCCAAATTCTATGGAAGCGAATGCCGTTCGTGATGAAAAGTTGAAAGTGTTGAAATCACTCAAGCCAATTGCGCCAGCCGACATGGACCAATTGGTGGTGCGCGGCCAATATAAGGGTGGGCCCTCCACCACTGGCCAATTGCCGGGCTATCTTGAAGAACTTGGCAATAGTGATTCCAAAACTGAAACATTCGTGGCTTTGAAAGCTGAAATGAATTCGTGGCGCTGGGCCAACGTGCCGTTTTATTTGCGCACGGGCAAACGGCTGGGCGAGCGGGTTTCTGAAATTGTGGTGGAGTTCAAGTCTATTCCATTCAACGTGTTCAAGGCCAGCGCTGGCGCATTGTTGCCCAACCGTTTGGTCATTCGATTGCAACCTGATGAGGGCGTGAAGCTTTGGCTTTCAGTCAAAGAACCAGGCCCCGGCGGCTTGCGTTTTAAATATGTGCCATTGGATATGAGCTTTGCTGAAGCCTTTATGACGCGCCAGCCCGAAGCTTATGAACGGTTGTTGATGGATGTTGTGCGCGGCAATCAAACGCTGTTTATGCGTCGCGATGAAGTGGCCGCCGCGTGGCGTTTTGTTGATCCAATTTTGCAAGCATGGAAAGATTCAAGCGAGCCACCCAAGCCCTATCAATCCGGATCATGGGGCCCAACGGCCGCAATTTCGTTGATCGAGCGCGATCATCGCACATGGTATGAGCCACAATCTTCATGATTTCAGAGCGTCGCCTTTTTCAAAATGCCCAAGCTTTGGCAAACCGTTTAAGCCAAGACGTGGCCGCTATGTTGCGTGAGGAAGTTCACAATAAAAATTCTGCCGTGCTTGCTGTTTCGGGTGGAACCACGCCGCAAGCGTTTTTTAGTGCATTGTCGAAACAGAAATTAGATTGGGCCAAAGTAACAATCACCTTGGTTGATGAACGCCAAGTGGATGAAACCAGCGACCGTTCAAACGCCAGATTGGTGAAACAATCACTCTGTGTAAATGAAGCGGCCCAAGCCAAGTTTGTGCCGCTTTTTCAAAACCCAACTGCGGCTTTGCTCGCGCCTTTTGATGTGGTAATTTTAGGCATGGGCAATGATGGCCACACAGCGTCATTCTTTCCCGGTGGTGATCATTTAAAAGTTGCACTTGATCTTGATATGTCATCATCAATTGTGGAAATTTCAGCGCCGGGTTCAGGGGAGCCGCGCTTAACTTTCACATTGGCGCGGCTGCTTGATGCCAAGACCTTGTTGCTGCACATTCAAGGCCAAGATAAAATGGCAACACTTGAAAAAGCGTTGGCCGGTTCTGATCAATTCGCAATGCCCGTGCGCGCTGTTTTGCGCGCGGCAAAACCCCTCACATTATACTGGTGTCCATAATGTCCGTACACAGAGCAATTGCCGCCGTCACCGAGAACCTCACAAAACGCAGCGCAGATTCACGCGCGCGATATCTCGACAAAATTACCAAGGCTTTTGACAACAAACCGAAACGCAAAGCCTTGGGCTGTGCCAATCTTGCCCATGGTTTTGCTGGCTGTGGCGTTGAAGATAAAAACGCGTTGCGCAATGGCGATGGCCCCAACCTTGGCATTATTACATCTTACAATGATATGCTGTCGGCCCATCAGCCGTTTGAATATTACCCCAATCTCATCCGCCAAGCCGCGCGTGACGTGGGTGGCACGGCCCAAGTGGCGGGTGGCGTTCCCGCCATGTGTGATGGTGTAACCCAAGGCGAAGTGGGCATGGAGCTTTCGCTGTTTTCGCGCGATGTGATTGCCTTGGCAACAGCCGTCGGACTTTCACACCAGATGTTTGATGCGGCAGTTTATTTGGGTGTGTGCGATAAAATTGTGCCGGGCCTTATCATCGGAGCTTTAACCTTTGGCCATTTGCCAGCGGTGTTCATTCCGGCGGGGCCGATGATATCCGGCTTATCGAATGATGAAAAATCAAAAGTGCGCATGCTCTATGCCATGGGCAAAGCCACGCGCGCTGAATTGTTGGAAGCTGAATCGCAAGCCTATCACGGCGTTGGCACCTGCACATTTTATGGCACGGCCAATTCCAATCAGATGTTGATGGAAATTATGGGCCTGCATTTGCCGGGCTCAACCTTTGTCAATCCGGGCACGGCGCTGCGCGATGAAATTACCAAGGCTTCGGCCAAGCAGGCTTTATCCATTTCAACTTTGGGCAATCAATACACGCCCATCGGCAAAATTTATGATGAAAAGGCCGTGGTCAATGGCGTTGTGGGGCTTCTGGCCACCGGTGGTTCCACCAACCACACCATGCATGCTGTGGCAATGGCGGCGGCGGCCGGCATTGTTTTAACATGGGATGATATTGCAGACCTGTCAGACGTCGTGCCTTTGCTGACGCGCATTTACCCCAATGGCAAAGCCGATGTGAACCACTTTAACGCAGCGGGCGGCATGGGTTTTTTGATGGGCGAATTGCTGAACGCAGGCCTGTTGCATGAAGATGTGAACACCATCATGGGCGTTGGTCTTTCAAACTATTTGAAAGAACCTGCATTGAAAGAAGATGGCACAATCACATGGCGCGATTCCGCAAAGATATCAGGTGATGCAACAGTGTTGCGCGGTGTGGCTGAACCGTTTCAAGGCACTGGCGGGCTTAATGTGCTGGAAGGCTCGCTTGGCCGCGCCGTTATAAAATCATCATCCATTCCAGAAGATCGCCATGTGATTGAAGCGCCATGCCGCGTGTTTCACAGCCAAGAAGAATTGCAACAAGCATTTAAAGCGGGCGAACTTCATAGGGATGTGATTGCTGTTGTGCGCTTCCAAGGCCCCAAGGCCAATGGCATGCCTGAACTTCACCGCATGACACCGCCTTTGGCGGTGTTGCAAGATTTAGGCTATCGCGTGGCATTGATAACGGATGGCCGCATGTCTGGCGCATCAGGCAAAGTGCCAGCGGCAATTCACGTAACCCCTGAAGCAGCAGAAGGCGGGCCCATTGCGAAGTTACGTGATGGGGATGTGATCCGTTTGGATGCCAACAAAGGCACGTTGAAAATTTTGGGCGATGCCACTGAATTTGCATCGCGCGTGCCGGTTCACATTGATCTTTCCGCCAATGAACAGGGTGTTGGGCGCGAGCTGTTCAAATCATTCCGCCAACGCGTCGGCGCTGCCGATCATGGCGCATCAATTTTTGGAGTTCTTTAATGACAATCGAAACCTTGCAAAAAAATCTTGAAGCCGCATTGCGCAAAGCCCCAGTTGTTCCGGTGATGGTGATCGAAAATGTGAAAGACGCTGTGCCCTTGGCGCGCGCTTTGGTGAACGGTGGTTTGCCGGTTTTGGAAATTACACTGCGCACAGATGCAGCATTGGATTGCATCAAAGCCATTGTGGCTGAGGTTGAAGGCGCCATTGTTGGTTCAGGCACGGTTTTAACACCTAAACAATTGCGCCAATCCCGTAAAGCTGGGTGTGTGTTTGCCGTGTCACCCGGGTCCACCGGAAAATTATTGGGCGCTGCTGAAGATGAAGACATTGCGCTTTTGCCCGGTGCAGCCACCGCCAGCGAAGCCATGGCGCTATTGGAATGGGGCTATGCCATTCAAAAATTCTTCCCCGCGGAAGCCGCAGGCGGTGCCCCTTATCTGGCAAGCCTTGCTTCGCCCTTGCCGCAGATTAAGTTCTGCCCCACTGGCGGCATAACGCCTGCATTGGCACCCACCTATTTGAAGCTCTCAAACGTCATCACATTGGGCGGCTCGTGGATGGCACCCAAGGCGATGGTGAACGAAGGCAAGTGGAACGAGATTGAACTTCTGGCAAAAGCTGCGGCGGCTTTAAAAAGTTAAATCCGCCCCAGCTTGATGAGCAAGGCCACAACTTCTTCTGCGGCTTGCTCGGGTGAAAGCACATTTGTATCCACACGCAGTTCAGGATTTTCGGGCACTTCATAGGGCGATGAAATGCCGGTGAAGTTTTTAAGTTCGCCGCGCCGTGCCTTGGCATAAAGCCCTTTCACATCGCGTTTTTCAGCTTCATCCAGAGATGTGTCAACAAACACTTCCAAGAATTCGCCAGCGCCCACAAGTTCGCGCGCCATCATACGTTCAGATTGAAACGGCGAGATGAAAGACACCAGCGTGATCAAACCCGCATCTGTCATCAGCTTTGAAACTTCGCCTACGCGCCTGATGTTTTCAACACGGTCTTGATCGGTGAAACCCAAATCGCGGTTAAGACCGTGGCGCACGTTATCACCATCCAGCAAATATGTCAGATGGCCACGCGCATGAAGCTTCTTTTCAACCAGATTTGCAATGGTGGATTTGCCAGCGCCCGAAAGCCCCGTGAACCACAACACCGTTGGCTTTTGTTTCAGCAATGATGCACGCGAATTTTTATTCACGTCCATGGCTTGCCAATGAATGTTTGCAGCACGGCGAAGCGCAAATTTGATCAAACCAAAACCCACAGTGGTGTTTGAAAACCGATCAATGATGATGAATGAACCCAAGGACTTGTTGGCCTCATAAGCTTCAAAAGCCAAGGGGCCATTCAGCTCTAGATTACAAATGCCAATTTCATTGAGCGCCAGTGTTTCAGCTGCCACATGTTCCAGTGTGTTGACGTTGATTTTATATTTAAGTTTATCCAACGTGCCGGGCAAAGATTTGGTGGCGGATTTTATGATATAAGCCCGGCCCGGTAACATGGGCTCATCACCCATCCACAACACCTGCACTTCAAATTGATCAGACACTTCAACAGGTGTTTGTGCAGCACAAATCACATCACCACGGCTCACATCAACTTCATCAGCAAATGTCAGCGTGATGGCTTGGTCAGCCTCGGCCTGGGCCAAATCGCCGTCTTGAGTAACAATGCGTGTAACGGTTGAGGTTTTGCCTGACGGCAGAACTTTCACCTTGTCGCCGGGTTTTACAATTCCCGAAGCAATGGTGCCGGCAAAGCCCCGGAAGTTTTGGTCTGGTCGGTTCACCCATTGCACGGGCAAACGAAATGGTTTTGATTTTGCATCATCACCCACAGGCACGGTTTCCAAATGACCCATGAGTGTTGGTCCTTGATACCATTGCATATGGGCCGAACGATCAATCATATTATCGCCCATCAAAGCCGAAACCGGAATGACCTTGATTTCAGATGTGATGCCAAGATCATGCGCAAACTTGCGATAATCCGCTTCAATGGTTTCAAACGTTTCGCGTGAAAAATTCACCAAATCCATTTTGTTGATGCACAAAACCAAATGACGAATGCCCAATAATTTGCAAATAAAACTATGCCTGCGCGTTTGGGTTAAAACGCCCTTGCGCGCATCAATCAAAATGATGGCCAATTCAGCTGTTGAAGCACCCGTTGCCATGTTGCGCGTATATTGTTCATGGCCCGGCGTATCAGCAACAATGAATTTGCGCCGCGCCGTTGTGAAAGCGCGGTAGGCCACGTCAATCGTAATGCCCTGTTCGCGTTCGGCAGAAAGGCCATCAACCAGAAGTGCAAAATCGAGATTTCCACCTTGCGTGCCAAGTTTTTTGGAATCCGCTTCAAGGGCTGTCAGCTGATCTTCGAACAGCATTTTCGATTCGTAAAGCAGGCGACCAATCAGTGTGGACTTGCCATCATCCACCGACCCGCAGGTGATGAAACGTAACAGGTCTTTGTTTTCTTGCTCAGCCAGAAAAGCATCAACATCGCCGCCCTGAAATTCAACAAAGCGCGTCATCAGAAATATCCCTCTTGTTTTTTCTTTTCCATGCTGGCGGATGCGTCTTTATCAATCACGCGACCCTGCCGTTCTGATGATGTGGCCACCAACATTTCTTCAATAATGTCATTCAGTGTTGTGGCGGTGGATTCGATGGCGCCGGTTAACGGATAACAACCCAAAGTGCGAAAGCGAATGTTCTTCATCACCGGTGTTTCGCCGGGCAACATTTTCATGCGTGCATCATCCACCATAATCAATTGGCCATCGCGCTCCACCACCGGGCGTTCAGCGGCAAAATACAAAGGCACAATGGGGATGTTTTCGCGGGCGATATATTGCCAGATGTCAAGTTCAGTCCA
>JAYWFC010000098.1:0-11667 GCA_043778995.1 Aestuariivirga sp.
CCAGCGGAATGTCCCATCACAAACACGCGCGTCTGGTCGCCGCCAAATTCAGCGCCGTGGCGTGTGGCCCAATCCATCGCCAGTGCAGCATCTTCCACAAACGCAGGATAGGGATGTTCAGGGTGTAAACGATAGTTGATCACTAAAGTTAAAAAACCTTGTGCGCTTAAAGCGCGGCCCACAAATTCATATGGGTTTTTGTTGCCGCTGCTCCATGATCCGCCATGAACAAACACAATAATCGGCCAAGGGCCTTTGCCCGATGTTGGCGCATAAATATCCAACACGTTGCGTGCGTCTGGCCCATAGGCCACGTTTTGGCGAATCTGCGTTGACGCTTGATCTTTCGAAACAAACAGATTGAACGTTTCAAGCGGCAGATATTGATAAAGCAAGCCGCCCGCTATCAATAGAAAACCCAAAAAATAACTTAGCTTCACAATCATGCAGGCGTGCTTACAGCTTCTTGAGGCCAGCCTCAATTGCCGTGCGCTTGCCTTCCAAAAACGGTGGCAATGACAAAGTTTCGCCAAGTTTATCCATCGGCTCATCGGCGCCAAAGCCCGGGCCATCGGTAGCGATTTCAAAAAGAATGCCATTGGGCTCGCGGAAATACAGGCTTTTAAACCAGTAGCGATCCACCTTGCCTGAATTGGGAATGCGCATTTGCTTTAACCGATCAGCCCAAGCGTCATATTCACTCATTTCAATATTATAGGCCACGTGGTGCACGCTGCCGGCACCCTGCCCACCGCGCGGCAAGTTCGGTTCAACACGCACATGAAGTTCGGCCACGGGCCCTTGGCCCTTCATGTGATAAACAAATGTATCGCCAAAGCGGGCGGCGGGCGTCATGCCCATCAATTGGGTTAAGACCATATCGGTTGGTTTCAAATCAGGCACGCTCAGTGTTATTGGCCCCAGCCCGCGAATTTGATATTCAGCAGGTATCAAACTTTTTTCCCATGGGTGAGTTTCACCGTCTGCTTCATCATTCACCAAGCTTAAACGCTGGCCTTCAAAATCTTCAAAGTGAATAACTTGCCTGCCATTTTCCTCAGACACGTTTTCGGCTTTCACATTGTGCTTCTTGAAATGGTCGCTCCACCAACCAAAAGCTTTTTCGCCTTTGATGCGCAAACCAGTGCGCACGATTGAATTGGTGCCGCGCCTGTCTGGGCCAGTTGGCCAATCAAAAAAGGTAATGTCAGTTCCGGCAGAGCCCAAACCGTCGGCATAAAACAAATGATAAGCGGAAGTGTCATCTTGGTTCACGGTTTTTTTCACCAAACGCAGACCCATCACTTGGGTGTAAAACGCGTGGTTGCGGGGCGCATCTGCTGTGACAGCAGTGAGATGATGAAAACCGTTGAGCTGAAGTGACACTTTAAATTCTCCGTTGAATAGTCTCTATGTGGGAGCCTACGGAAAAAAATGCAACTTGGATTGTTACAGCGACACTTGCGGCTCTGGCTGGCCCAAAATGAAGCCCTTGCCATCAAGCTTATAAACGTCGGGCCTGAAATTCACGCGGCCATCTTCTGTTGCCCAGGCTGTCAGATACATAAAGCGCACATCGGGGGCGTTATGAAGTTTCAACTGTTGGGTTTGCCGTGTTGCAATGATGGGTTCAAAATTTGCAGGCTCATAGCCTTCTTGGCCATTGACCACCCAAGTGATCAGATCTTGCACCTTATCTACGCGCACACAACCTGAACTTTCCCACCTGTTGTTGGTGGCAAATAATTCACGGTGTGGCGTATCATGCATATAAACCATGAACTTGTTGGGGAAGTTGATCTTCACCGTGGCCAGTGCATTTTTTTCGCCGGGGTCTTGCACAAACACAAAACGATCTGGCGCCGTGTTGGCCCAATCAATGCTTGCGGGGTCAATCTCTGGGCCGCCCACACCATCAAACACATGAATGTTCATGGTCGCCAGATAAGTTGGATCAGCTGCATATTTTGGCAAAATGTCTTTGGTGACAATGGATGCAGGCGCACTCCATGTTGGATTAAAAACAATATCGCTAATGTGGCTTTTCAGTGATGGGGTTGGCCTGTCTAATTTGCCCACAACCACATTGTGGCGCGAATAAAGTTGGCCCAATTCAACTGTTTCAAGCTGTGCGCCCGGAATGTTCACGGCCACATAACGCGGGCCTAAATCGCGCATATGTTCGGTGATGCGGGGCACATTTTCTTTCAGCGTATAGAGCCTGGAATCGGCGGAAATGTTTAATTCTTGGCGGGTGCGTTCATCCAAGCGGCCCGTGGGCAAAGCGCCATGATTATATTGGAATGACGCAATGGCTGCGCGCAAGCCTTGATCAAAAATGCCTGCATTGGCATCCGTCAAGGTTTGAAAATCAAGATAGCCTTCGCGCACCAAGCGTTGGCGCAAATTGATGATGGTCTTGGGCGTGGCAGATTTATCATATTTACCGGGGTTCAGCGTTGGCCAGCCGCCGCCTGCCACAATTTCCTCATACATGGAAATGGCGCCTTCAAGCGCTTGCAGCGAACCCAAGGTTAACATCGGCGCTTGGCCTTGGCCTTGAACGATTTCAGTTTTGGTTGAAAGCTTACCCTGCATGGCAATGCGCGGCGCAATGGACGTGACAGAACCAACATCTGCCGGATCTTGCGCAAAGGCTTTGGCTTGCCAACCCAAACCCATGGATGCGGGCAGGGCTGCTGCAAGTTTGAAAAAACGGCGGCGGCTGAAATTGCTTTGAAACACTTTGTTAACTCACTTGAACGCTGGGCTTACCCTGTCTTATCTTAGTAAACGCGGGCTTAATTGTGCCGCTTCTGCGCGAAAAACTTGCCGCATGCACCTTAAATTTTCTGTGAGATTTTTGGTGTGCCATTTGCTGTGCAAGGGCCGGAGAGATTTCGTGGCGTTCGAAATCGAAGGAGCCACCGTCGACTAAGATGGCAATTTTGCGCACAACAAAGCGCTATGTCATCGTTCCTGCGTCCAGAAACGATTTGACTATTGTAGAACACAAATAGAACAAAGTCAAGAGGAAGTTTTAGGTGTGGCGCTTTTTAAGCGGCGCTCACGCTTTCTTCTTGTTCAACATCTTGTCCCAGCAGCGGAACTTCGGTTGCTTCGTCAGCTTTGCGCCGAATAATCACAATACGGCTTTGTTGCGGTGCTGGTTGTTCTTCAACAATGGCGGCGGCAACATTTTCAATGGGCTTTTCTTCGATGGGTGTCAGCGTCATGTTGCTTACACGTTGGATCGACAATTTTGCGCCGCGTGGCGTTGCATCCACAACAGGTTGGCTTTTGGCGACCGGTTTTACAACTTGGGGGGCAGGTGCTGGCTCAAACACAGCATCGTCTTGTCTGAAATAGGTTTCAGCAGGTTTTGCTGGCGCCGTTGCGTTCAACTCCAGATCAAGTTCTGAAACCAGCCGCAAAGCCCGTTCAACACCTTGCGAAATGGCCGGAGATTGCGTGTTTGAATTATTGGCCAAGCCTGCAAGTTTTGCAAAAAGCTGGGCTTCGTTGGAAAGTTCGGCTGGTTTTTGATCAATGGCAGCAATATCGCGCTTTGCAGAAGAAATGGCGGCTCTGGCCCGATTGATCAAAGTGGCATCAGCATTTGTGCCGCTGAGCGATGCGATATGTTTTTCAAGCTTGGCGATTGAGTCTAAAATTTTTGAAGTGCTGTCGCTACGCAGGCGGTTTTCATAATTTTCCAAAAACCAACGGCCGCGCGGTGTTTCACGAACCGCCTCCAAAACTTGGTCCAAGCTTTCTGGAACGTTCGACTGAACTGAACTCATAACACCAACCCTTTACGCAACTTACAAAGACATGCACCTGACACAGATGACACTTGCAGGGATATTCATAGAAAGTGGTGAATGTTTCGTTTAGATCTCTAAAAAAAATGACTATTCGTATTTTTTCAATCCGCTTTTCACTTTCCTATGCCCTTTTGATGATCGGCAGCGGCATTCAATTGCCGTTTTTGCCACTGTGGCTGGCAGCCAAGGGGTTGAGCGTTACGCAAATTGGCACGGTTGTGGCCGCGATGATGGCGGTTCGAGTGGTCGGCGCTCCGCTTTTTGCATCTCTGGCAGATTATACCAAACAACGGTTTTGGGTTATCCGGGGCTGCGCCATCGCCGCATTGGTGAGTTATGCGGCCTTGTCTGTCATGCCTACCTTTCCGCTGATTTTGGCGGTTGGCATGTTGGCGGCAACATTCTTTGCACCGGTTTTTCCGCTGATCGAAGGGTTCAGTGTCGATAGTGCCTCGACCTTGGGGTTAGATTATGGGCGGTTGCGGCTGTGGGCCTCTCTCAGCTTTTTAGCTGGCAGTTTGCTTTCGGGTGCTTTGCTGACAATTATTCCAGCGGCCTATACAATGGCTTTGATTGCTTTTGCCCAAGGGCTTACTGTGCTTGGAACTTTCATATTGCCGCCTGAACCCAAACGAACAACGCTGGCGCACCACACCACATCGTTGGAATTGGGGCAGGCATTGAACTTTCTGTTTGCTTCACGCTTTACTGTGTTTTTACTTGCCGCCAGCTTATCCAATGCAAGCCACGGCATGATGTACTCATTGAGTGCAGTTTATTGGACAAGCCTTGGATTTAGCACATTTCAAATTGGAATGTTGTGGGCCGCCGCTGTTTTGGCTGAGGCTGGATTGTTTTTCTTTTCTAATAGAGTTGTCGCCGACCTTGGCGTGGCAAGGCTTTTATGCGTTGGGCTGTTTGGCGGTTCAATGCGTTGGATTGGTATGAGTTTTGCTACAAACCTTTATATGTTTGGGGCTTTGCAAGCTTTACATTGCATTTCATTTGCCTGCAGCCATTTAGCTTTGATGCATTTCATCAGGCAAAATGTTCCGGTTAATTTGCGAAACACGGCCCAAGCACTTTATACAGCTTTTGCGGGCGGGCTTTTGCTCTCTTCTGTCACCTGGGCTTCGGGGCCGCTTTACACAGAATTTGGTGGCCACGCTTATTTATTCATGGCGGCAATTTGTATTACGGGTTTGATTATCGCTTTGTTCAGTTTGCTGAAACTCAGCCCCACAGTTGGCGCGACGGCGGTTGCATCATCCCGTTGATGTAAGCAATTGCTGGTTCGCGATCTTGGGCCAACAACAGTGGGCCATCCAAATCCACATAGTCAGCCAATTGGGCTACCAAAAACGCGGGCGCCATTGCCAATGATGTGGCCAACATGCAGCCCACCATAATTTTAAAATCATGCAGCTTTGCCGCGCGCGCCATTTCGAGTGCACCCGTAAGGCCGCCGGTTTTATCAAGCTTGATATTCACAGCATCATATTTGCCTTTGAGCAGCGGAAGGGATGCAGCGTCGTGGGCGGATTCATCTGCGCAAATTAAAGTTGGGTGTTTGATCCTGGCCAAAATATCATCGTGGCCAGCGGGCAGGGGTTGTTCCACCAGTTCAACGCCTGCGCCTGCGCAGTGTTCAAGCATGTGTTCAATTGTGGCTTCAGTCCAAGCTTCATTCGCGTCAACAATCAGGCGGGTTCGGGGTAGGGCTTGACGGATAAGTTTTAATCTCTGTTCATCGCCTTCGCGGCCTAATTTCAATTTGAGCAATGGAAGATGCGCTACTTTTCTGGCCGCCTCCGCCATGGCCTCGGGCGAGTCCAAACTCAAAGTATAAGCGGTGATGATGGGTTTGGGTTCTTCCAAGTTGGCCAGTTGCCATGCAGGCCTACCACTTTGTTTGGCTCGCAAATCCCACATCGCGCAGTCTAAGGCATTGGCAGCGGCTTTTGGCAAATTGGTATGATCGCCCGAATTTAAACTGGCCAAGGCCTGTTCAACCGTTTCGCCATATCGAGCATAAGGCACACCTTCGCCTTGGCCCAAGAATTTCTGGCCCGTGAACTGGCCTTCGACCAGTTCAACGCGGACCACGCGCGCCACAGTTTTTGAACTGCGCGCAATTGTGAAAGTGCCGGCGATTGCAAAATCGTCGGCACTGACTTTCATGTCCATCTCGTTTAGCTTTGGTTTGGCAAGCGGCCTGCAACTTCGGCCAGCATCACATAAATGCGGCCTTGTTCGGAAGCCAAAACCTGTTCCATCACTGCGTCTCCATTTGGAGCTTCTGACAATGTGTCGAGAAGCTTTTCAAACAGGCGATTGTAAGCTTGAACGCGGCTTCTGAGCAGGCGCTCTTCGGCATAGCGGCCTTCAAGGGCCTTGATCAATTTGCGGCTGCGGCTTTCATAAAGGCGTTGGGTGTAAACGCTTTTGTCAGATGCAACATATCGCTTTTCCAAATCACGCGGCAGCGAGTTTTCGATTGCTTCAACCACATCACGCGCAGAGACATTCAGCTTGGCTGTATAAGATTCAACTTCCTTGGCCAATGCATTGAGTTTGGCGTTTGCCGTGGAGGTTGGAACCGTTTCTGTACGGGCCACTGCCGCAGTTTGGGCAGGTGCACTGCGCACTGGTGCTGCTGGGGCATAGGCCGGTTCAATCATTCGCGTTTGAGCGGGTGGATTGCGCGGGCTCATAAAGCCTGGGCCCGAATAATCCAGTGTGCCAGATTGGCGGCGCACCACATCTGCCAGCGCATTCAAAGCTGAAATCTGGTCAGCCACAACGCGGCGCATGTTATCGGCATTGGTGCGGGTTTCTTCCGGCAGATCAATCACGGCGCGTTTCAATTCGCCGCGTGCCGCATCAATATCCTTCACCACCTGTTGGGCGGTGATGCGCATATCTTGGGCTGTTTGCTGGAAGTCACTTGCGGTTGAAGACAACATTTCATTCATGTTGGACAATGCACGTTCATGCTGTTCACGCAGAACGCGTGCGGCTTGCGCCACTTGGCCTGATGAATTGGTTTCAAGTTTGCGCAACTCTTCTTCCAAGCGGCCCAAAGCAATGGCCGTTTGATCAGACACAATGCGGTTGATGTGTTGGGCGCGGTTTTCGGCTGTTGTCAGGCTTTCTTCAATCATGTTGATATAGCCCGTCATCACCTTATCAACTTCATCGGCGCGTTTATTGGCATCTGACACCAAGGTATCCAACACGTCGCGACGGTTGGTGAGCATGTGCTCCATTTCCAAATTGAACTTGTCGACTGATTTATCAACCAAGGCTGATACATCATCCAAGCGTTCAGAAATGCGGCTGCTGGTCATTTCCAACTTGCCTGTCAGTTGCATTGAAACACTTTCAAGGCGGGTATCAATGTCGCCGGCGGCTGCCGCCAATTGATCGGCCAAATACGTGTTGGTGGTTTCAACATGCTTGGCAAATTTCTTTGAAGCGTCTTCCAATTTGTTGGCAGAGGTTGTGGCCCCTGTATCAAATTCCTGAACAGCTTTATCAATGCGGCCCACCAGCAATCCAGTTTCTTGTTCAAAGCGACCAGAAATTTGAAGCGTGGTTTCGCCCAAGCCTTCAGAGAAGGCATCACGGGCTTTGCCCAGATCGTTGAATATCTGACCAGATGCCTGATCCAGAACTTCGGCAAAGCGTTTGCCTGTGCCATCCAAACGTTTGGAAATTTCAGTGGTAACATTTTCCAAATGATCAGTGGCCACATCAAAGCGTTGGCCCAATTCGCGGGTTGTGCCGTGCAAGCGTTCAAACATTGCTTGGCTTGCAGTTTCGATTTTGCTGGTTACATCTTGGCTTGAAGTGTTCAAGGTTTGAGCGGCGTGAACCGCTGTGTTTGCAAATGTTGATGTGACATTGTTGGAACTTTGTTCCAACTGCTCTGTCATCATACGGGTGTTTTCGTTGAACAGGGCTGAAAGTTCTGTCGACGCCTGTTCCAGTTGGTTGCCCAAACGACGTTCAGTGGCAGCCAGCAACGAACCCAATTGTGTCGAAGATTGATCCAACTTGCCTGTCAGACTTTCAGTCACTGTTGCCATTCGTTCAGTGGCTTGGCCTGCGGTTCCTTCAATATGGGTTGCGATGCGCGTTGACACTGCATCCAGTTGATCTGTTAAATGCAGGCTTGCTTTATCCAATCCAGAGAACATGCTGGCTGATGATGATGTGATTTTGCTCGTGAATTCTTGGCCGGTGAATGCGATCTTTTCATTCATGGCTTGAGACAGGCCCGACATCTGGCTCGACAAATCTGTCGTTACATGTTCCAGAGTTGAGAAAATACTGGTCGATGTGGTGTTGAGTTGCGATGTGAGATCGCCCGTTGCACCCAGAAGGGCTGACAACATGCCATCACGCGTGGCGTTAATCTTGTGAACAAATTCACCAGATACGCTGATCAATCGATCGGTCACCAAGCCGCCTGAACCCTCGATGTTTTGTGCAAGGGCCAAACCGGAATCTTGCATTTGACGGCTGACAATCTCAGAGGTTTCTTTCAAATGTGCAGCGATTGTGCCGCTGGTTGAAACCAGAAGATCATTCACGTTTGCGCCAACTGATTGCATTTCCTGGGTTACCATTGAAGATGCTCGGTTCAAGCTATTGGAAATTGTGTTGGCAGAAGAATCCAAGCGCGCGGTTGCTTCGTGAATGCCTTGCATGGTTTGGCCGAATGTATCTTCCATCGTGGCGTTGAACACCTGAGCGGTTGATTGCAAAGTGCCCGCATATTTCTCGGCTGAGTTTTGCATTGTGTTGGTGATTGTGTCTGAATGTGACACCAACAGCTTTGCAAGGTTGCCCGATTTTTCGTCGAGGCGCGAAGAGAATACTGCAGAATTTTCTGCCAGAGCGCCTGCGAACAATTCGGTTGAAGATTTCATTGTTGATGTGATTGCATTTGAATGGTTGGCCAAAAGGCTTGCCAGCTGTGCAGATTTTTCATCAACGTGGCCGGTGAAGGTTCCGGTGTGTTGCACCAAGGCACCAGCATATTGTTCAGCGGACGTTTGCATTGTTCCAATAATGCGATTGGAATGAGTGTCGAGATGACCTGATAGGCGGCCCGAAATTTCTTCAATGCGGCCCATGAAGCCCGCACCTGAGGTGCCCAACTGTTCCAACAGATTGTTGCTTGAACGATCAAGGTTGGTGACAAGCAGTGCACTTGATTGGCTGAAGAGATCATTGAAGCGAATGGCAGATTGATCCATCTCGGTTGACAAGCGGTTGCTAGCGTCATCAACATAAGTTGTAAGCTCGCCACGCGATTGGTTGACCTTTTGAATGAAATCTCCGGCCACATTTTGTAAGCCGTGGGTTACCAAGCCATGAGCCTGTTCGATGCGGTTGGCCGTTTCAATGCCAGCCCGTTCAATCAGGCTTGCTGATTCATTGGTGCTGTTCTTCACGTGGTAATTTATCGTTTCGCCCAATTGACCGAAAGTTTGCACCAGCTCGGCTGAACTTTGTTTGGCGTTAGATGATGCATTGGCAGCCAGGCGTTCAATTGTTTCAGCAGTTTCTGTGTGCGATGCCGTGATCTGATCAGCACCTTGACGCAAAACTTGCAGAAGGCTTGATTCCATGCCCTTCACTTCGCTGCCGAATTTGCGAGTTTCGTTGCCCAAATTATTTGCGGTGAAATTCAAGGTTTGGATATAGTCTTGCAACTGGCCGGAGAAACCACGGAAGTCGCTTACCAACATTGTTGACATGCGTTCAAACTGGGTTGAATGGCTACCGATTTCTTGGCCGGTTTCAGCAGCCCGTTGGGCCACATCTTCAATCGTGCGGGCCAATTCGCTGGTGGAACTTTTCAAACCATCTTCCAACCTGGTGAAGGTGGAGAGTGCCAGATTGATCACTTGACCCAAGTTTTGGGTGTTGCTTTCTAAGCGTGACAACATGGGTGCTGCGTCATTGTTCACAAGCGTGGCTGTGTGTTGCAATGAGGCGCGCTGGGTTTCAAGTCCATTCACCAAACCGCGAATACGGTCTTCATTGCTGCCAAAAGCGCGTTCAACGGCGGCGATTTCTTTGTGAACAATTTCTTCCAAAGCAGTGGCGCGTTGAAAAGCGTGTTCAACGCCGCCAACCAGCAGATCAACTTCCTGGCGCACGGCTTGGGCGATGGATGTTAAACCATCAGTGGCAATATCTTGCGGGCGGATCAAACGCATGGCTTGTTGCATCAGAACTTCTGACACTTGGCGCAGCTGTTGGGCGCGCCATTGGAAATAGGAAATCACCATCGTGCCCAGAATTGGCAAAATTAACAGGGCGATGGATTGCAGATATTCAGGCCCGGTTGTTGCGTTTTGAACAGCAAACACATCTTTATAAATCCAAACCCAACCAGCGGCCCAAATGGCAGAAATGATAAGCGCGGCCCAGATCACATCATAAGATGGCGGGCGGCGCAGACGTTGCATCATCATTGCTGCGCCGGCATCGTTTTCATTTGCTGGGCGCGAACGGATTTGCGCCGGAGCTTGTTCGAGCACAACTTCAGGCTTTGGTGTTTCCAAAGTTGGAATCGCACTGCGGCGACGGCTGTCGGTTGGTTGTTTTGCCATGATATACGCACCCTCTGTTCATGGCATTTGCAGCCATGTTACTTTTCCCCTTTGTCAAAACTTTCAGACATCACTGTGCGAAAGGGCCTCATCGGCAAAGGGGACTTCTTTATTTTCATTAACCTATTTTTGCCGCCGATTGAACCCATGGCAGCGTTTCGTGCGCAGGAAATTGAAGATTTGGTTAAAATTATGGATCAGATTGAATCGACTCGGGAAATTGCCCGTTAGGAGACTTTCTCTAAGGCTCGCTTATGTGGTTTTGATCGCTGCGGGGCTCTGAGTGTGGGAGAAAAACATGAATAAGCAACTAAAAGTTGCAGAGTTGCAAGCGCTATCGAGTGTTCCGACTGTGGCGGTTTTTGATCTGGCTAGCCTTGCACGCAGCACGATGGACGATGTGGCTTTGCAATCTGAAGTTATTGCCCTTTTTATCGACCAACTTGCCAAACTTGAAGGTGCTGATTGGAAAAAGCTTGATTTGAATTTTGAAATGCATGCGCTGCGGGGCGCTGCTGCGGCGATTGGCGCCATGCAGATTGAAATGATCTGCGCCCAGTGGGAAAAGTTTGGGGTCCGGCTTGAAGGTGAAATGAAGCAGGCGATTGCGGCATTTTGCGCAGCGGCCGCCAAGCACTAACAGCCTGGGTTGCGTTTCTATTGTGCTGTGCTTAAACGAGCGCCGCAGAGGAACATTGAACCATGGCTAAAATTACATTCATTCAACACAACGGGACTGAAATTTCGGCCAGCGGCGTTGCCGGCATGACGGTTATGGAAACCGCCGTGAAACATCAAGTGCCGGGCATTGATGCTGATTGTGGCGGGGCGTGCGCTTGTGCAACATGCCATGTTTATATCGAGCCGGAGTGGAAAGAAAAAGTGGGTGCGCGCAATCCCATGGAAGAAGATATGTTGGATTTCGCCTTTGATGTGCGTGACAACAGCCGCCTTTCTTGCCAGATTAAAGTGACAGATGCGCTGGATGGTCTGCGCGTGAAAGTTCCCGAAAAGCAATTTTAAGAATGGTGGCACCATGACGGATGTAATTTCAACTGATGTTGTGGTGATTGGTGCTGGGCCTTGCGGGCTCTTTGCCATTTTTGAGTTGGGGTTGCTTGATCTGAAATGTCATGTGATCGACATTTTAGACAGGGCTGGCGGCCAATGCGCCGAGCTTTATCCAGAAAAGCCAATTTATGATATTC
>JAYWFC010000099.1:0-11658 GCA_043778995.1 Aestuariivirga sp.
GCGCTGCGCACCGTTTGCAAATAACGTGGGTTGGCCGGGTCATCTTCAATCTTCTGGCGCAGCCGGTTAATTTGCACATCAACTTTGCGGGTTGAAACATCCGCACCATCAAGTGCCAAGCCCAGCCGTGAAACAACTTCACCATTAGCCTTGGCCAGAATACGCAAAATTTCTTTTTCAGCGGTGGTCAACCGCAAGGGCACATCAGCTTTGCGCAATTCACCCAATTGAAGATCAAAAACAAACAACCCAAAGCGCGCTGCATCAACGCGTGGCTTTGCAACAACCGCACGGCGCAGCAAGTTGCGTAAACGCAGCAACAGCTCTTCCGGTTCAAACGGCTTTGGCAAATAATCATCGCTGCCAGATGAAAGTCCCGAAATGCGATCAGCAGATTCAGACAAGGCCGAAATCATCAACACCGGAATGTCTGCGCGTTCTTCGCGCAGCGTTTTCACAAAGCTAAGCCCCGTTTCACCTGGCATCATCACATCCAGCACGCAAGCGTCAAAGGCCAAAGCCTGCATCATCTGGCGCGCCGCAACGGCTGATGCCGCAACCGAAACGCGATAGCCATTACCCGATAGAAAATCCTGCAATAATTTGCGCAAGCGCGCATCATCATCCACCACAAGAATGTGGGGCGCATCATCCACGGGCGGTTAAACCAATGGCCCATTCTTCGGCCATCTTCTGGTTCGCCGGGTCAATCAAATGCAACAACATGGCGTGAAACTTTTCCGGCCCGAATCCGGTTTCCTCACACGCCCGTTCAAAGCGCGCAATTTGTGGCCCCATCAAACGGCCACGTAAGTTTTCGCCTGCGTCTGTCAGATAAAGCAAACGCTGCCGCCTGTCGCTTTCGCCTTCCTTCTGAAACACATAACCCTTGTCGATCAATTCTTTCAAAACCCGCGCTAAACTCTGTTTGGTAATTTTCAAAATATCCAGCAACGCCGCTACAGTTAAACCAGGATCACGGCCTACAAAGTGCAACACGCGGTGGTGCGCCCGACCAAAACCAAATTCTTCCAGCATATGATCTGGATCAGCGACAAAATCCCGATATGCAAAAAACAACAGTTCCACCAAGGAAACTGCTTTTGTTTGGGTATCAATATTTATGTCAGTCATATTGACATATTTTCCAATTCTGTTATCAAGTCAGCAATAGCGTAATTCCCAGCAATGCAAAATATTTTGGAGCAAACCATGACGATTATCCCATTTGACCAACGCGATGGCTCATTGTGGTTTAATGGCGAAATTATTCCGTGGAAAGAAGCCAAAGTTCATGTGTTAACCCATGGCCTTCATTATGGCTCCAGCGTGTTTGAGGGCGAACGCGCCTATGCTGGCAAAATATTCAAATCGAAAGAACACACGCAGCGCTTCCGCAATTCAGCGCAAATCATGGATTTTGATTTGCCTTTCACCGATGATGAAATCATGGCCGCCAAGGATGAAGTTGTAAAACTTGCCGGCGGTGGTGATCAATATGTGCGCCCTGTTGCCTTTCGCGGCAGTGAGATGATGGCCGTTGCCGCCCAGAACAATAAAATTCATGTGGCCATTGCCACTTGGGCATGGCCTTCGATGTTTGACCCTGAAACCAAAATGAAGGGCATCAGGCTGGACATTGCGGAATATCGTAGGCCAGACCCGATGTGTGCGCCCGTTCATGCCAAGGCCGCTGGCCTTTACATGATTTGCACCATCAGCAAACACAAAGCCGAGAAGAAGGGCTATGCCGATGCCATGATGCTGGATTGGCAAGGCCGTGTGGCTGAATGCACTGGTGCAAATATTTTCTTCATCAAAGATGGCGCCATCCACACACCCATTGCCGATTGTTTCTTGAACGGCATCACCCGCCAAACTGTGATTGCCTTGGCCAAAGCCCAAGGCATGGACGTGGTCGAAACTCGCATTATGCCCGAAGAGCTGACGTCGTATAACGAATGCTTCATCGTGGGCAGTGCTGCAGAGGTAACCCCCGTTGCCGAAATTGGCCCCTATAAATTCAAGCCCGGCAATATGAGCCGCACATTGATGGACGCTTATTCTGCTGCAGTTCGGGCTTAAATCTAGGAACAACTAACTGGACATGTCTGGATTATTAGTCTTAGATCGGGAAAAAAGTGGCTTCCCGAGATGGCAATATTAATTCGATTTGTTAGCCTGGTATTTTCCTTAGCTCTGATCACCATCACAGCTCAATCAGCTGTCATATCGATTATCAGCCCAGAAACCTCTGACCATGCGGCAATCGTCCTTGTGGAGGGAGACTTCGTATTAGGCGACGACAAATATTTCACCAAAATCGCTTTGCAACTGGATCACGCTATTATAGTTTTTTCAAGCGACGGCGGCAATCTGAGTGCGGGGCTTGGCATCGGTAAGGCCATCCGCTTACGACAATACGATAGCTTCGTGATGAAGAATTCCACTTGTGCGTCCGCTTGCGCAATTGCATGGTTGGGCGGCATTCACCGCTATATGCAAGACAATGCGCGCATTGGTTTTCATGCTGCCTATAGTGATAATAATGGAGAGTTGCAGGAAAGTGGAATAGCCAATGCGTTAATTGGTTCGTATCTCAATCAACTTGGCCTACCAGAGAACGCTATTGGTTACATTACACATGCCGCACCCCAGTCAATGCAACGGCTTGATGTAAGTGAAGCGAGGGCAAATGGAATAGATGTCCAAGCAGCACAAAATGAACAAGTTGGCCAACCAAATACCACTCCCTCTACCCAAGAATCAAATTCACTCGATTTCAAGGTAGCGGTCGGCGTAGATCTTTTCGGGTTCGACCTTCCGGGAATGCCACTTCACCACATGACTTGGACAAACTGTTCAGAGAGTTGTTCCACCAACAGTAACTGTAAAGCCTTCACCTTCACCTTTAACTTAAAATCACATACTTGCTTCTTGAAAGAAAATGCGAATTTGGCCGTGCTTTATGGCCCTGCAACGTCGGGTTATAAAAATGAACTAAGCCAAGAAATTCGACAATCAAATATAAACATACTTCAACGAACTGACGTAGTAGGGACTGATTTCCGAAACCTTGGCAATACGACGATGGAAGATTGTCTGCGCACTTGCGATAGTGATAGCGATTGTCGGGCTTTTAGCTTCATTCCAATGACAAAACAGTGCTGGCTGAAATCGGCTATACGGACCGTCAAGAAGAAAATGGGCGTGGTGTCAGGGATGAAATAATACTTTCTACCAATATCTGTAAATACGGTTCGCAGCTCACCCGAAATAATGATATCGCTTGCGCGCAATGGCAAAAAAACCTCAAAAGCGAACAGTCAGGCTTAGCGACCGCACGTTTCAAACTATTGGGGGCGAAAACGCTTTTTGGAGTGATCTCTACCATCGCGCTATGACAGCCACTGTGGCCAGGTTATTGTTGGCGGGTTTGGGCATCTTTCTTCTCAACAATCTGTTCTTTGCTATCCTCTATTCGTTGGACAGTTCTGCCGTTAGCAATGTTATAGCGCCCAAGTTTTTGGATTTGTTTTTCTTCTCCGTGGAAGCTTTCACCACGGTTGGCTTTGGCGATATGCACCCCGCCAACACCTGGGGCCATGTTGTCTTCAGCCTTGAAGGTTTTTCTTCAATTATCGAAACTTCCGCGCTGACTGGTTTGATTTTTGCACGCTTCTCAAAACCGCGCGCGCGTATTTTATTTGCTGCTAATCCAGTGGTTGGCACTTATGATGGACATCCCACATTGATGTTCCGCTTGGCCAATGCGCGGCAGAATTTTATCTCAGATGCAAAAGTGCAACTATGGATTTTGCGTGATGAAGAAAGCAAAGATGGCCCGCGTTACAGGCGTTTTCATGAAGTGCCTCTTGCGCGGCAACAAAATCCCACTTTCATTTTAAGCTGGACGTTGTTTCATCAAATCAACAAAGACAGCATGTTTTATGGATTATCGCCCGAAGATTTGGCCGAGAAAAATTACATTTTCATCTTAACCATAAAAGGCGTGGATGATACATCGTCACAAGAACTGCGGGCCCGAAAAAATTATGGCTGTGAGCAGATTTTGTGGGGCCGGCAATATGTCGATATTTTACATGTGGCTGATGATGGTGCCATAACTTTAGATTATCGCGATTTTCATAAAACCCGGCCAGACAAAAACGAAAGCTAGTTCTTGCCGAGCACTAAAGGCGCGGCTATCGTCTTAAAAAAGAAGCGAGGCTGGGACATGTTTTACGGACAACCTGAAGGCACGGGGTTTGAGGTTCTAGACCCACGTTTTGAAACTTGTCTTGTGGGCCACGCACGCGTGGAACGGTTGTGGACAGGCTGTCGCTGGGCCGAAGGGCCAGCATGGTTTGCGGCCGGGCGTTATTTGGTATGGTCTGATATACCCAACAATCGGATGATGCGCTTTGATGAATGCGATGGCCATGTTTCGGTGTTTCGCCAACCTTCAAACAATTCCAATGGCAACACAACAGATGGTCAGGGCCGCTTGGTTTCATGCGAACATTTGGCAAGGCGTGTAACGCGTACGGAACATGATGGTTCAATCACTGTGCTTGCTGATCATTTTGAAGGCAAGAGGTTCAACTCCCCCAACGACGTTGTTGTAAAATCTGATGGTTCAATCTGGTTCACAGATCCTTCATATGGAATTTTGTTTGATTATGAAGGCGGCAAGGCAACAAGCGAAATTGGTGCCTGCCATGTTTATCGTATTGATGCTTCAGGCGAAATTACACGCGTAGCCAATGATTTTGAAAAGCCCAATGGCCTGGCGTTTTCACGTGATGAAAAATTTCTTTATATTGCCGATACAGGCATCAGCCACAAAGTGGGCGGCCCTAAACATATTCGCAAACTTGTTGTGAATGCCGATGGTAAAAGCTTGGGCAAATCAACTGTGTTTGCAGATTGCACTGCAGGGCTGTTTGATGGTTTTCGCGTCGATCAAGATGATCGCATTTGGACAAGCGCTGCCGATGGTGTTCATTGTTATGACCCTGATGGAACCTTGATTGGCAAAATTAAAGTGCCTGAACTTGTTTCAAACGTTTGCTTTGGTGGCCCAAAAAGAAACCGCCTGTTTATCTGCGGAACAACGTCGCTTTATTCATGTTATTTAGCCATCAACGGCTAATGAAAATCACGTGATTTAGGCACTGTGCGCACGTTCCGCGGATGCTTGGCCGTTGGGCTTCGGGCTGCCTGCGAACGAAGGGAAGGTGCGCCTTCCTGATCTTCCGTTAAGCGGCCAAGCTCATCACTGCGATCATAAATTCTTCGTGCCACAAGATGAACAACGCCCTCTTCACTGCGTTGAATGACACCCTCCACAAGCATCAGTCTGGCGCCCATGATTTCGCGTCGAAACACATCCACCAAACGCGGCCACACAACAACATTGCAAATGCCGGTTTCATCGCTCAGCGTGGCAAACACCACACCAGACCCGCCCGGCATTTGGCGCGTTAACACCACGCCCGCACAAGAAGCGGGCACGCCATCACGCGACGCTGCAACATCAGCACAGGTTAAAACATTTTCTTCTGCAAACATGCTGCGCAAAAAAAACATCAAGTGCTTGCGCAAAGAAAGGCCAATCATTTGATAATCTGCCACCACATGTTCGCTTTGCGGCATTATGGGAAGTGCAGCAATATCTTCCTCATAAGGCTGTTCTTCCACAAACTGCGCGGCAAAAAGTGGCAGTGCATCATCATCAGGAATGCGCCGCACCGCCCAAAGAATTTCACGCCTGTCTTTCGATATGGATTGAAAGCTATCAGCTTCGGCCAAGATGATCAGCGCGCGTTTTGAAAGCCGCAAACGCCTGGCCATATCTGCCACCGCGCGATAGCCATTGCCGCGCGCCGCGCTCAATGCCGTTGCCCATTTTTCATGAAAGCCGTTCACTTGCCTAAAGCCCAATCGCAAAGCCAAGGCACCGCGTGGCGTTAACTCCATCACATTGTCCCACGCACTGAAATTCACATCCACGGGTAAAACCTCAACATCATGGTCACGTGCATCACGCACAATCTCGCCCGGCGCATAAAACCCCATGGGCTGCGAATTAAGTAACGCCGTTGCAAAAGCCGCCGGATGATGGCGCTTCAACCACGCCGAAATATAAACCAAATGTGCAAAACTGGCCGAATGGCTTTCCGGAAACCCATAAGATCCAAAACCCTCTATCTGCTTGAAACACCGCGCTGCAAATTCAGGCTCATAACCCCGCATAATCATGCGGCTTACAAATTTTTCTTTGAACTTATCAATCGTTCCCAAATTGCGAAACGTGGCCATGGCGCGGCGCAAACCATTGGCCTCATCAGGCGTGAAAAGTGCCGCCACAATCGCAAGCTTCATCGCTTGTTCTTGAAACAATGGAACACCCAAAGTTTTACCAAGCACATTACGCAACTCGTCTTTGTCGCCATGCTGTGGCGAAGGTGATGGAAAGTCCACTTTCTCTTTGCCACTGCGGCGGCGCAAATAAGGGTGCACCATATCACCTTGAATAGGGCCGGGCCGCACCAGCGCCACTTCAATAACCAGATCATAAAAGTTTTTTGGTTTCAACCGCGGCAACATGCTCATCTGCGCGCGGCTTTCAACTTGAAACACGCCGATGGAATCTGCCTTTTGCAACATGTCATAAACCGCGGGGTCTTCGCGTGGCACTGTTGCTAGTGAATAAGTCTTGCTTTCGTGAATGCGGATCAAATCAAAAGCTTTACGAATGCAGGTCAGAATGCCCAAGGCCAACACATCCACTTTCATAATGCGAAGGGTGTCAATATCGTCTTTGTCCCATTCAATGAAATATCTGTTTTCCATTGTGGCGGGGCCAATAGGCACAGTTTCATCAAGCCTGTCTTGAGTTAAAACAAAACCGCCAACATGTTGTGATAAATGGCGGGGAAAGCCCATCAGCTCATTGGCCAATGCACAAGCCCGCGCCAAAAGCTTATTGCTGGGGTCAAAATCACCTTGGCGAACATCGCGCTCTTTCAAGCTGCGCCCCCAACTGCCCCAAATGCCGCTGGCCAATCGGGCTGTCACATCATCAGTTAATCCAAACACCTTGCCCACTTCACGAATGGCACTGCGCGGGCGATAACACACCACTGTGGCAGCAAGTGCTGCACGGTGGCTGCCATAACTATTATAGATATTTTGAATAACCTCTTCGCGCCGCTCGTGTTCAAAATCCACGTCAATGTCTGGAGGTTCTTTGCGTTCTTCACTGATGAAGCGCTCAAACAACAAATCAATCTGCATGGGATCAACAGCCGTGATGCCGAGAGCATAACACACGGCCGAATTGGCAGCTGACCCGCGGCCTTGGCACAAGATATTTTGTCCGCGGGCAAAACTCACAATATCATGCACCGTAAGAAAATAATGCGCGATATCCATTTTCGAAATCAACTTGAGTTCGTTTTCAAGCGTGGCGCGCACCTTGTCTGGAAGGTCACCCGCATAACGTTTATTGGCACCAAGCCATGTTAAGTGTTCCAAATGCGCCTGCGCAGTTGTGCCTTTGGGAATAGGCTCATCGGGGTAATTATATTTGAGCTGATCTAAGGTGAATGAAATTTGGCTGCAAAAATTAAGGCTTTCGCTGATCGCCTCAGGTGCTTGTTGAAAAAGCTTTTGCATTTCATCAGGTGATTTCAAATGCCGTTCCGCATTAAACTCCAAAATGCGGCCCGCAGTGTCTAATGTTTTATGTTCTCGAATACACACGATAACATCTTGCAATGGCCTGCGCTCAGCCTGGTGATAAAGCGCATCGTTGGTGGCCAACAAGGCAATGCCAAAGGTTTGGCCAAGATGTTTTATCTGCTGCAAGCGAATATCATCATCACCATAATGCGGCATTGAAACGCCCAACCACAGACGATTTCCCACCAAAATTTTAAGGTGGGTCAATGTCTCAGAAAGAGATCTCACCTGCACTGTTGGAATGGTTTTTTCGGCCTCATTCCAAAATCGTTCCGTCACCTTCTCCGTGGCAGATTTGCGTAAAGGATGGGCTGGCATCACCACTAGTAAAAGACCTTCTTGCCAGCTCAGCAGATCATCCAACACCAACCGACATTCACCCTTGGCAGCGCGAATTTTTCCAACACTCAACAATCGACAAAGCCGCCCATAAGCAGCGCGATCTTTCGGATAAGCCAGAATATCGGGCGTTCCATCGGTAAAAATCAACCGCGCGCCCACCAACAGGCGCAAGGAACTGTTCTTCATTTCCTGTAAGGCCGCATAAGCGCGTACAACACCAGCCAAAGTGTTGCGATCAGCAATTCCAATGGCATGATAGCCAAGAGCAGCCGCCCGTTCGATAAATTCCCGTGGATGCGAAGCGCCGTGCAAAAACGAATAATTGGTTGTAACCCCAAGTTCAGCAAAGCCTGTCACGCAAAAACTCCATGCATAAACCATTGCGGTGGCTCGCGGCCCACATCGCAATAAAGCCAATAGTGGCGGCCCTGTTCATCTTGCAGGCGATAATAGTCACGAGCAGAAGGGGTTACATCATAGCGCCACCATTCCATGGCAATGCGTTCAGGCCCTTCAAATTTCGTCACATCATGCTTCACCTTGCGCCAAAAAAATTGCTGTGGCCCTTGTGGTGACAAGAAAAGGGATACAGGCTCTGGCCGCTGAAACAGCCGCAAAGGGCGGCGCGGAGCCTCGCCCTTTTGGCGGGTCATCTCCCACACTGTTTCGTTTTCGGTTGAAAATTGCGCAGGCACACAAGCCCAAGCCGCTTCGGGAATATGCGTATCAACAGGCTGAAATCGAACAACATTGGCGCTGCCATAACGCGTGGTCAAACGATCAACCAGAAATGCCAGTTCACTTTCAGTTTGAGTATCTGAATCAAAACTTTGCGCACCACTTACCATACGTTCAACCCGCGCTGCAGAAAGCCTGATCAAATCAAAACCAAAACCCGGATCAAGCGGATCAGCCAAGGCACTTAAACGTTCTTGAAACAGTCGATCAATCACCGCTGCATCACGCGTAGGGCGGGCCATCTCAATGGCAATGCGCCGCAAGTTTCCATCAGCCCTGAAGAACACAGCCTCCATGCGCCTGGCCCCCTCGCCTTGTTGTTCCATCACGCGACCCAAATCTTTGGCCAAATCTGTTAACGTGGTGCGGATCACATTATCGGTTGCAATGGGCTCAGCAAAATTCTGCTCTTTCCAATAATCAGGTGGCGGTGTGCGTGGCATAATGGGCGAAGTGCGCTGCCCCATCGCTTCGTCCAAAATAGCCAGCGTTGTTGCCCCAAAACGCGAAACAATCTCCGTGCGTTTGCGCATATAAGCTTGGCCAATGGTTTTAAGGCCCGCCCTTCGAAAGGCATGTGCGGTGATGGCATCAAGAGGAAGCGCAGCAATTTGCAATGGGGCCATGGCATCAGCTTCTTTTCCTGCTTCAACAATTATGCCATCGCGCTGATGTGCCAAGGCACGCGCTGCAATGGCGGTTCCAGCAATAGCGCTTTGTGAGGCAATTTTGCCTTTGCCCAAATGCGCGCGCAGGCGCTTCAGCAAAGCCGCTTCACCTGAAAATAAATGCGCAACACCTGTAATATCAAGCAGCAAACCATCTGGCCGATCAAAGGCCACCAATGGCGTAAACCTGTCGCACCAATCGGCAAGCCTGCTCAAAAGCTCCTGATCTTTGGCGCCATCAGCCACGGCAATCTCAAGCTCTGGCACCATGGCGCGGGCATTGGCCAAAGGCTGGCCTACATAAAGCCCCATGTGACCAGCCAAAGGATCAGCCGCCACAAGACGCAAAGCCCCTTTGACTTTCTCCACAACAACAAGCGGCAGAGAATTGGGTGCGGTGGGCCTATGCCGCTGCAACCTGTCGGTCTGCAACCGGCAAAACCACAGTGCCAAAATCCGTCTTTGATTTGTGGAAAAAACCATCATCGCAACTCCAACCCAAACTCCATTCACCAATTTGCCCATGTCGATTGCGAAGAAGTTTTGCGTTAAAGCCCGCCCTCACCATCCACCGCGTTTGCGCGGCGCTGGCTTCGGGTGCTGCATTAAAGCGAAGCAAAATGGTTGATACCTGCTTTTGCCCCGCCGCCAGTGCCAGCCTGCGCGTGGCCGTCAAATCCAACAGCTTGGCAAAGCCCATGGTTTCAATAATCACACAGCCCAACGCCGCGCATGAAAGCGCATCGCCTGCGGCCTTCAGCGCATCTGCCATATTTTTGACGCGCAAAATCAACAGCCGTGAAGGATGAAAGCCAAATTCTAAAAATCCATTTGCGCAGAGCGTGCCAAATTCTTGCGCTACAAAATCTTGGGCAATCCACAAAATATGTTTGGTCGGGCTAAAGCGCTGGGCCAGCGCAGCGGCAAAACCTGTTGCTGAAGCCTCATGGCCACGAACGCCATAAACCTCGTGCAAAGCGCCTTGTTGCAATCCACCGTTTAAACAAAGATCAACGCCCCCATGCCCAAGCGTTGTGCGCGGCGATACGTCGTTAAATGCTGGCTTATCCAGAAGTGCCCGAAGGCTTGATAATTTGTGTTCTTGCATGATGAAATCTCATACAAGAACAAAACAGGAACTATGTCAAGGCCATCTCTATTCCCCGTAAGGAATCCAGATATTCTTCGCTTGTGTGGCGCGGCGCAAATATTCAGCGCCCTGCCCCTGTTGATCGTTAAACCAATCAACACCCTTGCCGTTGTTCACCCAGGTTGATTTCACGTTGCCAGCAGATGCCTTTTCCACCACCGCCGAATTATCACCATGATACCAAACAGCAGCAACCTCGTCATGCTCCGCCAAAACTTTTGCCAATTCATCACGCGCACCCGTTACAATATTAACAACACCAGAGGGCACATCAGACGTATCCAACACTTGATAAAAATTAGTGGCAACCAATGGCTGAGATTGTGAAGGAACAATCACCACGCTATTGCCCATGGCCAGCGCTGGCATCAAAAGCGAAATCATCGCCAGCAATGGTACTTCATCCGGGCACACCAAACCCATCACACCGAAAGGTTCATTAAACGCCAGAGTCGTTTGGCGTTTGGCGTTGGTAGAATGAATGCGACCATCATATTTATCGGCCTGTGCGGCATAATAAAAAATGCGCTTTAACGCAGCGTCAAGTTCACGTTTCGGAAATTCAGAATCACGCGCATTCAAATTCTCTGCGATAAAATATAAAACCTGCGCGCGGTTATGCGCTGAGGCCTGGCCCCAAGCTGAAGCATTGCGCGCTGCTTCCACAGCGTTGCGAATATCCTTGCGGTTTCCCAAACCTGCTTGGCCGATGATCTGGCCTTTAGCGTTTTTCACATCATAAGAATAACCAGAATCAGGCCGCGCCTGCTTGCCGCCAATATAAAGCTTTGCCGTGCGATCAATGCCATTGCTTAAACCTTGATCAGCACTGGTCGAGCCTGAAAGTGCCGCAACTTTCTGTGGCTTTGAGATGGCCAATTTTTGCTGCCAGTTTGGCACCAGATATTCAAAGAGCCCCTCGCGCCCGCCTTCGCGGCCAAAGCCTGATTCCTTATATCCGCCAAAACCAGCGGCCGCATCAAACTGGTTGGTGGAATTAATCCAAACCAC
>JAYWFC010000100.1:0-28884 GCA_043778995.1 Aestuariivirga sp.
CGCTGGCTTTGGAACGCAACGTTTTGCGCCATTGAACAGCTGGCCTGATAATGGCAACCTTGATAAGGCGCGGCGATTGCTGTGGCCGATCAAACAAAAATATGGCCGTAATTTATCTTGGGCTGACTTGATGATTTTTGCCGGAAACTGCGCCTTGGACTCGATGGGTTTTAAAACCTTTGGCTTTGGCGGCGGGCGCGAAGATGTTTGGGAACCAGGCGAAGATATCTATTGGGGTGCCGAAGGAAAGTGGCTGGAGGACAAGCGCTATTCTGGTGACCGTCAACTGGAAATGCCATTGGCTGCTGTGCAAATGGGTTTGATTTACGTGAACCCTGAGGGCCCCAATGGAAACCCAGATCCGGTGGCTTCAGCACGCGACATTCGTGAAACCTTTGCCCGCATGGCGATGAATGATGAGGAAACCGTGGCGTTGATCGCCGGCGGCCACACGTTCGGTAAAACCCATGGTGCGGCAGATCCGAACGCCTATGTGGGGCCAGAGCCTGAAGGCGCAGCACTCGAAGCCCAAGGCCTGGGTTGGATGAACAGCTTTGGCACAGGAAAAGGTGGTGATGCCATCACTAGCGGGCTTGAAGTGATTTGGACAACAAAGCCAACACAATGGACGAACGATTATTTCGACAACCTGTTCAACTTTGATTGGGAATTGACCAAAAGCCCGGGCGGCGCACATCAGTGGACGCCGAAAAATGGCGGTGGTGCAGGAACAGTGCCGGATGCACACGACCCGGCAAAGCGACACGCACCCTCAATGCTCACGTCAGATTTGGCGATGCGTATGGACCCAGCTTACGAAAAGATTTCTCGGCGCTTCCATCAAAACCCAAAGGAATTTGCTGATGCATTTGCACGGGCTTGGTTCAAACTAACCCATCGCGACATGGGGCCACGCGTTCGCTATCTTGGAGCCTTGGTGCCGAAAGAAGAATTGTTGTGGCAAGACCCGTTGCCCGAAGCAAAAGGCAAAACCATCAGTTCAAAAGATGTTGCAGCTTTAAAAGAAAAAATTTTTGCTTCGAAACTTTCCGTTTCGCAATTGGTTTCGACAGCTTGGGCTTCGGCTTCAACGTTCCGCGGATCAGACAAACGCGGCGGCGCCAATGGTGCACGCATTGCTTTGGCCCCGCAAAAAACCTGGGAAGTGAACCAGCCAGAACAGCTTGCTGTGGTTTTGGCCAAGCTTGAAGCCATTCAAAAAACTTTCAATGGCACCAAGGCTTCTGGCAAAAAAGTATCACTGGCAGATTTGATTGTGCTTGGCGGCTGTGTTGGCGTTGAGCTTGCTGCCAAAAAAGCGGGATATAAAATTGAAGTGCCGTTTACGCCGGGCCGTGTTGATGCAACGCAAGCCCAAACCGATGTGGAAAGCTTTGCTGTTTTGGAGCCTATTGCCGATGGCTTCAGAAACTATATGAAAGCTTCTTACATTTTGTCTGCTGAAGAAATGTTGCTGGATAAGGCGCAGCTGCTCACGCTGACTGCGCCAGAAATGACAGTGCTTGTGGGCGGTCTTCGTGTGTTAAACGCAAACGTTGGCGGCGCAAAACATGGCGTGTTTACAAATACGGTCGGAAGCTTGACCACTGACTATTTTGTAAACTTGCTGGATATGGCGACGCAATGGAAAGCCAAATCTGATGCGGGTGATATATTCGAAGGCACTGACCGTAAATCTGGCAAATTGAAATGGACAGGCACGCGGGTTGATCTGGTGTTTGGTTCAAACTCGCAATTGCGTGCATTAGCGGAAGTTTATGCGTGCAAAGACAGCGGTGAAAAATTTGTCCATGACTTTGTTGCAGCGTGGACGAAGGTTATGAATTTAGATCGGTTTGACCTGCACTAATCCCCTAACCTATCAATAAAAAGGCGGGCTTTGATTGCCCGCCTTTTCTTTTTGAACCGCTATTTATTCTTCTGTCAAAAGTGATTTGCTGATCAATGCGCCGATTATGGCACCCACTATGGGGGCCACGATGAACAGCCAAACCTGTTGCAGCGCAGGCCCGCCTGCAAAAACTGCAACAGCAATTGAACGCGCCGGATTAACCGATGTGTTGGTCACTGGAATTGAAATCAAATGAATCAAAGTCAATGCCAAACCAATGGCGATGGGTGCAAAGCCTGCTACACTTTTTTTGCCCGTTGCGCCAAGAATGACGATCAGGAAGAATGCAGTCATCACAACTTCTGTGACCAATGCCGCAAGCATTGAATATTTGCCGGGGGATAAATCGCTATAACCGTTTGTGACAAAGCCGCCGATGTTGGCATCTGCTTTGCCCGTGGCAATAATATAAAGCACCAAAGCGCCGCCAATGCCGCCCAAAACTTGCGCGATGATATAGGATGGCACGTCTTTCCAAGCAAAACGGCCAGCGGTTGCCAAACCAACAGAAACAGCGGGATTAAAATGCCCGCCTGAAATTCCACCCACGGCATAGGCCATGGTTAAAACCGTAAGGCCAAAGGCAAGTGACACGCCGGCAAAACCTATTCCCAGCCCCGGAAAACCCGCGGCCAGCACAGCGCTTCCACAGCCGCCCAAAACTAGCCAAAACGTTCCGAAAAATTCGGCAAATAATTTGTTCATAAAGCTCCCCTTTTTAAAATCCGACGATTCGCCGGCGAACGATTCTTGGTTACAGTTCATGGCCTTATTAAACAACCTAATGCTGCTTATTTTTTGATCATTGTTTCGTCACCCGTTTTGGCATCTCAATGCAGTTTTTAGGGACCAATTTTTTACACCACAAAAATTTACATTAATTCGCACTTAATTTGACTTTCGGGAAATTTAGCCCTATCGCACCTTTCATCTGGAGCCCTTGGCGTTGGCGAAGCCCACGGGGCGCTTATTTGTTTTTCGCCAGATTGGTATTTCATTCTCGATGAGTTTTTCTGAACTTGGGTTAAGCCCCAAAGTGCTCGAAGCAATTACAGCGGCTGGCTATACAACACCAACGGCTATCCAGGCTGAAGCTATTCCTCATGCTTTGCAACGCAAAGACGTGCTCGGTTTGGCGCAAACAGGTTCTGGCAAAACGGCAGCTTTTGTGTTGCCCATGCTTTCCATGTTGGAAAAAGGCAGGGCGCGGGCGCGCATGCCACGCACTCTTATCTTGGAACCCACGCGCGAATTAGCAATTCAGGTGGAAGAGTCTTTTGCCACGTTGGGCAAAAACCATAAGCTGACTGTGGCGCTGCTGATTGGCGGCGTTTCATTTGAACCGCAGGCCGCAAAAATTGATCGGGGTGCGGATGTGGTGATTGCAACGCCCGGGCGTTTGCTTGACCATTTCGAACGCGGGCGTTTGTTAATGACCAGCATTGAAATGTTGGTGATTGACGAAGCTGATCGCATGCTCGACATGGGCTTTATTCCAGACATTGAACGCATTTGCAAAATGTTGCCCTTCACGCGCCAGACAATGTTTTTTTCGGCCACTATGCCGCCCGAAATTCAGCGCATCACAGCACAATTTCTTCACAACCCCATTCGTGTGGAAACCACTGTGCGTGGTTCCACAGTTGATACAATCACGCAACGATTGGTGAAAGCGCCGCATGATCCAAAAGCCAAACGCGAAACGTTGCGGGCGTTGTTGCGCAGCCAAACAACAATTAAAAATGGAATTGTTTTTGCCAACCGCAAAACCACCGTCGCACTTTTAGAAAAATCATTAAAGCAGCATGGCTTTAATGCCGGCGCCTTGCATGGCGATATGGACCAATCAGCACGTTCAAAAATGTTGACTGCTTTCAGGGCCAATGAAGTTTCAATTTTGATCGCCTCTGACGTTGCCGCGCGTGGCCTTGATATTCCTGATGTGAGCCATGTGTTTAATTTTGACGTTCCTATTCACAGCGAAGATTATGTACACCGCATCGGTCGCACAGGTCGGGCCGGGCGTGATGGCGCTGCCTTCACTTTGGTGACAAAGGAAGAAACCAAATATCTAAAGGCCATTGAAGCACTCATTCAGAAAGACATTGAATGGTTTGAGATTGAGGGTGTGGCTGCTATCGAAAACGAAACGCCCGCAGAAAGTTCAAAGCCGCAACGCAGAACCCGCGGTGCCAAGCCAGAACGAACTACAGAACGCAATCTGGAACAAGCACCTGCTGCGCCGATTGTGGCAGTTGAAACTGTCGAGAAAGCGAAACCTGCCGAAAAACATCGCCCGCGCAATCAACCAAAGCCGCGCCCTATTGAAATGGCTGATGCTGACGATGAAGGTTTTCATGCCGGAAACATGCCCTCATTTTTAATTAAGCGTTAACTGCTCTCTGCAAGCATTCATTATATCCTAACATATGCGCGATAATCTCGTGCAAAAGTTACGGGGAAGACATGACAGCTGAGACAATTTCGAACAACCGAGCAGCATCGCGTTCACGCGTTTTGAAGAGTGCTAAAATCATCAGCATGAATCAAATGTCAGTTCTTGATTGCACCGTTCGTGACTTGTCTGAAACTGGTGCAAAGTTGCTTTGTGCAGACCCACTTTCGGTTGCAAATATTTTTCGTTTTATGCTTCCTGCCGAAAACACAATTCGCGATGCGCGCGTTGTGTGGCGGCGCAATGGTGTGCTGGGCATAGAATTTACCAGCGCAAAAACCAAGGCCTCCGGCCTGAAAGTATAAAAGCCACACTGTGGCTGTTCGCAGAAAATTAAACTTAAAATCAATTCAATATTGGCTTTAACTTGGTTGCAAAACCTTTCGCGCTATCCTCACCCCGGGACTAAAATAAAAATAAAAAAGGTGGGATGTTATGCGTGTACTCAAATCAGCCAAGGTGGTCGGCTCTGTGAATTGGTCTATTGTTGACTGCACATTGCGTGAATTGACCAATGAAACCGCCACCATTGTGTGTGGCCATCAAGCCTCTATTCCCAATGAATTTCGCTTGATGATCCCTTCAGATAACAGCATTCAACATGCCCAAGTGACATGGCGCAAAGACGCGCTTGTTGGAATGAAATTGATCGGAAATCGAGAAGCCGCACCCAAGGCGAAAGTAAAAATTCTTCACTGACCTAGAAGGATATTCACTGCGTTGTTTCGGCGGCTTTCAGTTGCACACTTTCACCGCAGCCACAGGCCGAGATTTGGTTTGGGTTATTAAAAACAAAACCAGATTTCAAAGCTGAAGATTGAAAATCCATTTCTGTGCCGATCAAAAACATAATTGCTTTTGGATCGATCAGAATTTTCGCACCCTTGTCTTCAACCACTTCGTCAAACTTGCCCTGTTCCTTGGCCCATTCCATTGTGTATTCCATGCCAGCACAGCCGCCGTTTTTAACGCCAACGCGAAGGCCAACACCTTCGCCGCGTGCCATCAATTCGGCCACGCGGGCTGCTGCTGCATCGGTGATTTTCATCACTTGGGGTCTTGCTCTTTGAACTTGTGCCATGTTTGTCATCCTACCACATATTCATCGCCATGCGAGCCTCTTCCGACATGCGGCTTTGGTCCCATGGCGGGTCAAACGTAATTCTGGCCTTAACGCCAGCCACGCCGCCCACGGTTGACACTGCATTTTCCACCCAGCCCGGCATGTCGCCAGCCACTGGGCAGCCAGGCGCTGTTAATGTCATATCAATGGCAACGTTGCGGTCGTCATCAATGTCTACTTTATAGATGAGGCCAAGTTCGTAAATATCCACAGGAATTTCTGGATCATAAACCGTTTTCAGCGCGGCCACGATGTCGTCTGTCATCCGCGCCAACTCGTCGGCGGGAATGGCGCTCATATCGGGGGCGTTTTCTGTTAAAGTGTCTGTCACGTGAATATCCTCTGAGCAGAGATAAGGGCTTCTGCCAATTTATCAACCTCGGCCATCGTATTATACATGGCGAAGGACGCGCGGCATGTTGCAGTTACACCAAACCGTTGCAACAACGGCTGGGTGCAATGGGTGCCTGCACGAACGGCAACGCCTTGCCTATCAATCACCGTTGCCACATCATGGGCATGGGCACCATTCATGGTGAAGGAAATAATCGGGCCTTTTTGGCGGGCTTGGCCATAAATTTTAATGCTGTTGATTTCGCGCAAGCGGCTGACGGCATAATCATGCAAGGCGTTTTCGTGGGCCGCGATGTTTTGAAGGCCAATGCTTGTCATATAATCCAAAGCCGCGCCCAAACCGATGGCTTCAACGATGGCAGGTGTTCCCGCTTCAAAGCGGTGCGGTGGATGATTATAGGTTACAACATCTGTTGTAACTTCTAAGATCATCTCGCCACCACCTTGATATGGTGGCATTTTTTTTAAATGTTCGGCTTTGCCATAAAGCACGCCAATGCCTGTTGGCCCATAGGTCTTATGACCAGTGAACACCAGAAAATCAGCATCCAGCGCCTGCACGTCAATCGTGGAATGAACCGCAAGTTGGCTGGCGTCGACCAAAACCGGAATGCCTTTGGCGTGAGCAATTTTGATAATCTCTGCCACAGGAACTTCGGTTCCCAGCGCATTCGACATGGCGGTAATGGCCACCATTTTGGTGCGCGGGCTGATGAGCTTTTCAAATTCGTCCAGCAGAAAATTGCCTTCGTCATCAATGGGCGCCCATTTCAGAACAGCTCCACGGCGTTCCCTGTGAAAATGCCAAGGCACAATGTTGGAATGATGTTCAAGGATCGACAGAATAATCTCATCGCCCTCGCCTATCACCATGCCGCCAAAACTACTGGCAACAAGGTTGATTGCATCGGTGGCGTTGCGGGTGAAGATGATCTGGTCTTTCGAAGGCGCATTGATAAAGCGGCGCACAGATTCGCGCGCATCTTCAAAACTTTGCGTTGCTGTGTTCGACAAGAAGTGAAGGCCGCGATGCACATTGGCATATTCTTGCGTCATCAATTTCATCATCGCGTCAATCACAACATTGGGTTTTTGCGCAGATGATGCGTTGTCGAGATAAACCAACGGCTTGCCATAGACCTCACGGGCGAGGATCGGGAAATCAGCTCTAATTTTTTGAACGTCAACCACGGTGCAACCACGCATCGGCAATGTTCACCATCACATCACGAACGGCCTCATTTTCTATGGCATCAAACACTTCGCCCACGAAAGCTGCGATGAGAAGAGACTTTGCATCGGCTTCCGGAATGCCGCGGGATTTTAAATAGAACAGGTGGTCGTGGTTGATGTCACCTGCCGTTGCACCGTGGCCACAGACCACATCATCTGCATAAATTTCCAGCTCTGGCTTTGCATCAAACTCGGCTCGCTCTGATAACAACAGCGCATGCGAAGATTGCTTGCCATCTGTCTTCTGGGCGTGTTTGGCCACATAAACCTTACCTTGAAAAATGCCCCGCGCGTCATCATCCATCACGCATTTAAAAATCTCGCGGCTGGTGCAATGGGGCACAAGATGATTGATTTTCAGCGCGGTGTCGGCGTGTTGTTTCGCCTTCAACAAATAAGTGCCAAAAATATGGGCTTGCGCAAATTGGCCGTTGAAATTGCAAACACCGTTCTGGCGGTTGAGCGTGGCACCACTGGTTATGGTAATATCTTTGAGGTGCGATTTTTCGTTCAAATCATAAATCACATGTGAAAGATGCGTGGCTTCTGCGCTTTCATGTTCGATCTTCAATCGGTCGAGTTTGGCGTTGTTGCCAATCGCAATTTCGGTGACAGCGTTCATCACATAATCGCCCTCGCCTATAAATGTTTCGATGATGGAGGCTGAAGCGCCGTCTGTTACGGTGATGCAATTGCGCAGCGCCAAAGCACGCGGTGCAGCTTTGGTTGTGACGTGAATGATTTCAAACAGCTGTTCGGTCTGGCCCGCAAAGTGCAGTTTAACACCTTGGGCTTTAAGCGCTGTGTTCAGCGCCAACACGGGGTCTGCCAACGCATTGGGCGCACCAACATCGTGTGAGATATCAACGCCAGTTGTGTTGGAAAGCGCTGCATTAAATTCACCATTCACAAACACAACGCGGCGCATGGCGATTTTGGCAAAAGGCGATGCGGCCATCAAACGCGAAACATCGTTTGCATTCGCCACTACTGTTTGTGCCGGGTAAGGTTTGGTCAGCCGTGCGCGAACATCTGTCCAGCGCCATTCTTCCATGCGCCGGTGCGGCAACGACACGCCGAGCGATTCTTCAGCGCTGGTTTTGGCGAGCGCTTGAATCATGCCGCTTTATCCGCATAATCAGCATAGCCATTGGCTTCCAATTCCAAGGCCAATTCCTTGCCGCCCGATTTTACGATGCGGCCGCCTGAAAGCACATGCACAAAATCTGGCACAATGTGATCAAGCAAGCGTTGATAATGGGTGATAACAATCATGGCGCGTTCAGGCGAACGCAGCGCATTCACGCCATCAGACACAACTTTCAACGCGTCAATATCAAGGCCAGAGTCTGTTTCATCCAATACGCAGAGTGACGGTTCGAGCACGGCCATTTGCAAAATTTCTGCGCGCTTTTTTTCGCCGCCTGAAAAACCCACATTCACAGGGCGCTTCAACATATCTTGGCTGATGTTCAATCTTGCCGCGCGTTCTTTTACAAAGCGCATGAATTCAGGAATGGAAAGTTCCTTTTCGCCACGCGCCTTGCGTTGGGCGTTCAGTGCCACTTTCAAGAATTGCATGGTTTGCACACCAGGTATTTCAATGGGATATTGAAACGCCAAGAACAAGCCTTTGGCAGCGCGCACATTGGCATCAAGGGCCAAAATATCTTCGCCATTATAAGTGACAGAACCTTCGGTCACCTCATAGCCTTCTCGGCCCGCAAGAACATAGCTGAGTGTGGACTTGCCAGACCCATTGGGGCCCATGATGGCATGAACTTCACCAGGCTTCACGGTGAGTGAAAGGCCTTTGAGAATTTCGCGATTTTCGTCAGCAAGTTTGACGTGGAGGTTTTCGATTTTTAGCATTTTAACCAACTGAGCCTTCTAAACTAATTCCAATTAACTTCTGTGTTTCTGCCATGAATTCCATGGGCAGTTGTTGTATCACATCACGCACAAAGCCATTGACGATGAGTGCCACCGCTTCTTCCTGTGAAAGCCCGCGCGACATGCAATAAAACATCTGATCATCGGAGATTTTAGATGTTGTGGCTTCGTGTTCAAACTGCGCGGTTGAGGTTTTTGACTCGATATAAGGCACCGTGTGTGCGCCACATTGATCGCCGATCAACAAGCTATCACACTGCGTGAAGTTGCGCGCGTTGGTGGCTTTGCGATGGGCCGAAACTAAGCCGCGATAGGTGTTGTCTGATCTGCCCGCAGCAATGCCTTTGGAGATGATGCGGCTAGATGAATTCTTGCCCAAGTGAATCATCTTGGTGCCGCTATCAACTTGTTGGCGGCCATTGCTGATGGCGATTGAGTAGAACTCGCCACGTGAAGACTCACCGCGCAAAATGCACGATGGATATTTCCAAGTGATGGCAGAACCCGTTTCAACCTGCGTCCACGAAATTTTGGCGCGGTCTCCACGGCAATCGCCGCGCTTGGTTACGAAGTTATAGATGCCGCCCTTGCCTTCGGCATCCCCTGGATACCAATTTTGCACGGTTGAATATTTAATTTCAGCATCATCCAAAGCAATCAATTCCACCACAGCGGCGTGAAGCTGGCTTTCTTCGCGCATGGGCGCTGTGCAGCCTTCAAGATAAGAAACGTAAGAGCCTTTGTCGGCTATGATCAGCGTGCGTTCAAACTGGCCCGTATTTTTGGCATTCATGCGGAAATAGGTTGAAAGCTCCATTGGGCAGCGCACGCCTGGCGGCACATAGACAAATGAACCATCGGAGAAAACAGCAGCGTTCAAGCCCGCATAAAAATTATCACTTTGCGGAACAACTGAACCTAAATATTTCTTCACCAACTCAGGATGTTCACGCAGCGCTTCAGAGATTGAGCAGAATATAACGCCAGCTTTGGCCAGTTCATCTTTGAATGTGGTGACAACGGACACAGAGTCAAACACTGCATCCACCGCAACGCGGCTTTGGGCAATTTCATTGCCTTCATCATCCAGCAAAGATTTTTCGCCCTGCTTTCGAACGCCCGCAAGAATTTCCTGTTCCTTTAATGGAATGCCCAGCTTGGCATAGGTTTCCAAAAGCTTGGGATCAATCTCATCCAAGCTTTTTGGCGCAGCGGAAGATTTTGGCGCGGCGTAATAATACAGGTCTTGAAAATCAATCTTTGGATAATGCACGCGTGCCCAGGTGGGTTCTTCCATCTCTAGCCAAACGCGGTAAGCTTCCAAGCGCCATTCCAACATCCACGCGGGTTCATTTTTCTTGGCCGAAATGAAGCGAACAATATCTTCGTTCAAGCCCTTGGGCGCATAGTCTGATTCAATATCTGTCTCGAAACCATATTTGTATTTATCAACTTCAATGGTTTTGACGAGATCAATGGTGTCTTGGTCGGCCATAATTTATGCAGCTTTCGCTTTAAAGCGTTGATTGAGTTTGCGCCAAACGGTGATGAAATGGCGGATGTCTTCGGCAGTTGTGTTCCACCCTAATGATACGCGAAGGGCGGTGCTTGAGATTGCAGGTGCGACACCCATGGCTTCCAAAACATGTGAGCGGCCAACCTTGCCTGATGAGCACGCCGCACCTGATGACAGGGCAACGCCTTCAAGATCAAAATTCATCAATGCGGTTTCGGCCTTCATGCCTTCCATTGCAAAGCAGGTGGTGTTGTTCAGGCGCTCAACGCCGTTGCCGAATATCAAAGCGCCATCGAGTGCTGCTTCAAGTGTGTCGACAAGTTGTTTTGTATCTATAAGTGGCGCTTGGGCAGCGGCTGCAAAGCCCGCGATGGCCACAAGGTTTTCGGTTCCGGCCCGGCGGCGCAATTCTTGGCCACCACCGTTCAACAATGGCTTCACCACCAAACCATCGCGGATGATCAACGCGCCAATGCCAACCGGGCCACCCACTTTATGGGCACCCACCGTCATTAAATCACAACCCACCAGGCCGAAATTTAAAGGCCGTTTGCCAAACGCCTGCACGGCGTCAACGTGGCTTATGCTGCCCGCCTTGGCAGTTAATCGCACGATCTCTTCAACGTGTTGAACCACGCCGGTTTCATTGTTGGCGACCATCACGCTCACTAAGGCCTTGGAGCCTTCCAACATTTTTTCCAGTGCGGCCAAATTCACCAAGCCTGAATGGTCCACCGGAACAATCTCAAGGGGCTTGCCGCTTGCGGACGCAGCGGCGCGAACACTGTCATGTTCAACAGCAGAAATTAAAATGCGTTCAACCTCAACGCCACCAATCGCCGTGGTGTTGGCTTCGGTGCCGCCGCTGGTGAAGGTTATCATTTGCGGCAAACAGCCAAGGTTGAATGCCAAATTTTCGCGCGCATCGTCCATCATCTTGCGGGCCTTGCGGCCTTCATTGTGAACGGAGGAGGCGTTGCCATGAACATCCATCGCCGCCAGCATTGCGGCTTTCACTTCAGGCCGAAGCGGGCTTGTGGCATTATGGTCAAGATAAGTTCTCATCGCAGAACATGCCTGTCTTTGGCCTGTTTAATGGAGGCGGCCAAAGCGAGGTTACGTTTTGAAACCACGTCTTCCAACGTGATCGAGTCCAGAAAGTTCATCATTTGGCGGCCCATGCTTGACCACAAATCATGGGCGCAGCAACGTTCGCCCTTCACACACCCTTCAACGGCATCGCCATTGCAGCGGGTGAATTGCAATTCTTCATCCACCGCGTGGATAATATCAGCCATTTGAATTTCAGCAGCATCACGCGCCAGAACATAGCCGCCGCCCGGGCCGCGAGAACTTGCAACCAGATCTGCGCGGCGCAATTTGCCAAAAAGCTGTTCCAAATATTCTTGGCTAATGTCTTGGCGTTCAGCAATGTCGGTCAAAGGCACAGGCTTACCGACACTGTTTGTGCCAATATCAATCATCGCCATAACCGCATAACGGCCTTTTGTGCTCATTTTCATCGTAACAACTACCTTCAAACCTAACGAAAAGCTTGCTTTTTGCCCCCCGCCCCGTGCTAAAGCGCGGAAGCCTGATGGCAGACGGCTTTTTTGGAACCGTTCTAAACTGTTTTATTTAATCCGAGTTGCGGAGTCAACTAATCGCTTTTGGGTTATGGAATTTTTGCAAAGGTAGTTCGAACATAATGCCCGAAGTTATTTTTAATGGCCCTGCGGGTCGCATCGAAGCGCGCTATCACCAATCTAAAGCTGCGGCTTCGCCCGTTGCGATTTTGCTTCACCCCCACCCCACGTTTGGGGGCACGATGAATAACCCGATTGTGCATTCGCTTTATGGAATGTTTCAATCACGCGGATTTTCTGTGTTGCGCTTTAACTTTCGTGGCGTTGGTCGCAGCCAAGGGCTTTTTGACAATGGTGCGGGTGAATTGGCTGATGCCGCATCTGCTTTAGATTGGATGCAAGCCTTAAACCGCGAGGCCAAGATTTGCTGGATTGCAGGTGTTTCATTTGGCGCTTGGATTTCTATGCAACTTTTGATGCGCCGCCCAGAAATTTCGGGCTTCATTTCAATTGCACCTTTGGCCAAGCATTATGATTTTTCGTTCTTGGCACCCTGCCCTGCTTCTGGCTTGTTTGTAAATGGCGGCAAAGACACGGTGTCTTCGCCTGAAGCCATTCACACGCTTGTGTCAAAGTTGAAAACACAAAAGGGCATAACGATCGAACATAAAGTTATTCCTGATGCCAACCATTTTTTCCAAGATCGCATCGAAGATTTGACGCAAATATGTTCGGACTATTTGGACAAGCGATTGACGATGGAATCGTAAAACGGGTGGCTGGTGTTTATCCAGCCCCCTAACGTGCATCCATGAAAAACAATCCTGACTATGTGATCGACACTCAATCTTGGCTCATGCTGTCTTTGCTGGCTTTGATATGGGGCGGATCATTCATGTTCGTGGGCGTGGCGGTGAAAGAGCTTCCCGCATTGCTCATCGTGTTTGCTAGGCTTGGGATTGCGGCGGCAATTTTGCTTCCGGTGCATTTGTATTTCCAAGGGCCTTTGCCGCGCGATTCTAAAACGTGGGTTGCTTGTGCAGGCATGTGTGTTCTCAATAATGTTTTGCCATTCACCGCCATTTCATGGGGCCAACATTATATTTCGGGCGGGTTGGCTTCTGTCATCAATGCCACCTCGCCCATGTTTGGCGCGGCCTTCATGGCGCTGTTTGCGATGGAGAAATTATCATTGCGCAAAGGCTTGGCCTTGGCTTTGGGTCTGGTTGGCGTGGTGGTTTTGAAAGAAGGCAAGTTTGGCGATTTGGGTGCGCAAAGCTTAGGGATTCTTGCCGTAACATTTGCTTCGGCCTGTTATGGCCTTTCAACTGTGTGGGCCAAAAAGCGATTGGTGGGCATTGCCCCCATGACGATTGCAACATGCCAACTTTTATCATCAGCGACAATCATGGCTGTTTTGGCGGCAACATTTTCAACGCCCTCGCTTTATTTTGCGGCTTCGGCGCAAACATGGGCGGCGCTTATTGGCCTTGCTGCACTTTCAACGTCTATCGCCTATCTGATTTTCTTTCGCATCATCAAACGGTCTGGGCCATCTTTCGTGGTGTTGGTGACGATGCTGGTTCCTGTTTCCGCAATTCTGCTGGGCTATTGGGTGTTGAACGAGCAGCTTAGTTTCGTTCAATTAATTGGTGCCGCAATCATTTTTTGTGCCTTGCTCATCATCGACGGACGCGTCCTGTCAAAACTTGGCATCACGCTGGTATAACCTCACTTCACATATTGCCGCCAATTATGTTGTTCTTTGAAGCCGAGCACTTCCCTAATTTTACGGTTTGACAGCGGGGCTTCCTGCCCAACCATTGGGCGCGTGATTGGCGTTTTGGGTGCGTAAGTTTTCAAGAATTCCTCGGTTGGCATATTCACAGTGGTCGTGTCATTCACCGCATTGAAAATTTGAAAGCCCAAGCCGTTTTTTTGCAAACATAGATGAACAATTTCACCCAAATCCCGAGCATCAATATAGCTCCAAGCGTTGCGCTTGCGTGAAGGCGGATCCTTGATGAAACTGGGGAAGCGATCATATTCATGCGGTTCAATCACGTTGCCTATGCGCAAGGCATAAATATCGTGCTGAAAGCGCGCAGCAAATGCGCGCGCTGTTTGCTCATTGACCAATTTCGACAAGCCATAACTATCCATCGGATCAATCTCATAATCTTCTTCCAAAGGAAATTTTTTATAGTCTTTGTCGCCTTCAGCAAAACAAACACCATAAGTGGTTTCGCTCGACGCGATGATAATTTTCTTAACACCCAATTTACAGGCGGCCTCGATCACATTGTAAGTGCTCATCACGTTTGCAGCATAGGTTTTGTTATCGGGTTCGGCCAAAATGCGCGGGATAGCAGCAAAATGCACCACTGCATCTGGCGCACCTGGTGGTTTTCCCATCTCATAACCGCCATAACCAAAATGGGTGGTGAGCGCGTTGAACACTTGGCCAGAATCCGTCAAGTCAGTCACCAGCGTATAAATGCCATCAATCTTGGCATCGCGCAGATCGAGATTGAGAATTTCATAACCTTTTGACTGCAAATGCCGCAGTGCATATTTTCCAGCTTTTCCGGAGCCGCCGGTGAATACAACGCGTTTTATCATCTGAATCTCCATCTTGAATGAATGGCGTTCTATCAGGCCTTAGCTAAAACACCACCTGTCAATGGTTTTTCTGCGCCTGTTGTTGTGGGATATGTCAGTGGCAAACCTTTCACAGAGCGCACTGCCAAATAAGCCCAAGCTTCAGCCTCCATTGAATCACCATTCAGACCGACATCCTCTGCGGTCACAACATTTGCCAAAAGCTCGCGCAACATTTTCATAATCGCGGCATTGTGCCTTCCGCCGCCGCAGATAATCCAGCGCAATGGCGGTTTGGGGAACCAATCTTGCGCTTTGGCAATTGAATAGGCGGTGATCGCGGCCAAAGTTGCGGCACCATCTTCCACTGAAAGCGAGGCAAAGCTCAGCTTTGCGAAGCTGTTGCGATCCAATGATTTTGGCGGTTTTTCTTTGAAATAAAAATGCGCCATGGCCATGGCAAGATGTGATCTAGAGACTTGGCCTTTTAACGCGATTTTACCGCCATCGTCGAAGGCATGGCCAGTGTGCTTCATCATCCAATCATTCAGCAACGCATTGCCGGGGCCTGTGTCAAAGGCCAGTAATTCATCATCTGGCCCCACATAGGTAACATTGGCCACGCCACCGATATTCACAAAGGCAATGGGTGTTTCAGGCGCCAGTGCGCGGTGATAGGCTGGCACCAAGGGTGCGCCTTGGCCGCCCGCCGCAACATCTGCGGCACGCATGTCAAACACCACGTCAATGCCAGTGGCCTTGGCCAAGGCAGAACCATTACCCAACTGCACGGTGAGTTTTGCTTCAGGCTTATGCAGAACAGTTTGGCCGTGAAAGCCGATTAAGTCTATTTTAGAATCACTTAAGTGGAAATGTTGAATAAACTTGTGAACAGCATCGGCATGCCACTGGGTGATTGCGGTTTCAGTTGCCGCCAATGACGCCGGCCTGTCTTCACGTTTGTGGATTTTCAGCGCATCCACCAATGCCAAACGCAATTGGCTTTGTTGTTCTTGGGTGTATGAATAAGTCGCTGAAGGGCCGCGATTGACGATTGTTTGTCCATCGGTTTCAAGCAGGGCAACATCAATGCCATCTAGCGATGTGCCAGACATTAAACCCAGCGCGCGATAGATTTTTGACACCACCACTTCCCCTTGATAAGAGGCCCCACCATGACCCAATATAAATCAGAATTCCTTAACACACTTAGCCAACGCGGCTTTATTCATCAATGCTCTGATTTTGAGGGGCTGGATGCTTTAGCCGCTGCACAAAAACTTGTGGCCTATATCGGCTTTGATTGCACGGCTGCTTCATTGCACGTGGGTTCGCTTGTTCAAATTATGCTTTTGCATTGGCTGCAACACACGGGCAACAAGCCAATCGTTCTGATGGGTGGCGGCACAACACGGGTGGGAGATCCTTCCGGCCGCGATGAAAGCCGCAAGATTTTGTCGCTTGACTATATTGAAAATAACAAGCGCGGCATTCAACAAGTGTTCGCCAAGTTTTTGAGGTTTGGGCAAGGCCCAACGGATTCCATGATGGTGGACAACGCCGAATGGCTGACCACATTAAATTATATCGACATGTTGCGCGATGTTGGAAAGCACTTCAGCGTGAACCGCATGTTGGCAATGGATTCTGTGAAGCTTCGGTTGGAACGCGAGCACGAACTTTCATTCATTGAATTTAACTATATGGTTTTGCAGGCCTATGATTTTAGCGAGTTGGCGCGGCGCTATGGGTGCAATTTGCAAATGGGTGGCTCTGATCAATGGGGCAATATTGTGAACGGCATAGACCTTGGCCGCCGCATGGGAACGCATCAACTTTACGCTTTAACATCACCACTGATCACGCTTTCATCGGGTGCTAAAATGGGCAAAACGGCATCGGGTGCTGTTTGGCTCAACGCCGACATGCGCTCACCCTATGAATATTGGCAATTTTGGCGCAACACAGAAGATGCCGACGTGGCTCGTTTCTTAAAGCTGTTCACAGTTTTGCCCATGGCAGAAATTGCCAAGCTTGAACTGTTGGGTGGCGCTGAAATTAACGAGGCTAAAAAAGTTTTGGCCAATGCTGCAACCGCATTGCTTCATGGGCAAGCAGCTGCTGACGAGGCCGCAGAAACTGCGCGTAAAACATTTGAAGAAGGTGCCTCTGCTGCGGGCCTTCCCACATTCACGCTTTCTCTACCCATGGGCATATTGCAGGCGAGCGTGGCAGTTGGCTTTGCCACGTCAAACGGCGAGGCCAAGCGTGCCATCCAAGGCGGGGCCATCCGCATTGACGACAAGCCCGTAGCTGACGACAAGTTGATAATTGAAGATAAAATGTTCAATGCCGAGGGTATCATCAAATTATCGATGGGCAAGAAAAAGCACGTGCTTTTGAAGCGGGCTTAATTCGAACTATTGTTTTGCGTTGTTTGTTGGCGCTGCTTTTGGATTGAAATCAAAAAGACGACGGAAAATGCCAGGCGCTAAAGCCGACAGTGGGTTCATTTGAATTTGCGGCGTGGCCACAGTGCCCCCGATTGAATACGTTACGCCGAAGATGCCTTCGTTGTAATTGCCGCCGCTGAGAATATCTCCAATCACCGGCACATTGTTGAATACGCGAGACAAGCCGCAGGCGGGCACAACAGTGCCAGAGACATCCAAGGCATTATCGTTCTTGCGCAATACACCATCGGCAGTGGCGCACATGCTTGTGCCGCGCACCGTGACGTTTTTAAAGCGAATAAAATTGCCGTCTGCGGTAAAGGGCAAATAGAGCGTGTTGAAAGAAACACCATCTTTGCGCGGGCCTGTTTTGGTGGGTTGGCCACGCTTATCAAGCTGGGCCAACGTGGCTTCGTTGCGCACATCAAAATTGTGAATGATCAAATTGCCATTGCGAATGGGCGAGCCTTCTTCATTGCCAATCAGCGCATAAAAATCCAGTGAACCGCCAGCAATTTTTGAATAAAAATTAGCTGCCCGCATGGTTGATCCGGCATCAGAACTTTTCACACGCATCTCACGCCCCTCGGGCAAAGGAACCACCGTGGCTTGAAGCGTTTGGCCATTGAGATAGGTGCCTTGCAAGTTTGCCTCAGCAATCTTGCCAGCACGCGCACGCAATGTTGCCGAAACATCCGTTACAACTTCGCCCCGATTGGCCACCACTTTGTCAAAATGCGCGCGCATGGTGAAATCTTGCGATGCGCTTTGTTTATCCGCCCCCACAGCACCTTTCGGAAGTGGCGAAATCAATGTTTTTATATACGGCCTTGCATCAAAATTAGTGCCTGTAATTTGCAGATCAATTGTGCCATCGCCGGGGATGGCGCGCACGCTGAATACATTTTCATCGTCCAGCTTGATCTCGTTCATTGCCACGGCTTTTAATTTGCCTTGGTTTGTCAGTTCAATTGCGCCGCGCAAATGCAGCCCTTCGCCGTCCAGTTTAAAATCTTGAATGCTGCGGCCAGCATCAGAACTTTTCACTTGAAATGAAGCAAATGTGCCATCAGTTGCAGCACGCTTCCAACTGATGGCCGCCAAACGCATTGCCGCGTTTGAAAGATCGGCCTTGATATCAAACACCGAATTGCCAGCATCATCTTTCTGCATCTTGGCTTCAACTGGCACAGGGCCTGTTAGATAATCAGAAAGTTTGATGCCCATTTTCTCGCGGCTTTTGTCGTCAAGAACTGCTGAAAAACTGGCCGTGGCCTCACCACCGTTGCGCGGTTTGCTCCACACAATTTTCGCCGGAAACCCATTGATTTTGGCAGGCCCGGAAACATCAATTTTTTCAGGGCTAACAGAAATATCAAAATTGCCATCGGTCAAATCCATTCCCGGGCCAACGTCAGGGACTGTAACATTTCTAATCGCCACGTCGGTGGTAAACTGAACCCGCTCTTTGGGCACATCTTTGATCATGGGGAATTTCAGACCAATTTTCACATGTGCATCACCCTTCACATTGGGAAAATCGGCCAAGGCTTCTGGTTTGATAATTTTCACGTCAGGCTGGGCTGCAAATGCCAACATGGATGCAACGGGGCCCTCCAAATCGAAATCAAATGTGCCGGGAACTTCTACCGTTAAAAGATCATTCGCTTGAAAACGCCCACTTTTTAAGCTGATCACTTCGCCACTATCAAGCTTCGATGTGCCACTTTCGATTTTCAAATCGAAATCATTATCGATAAGCCGCGCTTGGCCCGATGCATCACTGACCACAGGCAGATTTTTGAAATAATGGGTTGTTACATTTTTCAAGGTAAAATTAAAATCCACAGATCCGTCAGGGTTACGCCGATTCATTTTTGCATCTGCCAAAGCATTTTCAGCGAAGTTAATTTGGAATGTGCCTTCAGACACTTGGCCCGCAGAAACATTTGCGGTAATCCAATCCCGCGAATGCGGTGCTACAATAGGTGGCCAGAGCGACTTCAACAATCCGGCTGAAATATCACGCACGCGGCCTGCAACATGCACGCCCGGAGATTTTTCACCGCCAGTTACATAGCCGCGCAAACGCACCCCCGTGTTGGCCGCCGTGATCACCAGATCAGCAATATCAAGCCGTGCTTCGTCAACCGATGCTTGGCCCGAAAACTCTATTTTATCGACCAGCGTGTCTGATATTTGGCTGGTGTCTTCGGCAGCTTTTTTCGTGGCAAGTTTGAGAGCAATTGCCGTGAGTTTGCCTTGCAGATTTCGCACCGCCTGCAACGTGCCCGATAGATCAACGCGCCGCCCCGCCACAACCAAGCTTGAATTGGCAATATCAAAGCTTGCGGATTCAGGCACATAGGCCACCCGCAATGCGCCTTCATCAATGCTGATGGGAACGGCAAAATAATCTGGCAATGTTATGGTGCCGGGCTTGGCTTGAAATTCTCCGGCGGCAGAAAGCATCACACCATCGGCACCCGTTTCAAGTTCGATATGGCCAGAAAGCGGCGTTGTCACGGCAGCAAATTGCGAAAGCGCGAATATCTTTTGCGCCACATTTGCGGGCACAACATTATCGACAGTGGAACTCACTTCAAATTTTTTGCTTTCGTGGCGATATGTTGCCGAAAGCTCGGCGTGCCAAGGTTTATCGCTGGTTGCCACGTCTATCTTGGCCAAAACGACAAAGCCATAAGGCATTTTTTTATAGGTCAAATCGGCCCGCGGTGCATGCCATGTTGCAGCGTTGCCATCATCTACCACGTCAAGCGTTGCATCGGTAATGCGAATATCTTCAAGGGCAGCAAACCCCCCGGTTTGATCACGTTGATCGAGCAAATCAATGATATGCGATCCGGTTGTTTCAATCCCTTGGGCCACGGCCATTGGTGTTTCTGGGGCAGAGGCCGATTGATCTGATTTTCCTTCTGCGCTGTGTTGAGCGGCGCCAAAATCAAGGGGCGATGAACCATACAGGCCCAAAAACAAAGAGCCATCAATGTTGCGCCGAACACTGATTTTGGGGCCAATAAATTCTAAGCTGCGCGGGCTAAACTGCCCATAGAGCAGCGCCGCTTTATCTAAAGTAACGGCAGCTTGGGGTGATGTGGCCAAAACATTTCCGGCAGTGTCAGTTAAGATCAAATTGTTGAAGCGAATATTTGGAATGTTGGTTCTGGGATCGATGGCCAGAAATGAGTCGCCCAGCTTGATTGTCATGCCATGCAGTTCGCCAGAGATTGCTGATTCAATTTTCTGGTGAAGAAAGCTAACTGCAAGTGGCCCGCGTGTAAGACGCAGATAAAGGCCGCCAAGGCCTATCGCCACAAGAGCGAAAACCGAAAGCATGCACAAAACAACAATTTTAAAAATCTTAAACTTCAATCTCGCCGACCAGAACTTTGTCTATTGATGGTGAAGACTCAAAACAAATCACACTTATGGCTTTTCCCACCAATTGCAACTTGTTCCAAGCCCAAAGGCCAGCAAAAAGAGGCTAAAGAAAGGCAATTTATTTGGGGCAAGACAGGCCGATAATTTAACGTTAGAACAGCTGCGTTGAATTGCGTTTGAGGCGAAAAGAATGGTTTTTGGTTTTGGAAAAAAACGTGTGGTTGAAGAAATGCGGCAAATGCCGACTGAACCCTCGTTTATTGCACGCGATACCAGTTTTGAAGGCAACGTGTCGAGCGATGGAGAAATTCATATTGATGGCGAGATGCGCGGATCGATTCGTGCTCACACCTGTTTGGTTGATTCCCACGGCGAAGTGCATGGCGGAATATCAGCCCAGTTTGTTGTGGTGCGTGGCCGTGTGATTGGCCCCATCACTGCCGCACAGGTGACAATTCAGGCCGGCGCCCATGTTGAAGGCAACGTGATCAACGAAAATATCATTATCGAAAATGGTGCCCATGTCATTGGTTCAATCACGCGCAGCACATCGGCAGCAGCACCCATCGCCAAAGACCGCTTCCTTGAACTCGGGGCAGATGTTGCAGATGATGAAAACATTCTGCCAATGAAGTTGGTAAAATAGTTTTATTCGATATCTTCAACACCATCAGGGCCGCCGCCATGGATGCGTTGTGCCAATGATGCTTGAATAAAATCATCAAGTTCGCCGCCCAAAACTGCTGTGGGGTTTGTGCTTGAAAAGCCGGTGCGCAGATCTTTGATCAACTGATAAGGCTGCAACACATAAGAGCGAATTTGGTGGCCCCAGCCATTGTCAGTTTTTTTGGCATTGGCTGCGTCAACCTTATCCTGCTTTTTTTGCAATTCCATTTCATAGATGCGCGCCTTCAACATTTTCATGGCCGTTGCGCGGTTTTTGTGTTGTGAGCGCTCGGCCTGACAGGCGACGATAATTCCAGTTGGCATATGCGTAATGCGCACGGCAGAATCGGTGGTATTGATGTGTTGGCCGCCCGCACCTGAAGCGCGGTATGTATCAATTTTCAAATCGCTTTCAAGGATGTCGACAACGATATTATCATCAATGACAGGATAGGCCCACGCCGAACAGAAAGACGTGTGCCGCCTTGCGTTGGAATCATAAGGTGAAATGCGAACCAAGCGATGCACACCGCTTTCGGTTTTCAATTTACCGTAGGCATTGTGGCCTTTGATCTGCAATGTGCAAGATTTGATGCCCGCTTCTTCACCATCATGTTGATCAAGCACTTCAACTTTATATTTGTTCAAGTTGGCCCAACGCACATACATGCGCATCAACATGGAAGCCCAATCTTGGCTTTCGGTGCCGCCTGCCCCAGCATTGATTTGTAAATATGAATCATTGCCATCAGCTTCGCCTGAAAGCAGCGCATCCAATTCAATGGCCGCCACATCTTTTTTCAACGCCTGCAACGCTTTCTCAGCTTCGGTTACAATCGAGGCATCGCCTTCGGCCTCACCCATGGCGATCAGTTCGGTGTTGTCGGCTACAGATTGTTCGATTTTCAAAATGCCGTTGATGCGCCCATCAAGTTCTTGGCGGCGCTTCATCACCTCTTGGGCTTTTTGCGGATCTTTCCAGATTGCGGAATCTTCCGCTTTGGCATTCAGTTCGGCTAATTCACGGACAGAATTATCCCAGTCAAAGATGCCTCCTGAGCAGGCCCAAGGACTGCTCGATTTCTTCAATGGCTTTGGTAACTTCGGCGCGCATAATGTTCTTTCAAATTAAAATCGTGATGGCCGTCAATAGAGGCCGCCGCCGCCATTCGTCAACCCGCCATCTTGCGGGGGCGGTTGATCTGCTGGCTGATCTGTGGATTGATCGGCGGGCTGGTCGGTTTGGCCGGGCTTTGTGGCAGGAACCAAAACCACGCCGTCACCGGGTTGGGCCGTTGTCCCAGGTTTTCCGGTTCCGCTGCCAATAACAATGTTGTTGGAGGGGGGTTCATCACCTGGTTTAAAGCTTTCAAGAATGACGCCATTTTCGCCGTAAATGCCGCGTTTTCCGGTGTTCACATGAATTGGAATAAGTTCAATGCCGCGCGGCACGCGGAAAGGAATTGCGGCTTTGTCACGCAAGGCAAGACGCATGAAATCTGCCACAATAGGTGCCGCCAACTCGCCACCCGTGCGGCGTTTGCCCATCGGTTTTGGTGTGTCAAAACCAACGTAAACCCCAACTGTCAGATCAGGCGTGAAGCCGATGAACCAAGCGTCTTTTTCATCGTTTGATGTGCCGGTTTTGCCAGCAACGGGTTTTCCTACAATTTGCACTTTTTTGCCTGTGCCACGTTCAACCACACCTTCCATCATCGAGGTGATTTGATAGGCGGTGTAAGAATTCATCACCGTTTCGCGGTTGTCGATTAAATCAGGTTCGGCCATTCCGGCTTCATAATGATCAACTTTACAGGCCGAGCAATCACGCATGTCGTGGCGAAAGATTGTCCGGCCAAAGCGGTCTTGAATACGATCAATCAACGTTGCCTCAACTTTTTTGCCGCCATTGGCAATCATGCTGTAGGCCGTTGTCATTTTCAAAAGCGTGGTTTCGCCAGCCCCCAAGGCCATGGCAAGTTGAAGGGGCATGTGATCATAAATGCCAAGTCGTTGCGCCAAATCGGCCACTTTGGTAATGCCCATGGCATCAGCCAAGCGCACTGTCATGGTGTTGCGAGATTGTTCAATGCCGCGGCGAAGGGTTGAAGGACCATAAAAATCCTTCTCATAGTTTTTGGGTTTCCACACTTCGCCATTGGGCATTTTATATTCAACGGGTGCGTCAAGAACCACAGAGGCTGGCGAATAGCCATTATCAAGGGCTGCTGCATAAACCACTGGTTTGAACGAAGAGCCCGGCTGGCGCATGGCTTGCACGGCGCGATTAAATTGGCTGGCCCCATAAGAAAAGCCACCAACCATGGCCAACACGCGGCCCGTGTGCGGGTCCATAGCCACCAAGGCACCTGCAACTTCGGGCACTTGCACCAAGTGATATTCACCCTCTTTGCCCGATGGAGCCACATAGACAATATCACCCACCGCCACGGCATCTGATGGGGCTTTGATGGCGGGGCCAAGTTTTTCGCCATCAATATATTTCTTGGCCCACATCATAAGCTGCAAGGGCACAAAGCCAGTTTCACGTTTCTCTTCGAACTTGCCATCCTGCAAGAAGCGGGGCTGAAGGCCCACGGTTGCGCCCAAATCTGTAACCGCCGTCACAACAGCAATGCGCCAGGGTGCTTCGTCTGCGGGAATACGATAAGAGGCCAAAAATTTCGCCCAATCACCACCATCCAACGTCACTTGGGCCTGTGGGCCGCGATAGCCACGCTGGCGATCAAAGCTGATCAGGCCACGTGCAACGGACTGCCTTGCGAACAGTTGGAATTTCGGATCAAGCGTTGTGCGAACGGAATATCCGCCCTTGTTCAATGTGTCTTTGCCGTACTTGGCCACAAGTTCACGACGGGCTTCTTCGGCAAAAGATTCAGCAGAAAAAAGCTGCGCTCCGAATGGCCGTGGATTGACTCTCAAAGGTTTGGCCAATGCGGCGGTAAGCTCATCCTGCTTGATGTATCCATTTTCAAACATTTGAGTCAGCACATAGTTGCGCCGTTCAATGGCCCTGTCATAATTTGTGAAGGGATTATAATTCTTCGGGCCTTTCGGAAGGGCCGCAAGATAAGCTGCCTCTTCGATCGACAGCTCGTTTAAAGACTTGCCGAAATAATTGATCGAGGCTGCGGCAACGCCATAAGAGTTGAAGCCCAGAAAAATATCATTCAGATAAAGTTCCATAATCTGGTCTTTGCTGAATGATGCCTCAATGCGTTGCACCACCAAAGCTTCTTTCAGCTTGCGCGACCAGGTGCGTTCATTCGACAGCAAAAAGTTCTTGGCCACTTGCTGAGTTATGGTGGAGGCACCAACAATTTGGCCATGGCCGGTGATTTTAACTTGGACAAAGCGCAAAACCGCTTTGCCAATGCCGCGCCAATCCAAGCCCGCATGGGTGTAAAAGTTTTTGTCTTCCGCTGAAACATAGGCGTTGATCACGCGCGCTGGGATAAGGTTGACAGGCACATAAAGCCGGCGCTCTTCAGCATATTCCGCAAGCAGCGAACCATCTGCCGCATGCATACGCGTCATCACCGGTGGTTCCCATGAAGCCAGTTGCTTATAATCAGGCAAGTCTTTTGAAACGTCATAGATAACGTAAAGTGCGGCCGCTGAAAGGCCGAGCACAATCATAAACACAGCACCAAACAACCAACTTAAAAACCGAAGCATGCCACCCTTTTCAAACACCAAATGAACCACGCACCTAGCATGATTCAAAGCTTAACCAAATGTAAAATCGGTGTCATGGTTGGGCTGCAATTGTGGCGAAGCGATGGATCTCAACTTTCACTCGTTTTGCTGGTTGAGAATGGATTGATGACAGGGAAAGTCGCTTGAATTCACTTTTGAATGTAACACCGCCGCATGTTCTTGGATTTATGAAGTTTGCGGCTAGGTATTCGCCCTACTATCAAGAGTTCGACTGGGCAAAGAATCTATTGGCCGGTTTGCCTTTGCGTTTGCAAGATGTGCCAATCACAAAGAAATCGACTGTGCAAAATGCGCCGCACTTGTTTCGCTCAAGTTTCGATCCACCACAAGCCGGTCGCGTGATTGCAAAAACCACATCAGGTTCGACAGGCGAGCCCATGCGGGTTTTCAAATCTGAAAGCCATTTTGCAATCAACGCCGCTGAAAACGTGAGGCTTTTCAAAGATTGGAAACTGGCTGATCACAAAGTGCGTGTTGCATACAAGGTGCCCGATGATAACCATCCACAGGGAACAATTGAGTCTGTTGCGCTGCCAAACAACGCTGTTTCACATGACATCTACACCAGATCGGCTGACCAGATTTCCGCACTTGTTGAAAAGACCCGTCCAAGCCTTGTTTCGGCGCGCCCAAGCATGTTGGCAGCGATATTGGACAGAGACGTTGATTTTAGTTTTATAAACCTTTTGCAATCCAATGCCGAGGCAGTGCCAGACGAATTATTTGCAAAGGCAAAAGTGTTGCCACAATGCCGAATTGTAGACGCCTATGGCGCAGTGGAAACCGGGCTGATTGCAGTGAACTGTGAAAAATGTGGCTTTTACCATATCGCAGAACGCAACGTATTTGTTGAAGTGTTGGGCGATGATGATGAACCTGCGGCAGAAGGTGAATTGGGCCGCGTGGTCATAACTGTGTTCAACAATCCATCAATGCCGCTGTTGCGCTATGATTTGGGCGACATGGTGAAGTTCACCACCGCATCACCATGTCAGCCGCGGCGCATTTCTTTCGTGCGTGTTTTGGGGCGAGAGCGCATGATGTTCAAACTGCCTACGGGCGAAAGAGTTATGGCGGTTCTCGACCCTACTACTCTGCATCACATGGGCATTAAGCGGTTCAAGCTTGTACAAACAACCAAGACAGACATCGAGTTTCGCTACATCGAAAAGACGCCGGATTTGGTTGTAAACCAAGACGCAATCCAAAAAATGGTTGACCGTGAAATCTCACCCCACTTCAACGTGATTTTGTTGCCAGTCACCGAATTGCCGAATGCACCAAGCGGCAAATATCTTTGGAACGAGAGGCTGATTGATTAAAGCACGACTCCTGTCGCGTTAGAAATTATAGGTCAGCCCGATTTGCACATTGTGCGATGCCAAATTCAATTGGTCAAAGCTAGGACCAGGCAATGGCGGAAGCTGTGAACTGAACGCGGAAGCGCCAATAATATCTTTGAAACGATATCCGATATCTAATGAGAGATGATCAGAGAGCTGGGCTTTTACACCAACACCGACTTGGAAGGCAAAACCCGCAGATCTTTCACGTCCCACACCGAATGAGCAATTTGAACAAAAGTGCATATCCCCGCCAATCCAACCCAAACCAGCACCACCACCGATATAGGGGGTCAGGATGGAATTGGTAGGAATGTCATACCAAGCGTTTGCAAGCAAATAGGTAGACTGAACTCCACCGTGAACGCCTTTAAAAGTGCCATCGACCGTATCAGAGCCCAAGCCATTCGACTGATAAAAGGCGCGCGACAATTCAAGTTCTGCGCGGAGTTCATCGGTTACATGAAGCCCGGCGGCTGCACCAAGAATGTAACCCGTATTCAGTTCTAAGTTATAATTCGTCGTCCCGGCTGTTCTATGTGCATGTAAGCTGCCCGGCAAACTTGCTCCGCCAAACAGGCTGACATAAGGCTTGAACCCCATGCCCGCTGCCACGGGATCTTTTGCAAAACTTGTGCTGGCCGTTAAAACCAGTGCGCCAACGGCCACCGTTGCAAATAGAGTGGTTTTAGAAAATAGATTTAGCATCGCTGGAATCCCACGAATTGATGCCCCCGCATTGCTTTTCAGTATAGTTCATTGACTTCGAGGGCAAGTGAATTCGGAAATAACCAGCCCAAGCACCCAAATTTAGAGTTTTGGTTGAGTAGTGACTCAAAATATACTTCTGGTTGTGCTGGTTTGTAAAAACCCTGATTGTTAAATCTGCGTCATTTGAGAGACGCTGCCAAGACCGGATTGAAATAGGCATCGATAGATTTGGTCATAGCCAAAGCCATTTTATGACGCCATTCAGGAGACACCAACAAGGCTTCATCTTGGGTGTTTGAAAGATAGCCCAATTCAACCAAAACGGATGGAACATCGGGCGCCTTCAAAACCACGAACCCGGCAGAGCGAATGGGCTTGCTTGTCATTTCCGTGATTGGCTTAATTTCAGCGATGGCTTTTTTGGCGAAGAACATGGCTTGGTTTTTTGATTCGCGTTGGGCCAGATTAATCAACAGATTTGAAACTTCATCGGACTGCTTGCCCAAATCCATTCCGGCAATAACATCGGCGCGGTTTTCCTTTTGCGCCAACGCACCCGCCTCTGCGTCTGATGCTTGATCAGACACTGTGTAAACTGTGGTGCCCCGCACATCGGTATCATCCAATGTATCGGCATGAATAGCGATTAACAGATCAGCCTTCTTTTCGCGGGCTAGTTTTACACGGTCTTGAAGACGCACAAAGTTATCGCCATCACGCGTCATCACCACGTCATAGCGACCAGTGTTCAACAATGACTGTTTCAGAGCCAGAGCATAGGCGAAGACGACATCTTTTTCTTTTATGCCAGTGGGGCCTAACGCACCGGGGTCTTTGCCGCCGTGGCCGGGATCAAGTGCGATGACCATTTTGTGGGTTTCAGAGCCCTGCCCTTCGCCAACAGGCGTAAGTGCTGCTGTTTCCACGGGCGGGGCATCGCCGTTATCGCGTGCCAAAGTATTGGCATAGCCTTCTTGAGATGTTTCGATCAAATCCACTGTGATGTGGGTTGGCTGGCCGCCATGGCCCGCTTTGACGGATGAGGTGTTGATCACAACTGGCTTTTTGGTTTCGATGATAATGCGTGATCTGCGCCTATCAACGGCGGCAAAGCGAAAGGCGCTGATGACGCCAGAAACGTTTTGGCCAGCACCCTTGGGCAGATCAAACGCCATCCTTGGAAGTTCGATAATCACGCGATTGGGGTTGGTTTGAGCGGTGACGCTGAAACCAACTGGGTTGGTAATATCTGCTTCAAACGTTGTGTGGCCATTGTCGCTGGTGATAACGGCCTTGGTCAAATGAACCAAAGCAGCTGCGTTCACGGGAGAGGCAATAATTACCATCGCGAGAATAAACCAAGCAGCGCAACGTTTAGTCATTGTAACCATGAGACAATATCGACTTACACAGAGTTTGAACTGGCCATAGGATAGCCGCCTTGTGGTTAAGCGTTGGTATCTTTTCACCCTTTGGGCAGGACTGGCTTGCAAAGTGGGCTGCCAATGCCTACAAAGGAGTAGAACGCAGGCAGACTCATTACAAAAAAGTGAGATTGCTGCGTCGTGAGTTTCGTAGCCTTTGAGCGTCCGGGCCTTTTGCCCGCTTGGGTGGTTGCGTTTTCGAGGATCTTGAAAAAGGTCATGTAAGTCTGGTGATCCAGACAGTATTTAGCCGCCCTCACAATATGGGGGCAAAGGTCAACTTCGACGTGTTACAAGTTCGAACGCAGATTGCATTTTTCGCCGCCCTTCAGGGGCAGGCATTGCGTCGCGCAGGCACAACAAAGCCAGATTCTTGCACGTCCCCAATCGCCAACAGGCCCGCCCTTGTCTTTGCTCTTCCGGCTCCGGATGGAGAAGCGAGATTGATGGGCCCTCCTGTTGCTCAAAGGA
>JAYWFC010000101.1:0-11614 GCA_043778995.1 Aestuariivirga sp.
GAAGAGGTTGCAAAGGAACTGCTTCATGCCCACCGCCAAGGCACGGTTACAGCCTTCATGCGTGTGGTGCAGCGCTATGCCGATATTGAGGGCATTGCCGCCACCTCATTGGGAAACTACGAATTGCCGTCAGGCCAAACCGCGCGCTATCATCGCGGCGTTGCGCGTTTTATATCGCGTTATTTTGCTGACCAAGGCCACAGCTATCCCGTTGCAAAATATGAAATTGGTCAAGCCACAGTCGATTCTGAAAAAAACGTCTTTGTTGAAACCAAAGTGTTTATGATGGCGGGCCAGACCTATACAGTCACGTGGAAACTGGCTTGGATTGGGGGCACATATAAAGTGGTCGACGCCAAGTTCTTGGGCTTTTCAATGACCAGCCAAGAAAAAAGTATTTTCACATCCTACATCGCCAAAAATAATGGCAGTGTCGATGCCCTGCTCGTCGCCCTTGCGCGGCAATGACGGCATGGAAAACTTCGCTCCTTGCGCTGGTGACAATCAGCATGTTGGCCGCCTGTTCAAGCGGCAGGCGTGACGCAGCATTCAGCCTTGATGGTGTTTCAGCGCCCATTCGTTCCTGCCAAATTAACCCACAAAGTTTCGGCCAAGCTGAACCCATAAAAGATTTTGGTGAAGGCAACGGTTGCGGCATCACCAATGGCTATCGCGTATTCAGTGTTGCAAATATCAATTTCAGCCAACCAGCCATGGTCACCTGCGGCATTGCCGACACGCTGAACCTGTGGATTGAACAATCAGTTCAACCCGCTGCCCAGCGTATTTACGGCTCGCAAGTTGTCAGCTTCAAAGTGGCGGCATCTTACGCCTGCAGGCCCCGCAACAATGTGCATGGCGCAAAACTTTCTGAACATGGCTTTGGCAACGCCATCGATCTGGCAGGCTTCACCCTTGCCAATGGCCGCGAAATTATTGTTGAGCGTGATTATTATGGCCAGCCGCAAGATCAACAATTCCTGCGCACAATTCGCGACCAAGCCTGTGGCCCATTTCACACTGTGTTGGGCCCCGGCTCAGATTTTGAACACCGCAATCACATTCATTTAGACTTGCAGAAAGAAAGATCTGGCGGGCCTTATTGCCATTAAAAATGCCAATCGAAAACTGATACGCTTGGGTGCCAATTGCGTAATCCAAAAATGAAAACAAAATTGTCTGACGCTGCCATCAGTGAAATCATTGCCCTTGCCTGGGCTGACGAAGTTTCTTTCGATAAAATAAAACTGCAAATCGGCATTTCAGAAGGCGAAGTCATTTCCCTCATGCGGCAAAACTTGAAACGTGGAAGCTTTAAGGTTTGGCGCGAACGCGTGTCTGGTCGAAAAGCCAAACACGAACGCAAATTGCGTCCGATGAATGAAACCAGCACCTTGGAAATTGACACAGACGAATAATATCGCAGTCATCAGACGCAATCCTTGCCAATCATCTGATTCCTCGCCTATCCTCTCTGAAAATCGCCAAAGAATAGGCGAGTGATCCTTGGGAGGGGAATATGAAATATCTGCTGTTGGCCATTCCATGCCTTTTGGCATTGGCGGTTCCATTTTATAATTCTCTTGAACCCACTTTGCTTGGCTTTCCATTTTTCTATTGGTTCAATTTGGCTTTAGTGCCGGTTTCGGCCTTGTTCATTTACGCCGCTGATAAATTGGAAGGTGCAAAATGAGCGGCATTAACATTGTTGCCACAACCGTTTTCATCGTGTTCTTTGCGCTTGTCACCATCATGGGATTCATGGCCGCACGCTGGAAAGCGGGCGACTTATCAAAGCTGGATGAATGGGGCTTGGGCGGGCGGCAATTTGGCCCGTGGATAACCTGGTTCCTGTTGGGCGGCGATCTTTATACAGCCTATACGGTGATTGCAGTTCCCGCCTTGGTTTATGCAATCGGTGCTTACGGTTTTTTTGCCGTGCCCTATACTGTTCTTATTTATCCGCTGATTTATTTGATCATGCCACGGCTGTGGAATGTTTCGGCCCATCATGGCTATGTTACAGCGGGCGATTTTGCCCTGGGGCGGTTTGGCAACAAGGGCTTGGAATTTGCCGTTGCCATAACCGGCATTTTAGCAACCATGCCCTATATCGCCTTGCAATTGGTGGGCATGGAAAAAGTTATTCAGGCCTTGGGCTTTCAAAGCGAAGGCATGATGGCTCATGCGCCTTTGACAATCGCGTTCATTATTCTGGCGCTTTACACTTATACCAGTGGTCTTCGGGCCCCTGCTTTGATTGCCTTTGTTAAAGACATCATGATTTATGTTTTTGTGATCGCCGCTGTGATTTTCATTCCCTATCAATTGGGTGGCTTTGCCGCAATTTTTGATGCGGCTGGAAAGGCTTTTGAGGCAAAAGCCGCCGCCAATGCCGCCCTCACGCCGCCCGTTAAAGCGGCAATGGGCTTGGTTCTCTCGCCCGCACAAGTGATGCCGTTTATGACATTGGCTTTGGGTTCTGCCTTGGCGCTGTTCATGTACCCTCATGCTTTAACGGGTGTGTTGTCGGCTGATTCACCACGCTCTATCCGCCGAAATGCGATGACGCTTCCGGCTTATTCTTTGGTGTTGGGCTTGGTTGCATTGCTGGGCCTGATGGGCCGGGCCGCTGGCCTTGATTTGAAAAACCCGCAAGACGTGGTTCCACAACTTTTCTTGAAAATGTTTCCAGATTGGTTTGTGGGCTTCTCTTTTGCGGCCATTGCAATTGGCGCGCTTGTGCCTGCGGCCATCATGTCAATCGGTGCCGCGAACACATTCACGCGCAATATTTGGCGGCCATTTGTCAACGCCAATATGACAGACACTGAAGAATCCAACATCGCCAAGATTGTTTCACTAGTGGTAAAATTGGGAGCGCTCGCATTCATTCTGTTCATCCCCACAAAGTTCGCGATTGATTTTCAATTGCTGGGTGGCGTTGTGATGATTCAAATTTTTCCTGCAATTATCTTCGGGCTTTACACGCGCCGCATTCACGGCACGCCATTGCTAATCGGTTGGGCTGTTGGTCTGCTGACAGGCATTTACTTGGCTTGGGGGCCAGACAAATGGGTGCCCACTTGGGCGACCCCTGCAGGCTTTTCGGTTTATATCGGGCTGTTCTCAGTGATGGTCAATTTCATCGTGTCGATTGCTTTGTCATTCATCATGCCAAACACTGCGCCCGATGAAACCAAGCCTTCAGATTATCAGGATGCGAAAGCCTAAGCCCGTTTCACTTGCGCGTTGCGGCCAAACCACACACAGGCCGCAACCAGAAGCGCGAATACAATCGTTCGCAGGCTGATGGTTTCACCCAAAATGGTAGCGGCTGCAAAAAGCGAAATGAAGCTTTGCAACAATTGCACCTGCCCCACTTTGGCAACGCCGCCTGTGGCCAGACCCTTGTTCCAAGCAAAAAAGCCGAGCAACTGGCTCATAAAGCTCATGTAAGCAAAACAGCCCCAGCCCGCCCAGCTCTCATGCCACGTCAAATTGCGCGCCAAATAAATCGTGATGGGAAGGCTGATGGGCAAGGCTAAAATTAACGCCCAGCAAATAACCTGCCAGCCGCCCAGCTTGCGCGAAAGTTGGCCGCCTGCCGCATAGCCCATGGACGCCGCCAAAACCGCCAAGATCAATAATATATCAGCGCCATGCAATTCCGCCCCACCATCAAACAATGCATAGATGATGACAATGGCAGACCCTAAAATGCTCCATCCCCAAAAGGTGGGTGAAGGCCGCTCGCCCGCAAAAATTGTGCTCATCAAAGCTGTGGCCAAGGGCAAGGCCCCCAACACTACGGCACTGTGTGATGCGGGTGCAGACCGCATGGCGATGGCCGAGAAAATAGGAAAACCAAAAACCACCCCCGCAACCACGAACAGCAATTTGCGAAAATCTGCTGCATCAGGCCAAGGCTGTTTGCTGAAAGCAAGAATAGGAATGGCAACTGCCGCTGCCAAAACCGTTCGGCCAATGCTTAGAAAAAGCGGATCAAATTCCCGCACCGCCAACCTCGTGAAGGGCAATGTGAGGGCAAAAATCGCAATTCCAATAAATCCAAAAATATATCCGCGCCGAATATCACTCATGCGGCCAGCGGCATCTCATTGCGTTGCCACACCGCCGCAACTTTTGGCCGCCGTGCCACTCGCGCATATAAATGCTGCAAGTTGGGGTGTTCAGCAAACAAGGCCGCCATATCAGGCGCCCAGCTCACCAACATGCACACATAGATATCAGCCGCTGAACATTCAGAGCCCGCGATATAAGGCTTGTCACCCAGCCACTGCGCAAAAATTTTAAAGTCGCGCTGCATCGCAATAACCGCCTGAGCTTTCACACCCTGCGCATGCGATCCATCTGCGCTATATCGCTCTGGATAAAAATAACGCAAGTCCGCCGTATAAACTGCGGTGGCAAAATACAAAATCCACCGCAAATAAGCTGGCCGCCGTTCAGAGCCAAGTGACGGGGCCAGTCCCTTTTCAGGATGCAAATCAGCCAGATAGATCATCATGGCGGCACTTTCTGTCATCAAACTGTTGTCAGGCAGTTGCAAACTTGGAACTTCACCGCGCGGGTTGATCGCCAGATAATGCTGGGGGACGAGGCGATCTGGCCCGGCTGGAACATCTTCAAGCCGAAATGGCAGATCAAGCTCTGCCAACAACGCTTCAACCGCCGCCGAACCGGAACCCGGCCTAGAATAGAGAGTGAACATGAACTTCTCCTTGGGAACGCCACGAATAACAGCTATACTGGGCTCGTCAAACGCCAGAGCATTGGAATCGATGGAACAGGCCGTGATTGGTCGCAAGTTGCGCTTCACCTATTCAACGATGGATCAACCATTGATTCAGCGCGCGGTGATTCAAGCCATTGAAAAAATCGGCGGCCAGCGCAAGTTAAAAAAATTATATCTGCGCCACCAAGAAAATATTTTGCGGGGCGACAGCTTTTTTGATTCCGCCATGAACCTGCTTCGCATCAATGTTGAATTTGACGCTGGTGCATTGGCCGCAGTTCCAAAAGACGGTGCCTTAGTTTTCATTTCCAACCACCCCTACGGCGTGCTGGATGGCATTGCGCTGACTTGGCTTGCCTTGAAAGTTCGGCCAGATGTGAAAGTTTTGGCCAATGATGTGTTGTGCCAAGACCCAGGTGCTGCCAAACATTTGTTGCCTGTTGCCTTTGCACCCACCCGCCAAGCCCGCGAAACCAATGTGAATTCCCGCAACACAGCACAACATCATTTAAAGGCGGGCGGCGCTGTTGGCATTTTTCCAGCAGGCGGCGTTGCCACATCTGAACAAGCCCACAAGGGCATGGCGGTGGATTTGCCTTGGGCCCCCTTCACCGCAAAAATGATCCGCATGTCAAAAGCCACTGTGGTTCCAGTTTATTTCACGGGCCAGAATTCACGGCTGTTCCAAATTGCCAGTCATTTAAGCTTAACCTTGCGGCTTTCACTGGTGTTTCGTGAAACAGCGAGGCGCATCGGCACAGATTTAAAAGTGCGTGTGGGCAAACCAATTCCTTTCTCTGAGATCGAACATCTGACAGACCGTGATGATATGATCCGCGAATTGCGCAGGCAAACCTATGCACTGGCCAGATCCACAGATGCGAAATGGTCCATCAAAGATTTGCATCTGCGCATGGGTCGTATCAAGGGCTGGAAATCCAGTAAGGCAGAGTGACATGGCCGCAAACCTCAAATTTATCAGCATACTGATTATCAGCACACTGATATTATTTGCACCCGCACGTGCGGGGAACTGCCCTGCCGAAAAATTTATTCAAAGCGCTGGCAACGCATTTATGAACGCCGCAGACAATGGCTCACCCCAAGCTTTTTCAAGCGCCGCCGCAAAGTTTGCAGATTTGCGCAGCGTCGCATTGTTTGCACTTGGCCCCTATCGCCGCAACCTTGACCCCGGAATGGAGGGCAAATATGTGGCCCGCGCCAAAGCCTTCATGGGGAAATTTATGGCCGATAATGCCAGCCATTTTTCAGGCTCTGCTATCACCATCACATCGTGTGTGCCAAACTCAACTGGCCTGACAGTGGGCGCAAAACTTGAAGGCGGAAGTTCAATCACCTTCCGATTGAGAGGCACCAATCGCATTGAAGATGTGAATGTGGCGGGCATTTGGATGGCACAAACCCTGCGCAGCAAATTCACCAGCGTCATCAGCAATCACGGCGGAGATGTGAACGCCTTGATGAGCTATTTGAGCAATTGAACTCAATAAGCGGTATAATCGATTTCCATAAATTTTGAAACTTCTGGAATCCATCTGTCGCGCACAAAGGCCACATGAAGCGGATGATCGTTGTAAAGTTGATAGGCCGCCTGATCGACAAATTCCATCGAGAAGCCAAAATGATAATCATTCTTATGGCTGGTTTGGCGCAACTTTTCAAATTTCCGAACGCCCGGAATTGTTGCCAAAAAATCCGCCGCATCCATAAATAAATGCTCTTTGGCTGAATGTGCGGCATGTTTCAAACTGAATACAACAGTGTGGCGGATCATGCTGCCAACACCACAACGCGCGTTCCCAGTTTCACACGCTTATAAAGCCAAATGACATCTGCATTAAACATGGCAAAACACCCCGCTGTTGATTTTGTGCCGATGTGTTCTGGCACGTCGGTTCCGTGAATGCGATAGGTTGTGTCAGCATTGTTGGCAAAAAGATAGATCGCCCGCGCACCCATGGGGTTTTTAAGCCCACCCGGCATGCCGTGAATATATTGAATAAGATCAGGGCGGCGTTTCAAGTGATCTGGCGTTGGCGTCCAAATGGGCCATTGTTCCATGCGGCCCACCACTGTTTCGCCTGCCCAATTGCCATATTTGCCAGTGCCAATGCCAAAGCGAATGGCCTTGCCATTGGTGATCACCAAATAAAGCCAATGCCGCGCCGGGTTCACAACAATTGTGCCGGGCAAGGCTTGGGTTGGAAAACTCACCACCTGCTTGCGATAAGGATATTCAACCTTCTGGTCATCATCATCGGCAACAATAAAGGGCTCTCCCGGAACGGGCTTTGCTTCAGCAGCCGTTGAAAGCCTCGCGGCCATTGCAGCTGTGAATAACGAACGGCGTGATAGTATCATAGGACAGGCACCCTTTTGATTTCGAGGCGCAAATTAAAACTGAATTGCGGCATGATCAAGAACCCTGAAATTAAGCTTTCGCCTGCGGCTGTTGCTGGGTTGCGCAATGAATGCCACCACCAGATTCACCAATGGCATGAATGTTCAAGCTTACAATTTTACGCGTGGGATAAAGCTGCGATAGAATTTTATGGGCTACCTCATCTGTTTTATCATCACCAAATTCAGCCGAGATCACCGCCCCATTGCACACATAATAATTCACATAGCTTGAAACAAAATCTTCATCCAGCGAACGCACATGGATTGGCTCTGGCAACACCACAATTTCCAACTTGCGCCCATGTGCATCGGTTGCCTTTTTCAAAACTTCGTAAGTTTCAAAAGCAGCGGCAGACCATGGATCGCCATCAATAATTTTATTAGGCAATTGAATAACAACCTGCCCCGGTTTCACAAAGCGCGCCAAAGCATCAATGTGATAGTCTGTAATATCGGCCCCCGCCACGCCCGGCGCCCATATCATTTTTTCAGCGCCCAATGCGGCCAGTAAATTCTTTTCAATCTCAGCTTGGCTGCCTGCATTGCGATTGGCGTTCACCCAGCAACTGGCATGGGCCAAGGCGGTGCCTGCGCCATCAATCTCAACGCCGCCGCCCTCGCCCACCACGGCATTTTCAAAAATTTCAAAACCCAACTTGGTGGCTACAGCGCGCGCAATTTTAGAGTCTTCGGTGTGACTTTGTTTGTCGCCCCAGCCGTTGAAGTTAAGCTCACTTGCGGCCACGTTGCCCTTGCCATCCACCACAAATGTGGGGCCAGAATCGCGACACCACAAATCTTGAACAGGCATGGGCCAAATTTCTACGCCGCTTGAAACATGCGGTTTGGCGCTTTGAAAGTGATCTTCACTGCATAACAAAACCACAGGTTCAAATTTCGCAATGGCATTAGCAATCAACGCAATCTTCTGGCGCACTGCAGCAAGATCAACTTCGTTGCCATAAGTTTCCAGATCAGATGGCCATTGCATAAATGTGCGCAAATGCGGCCCAGATTCCAGCGGCATAAAATATCTAGGCCTTGCTTTTGCTTGTGCTTTTACTTTGCCCGCCAGCATCGCCGTTGTGGCACCCAAAATAAAATTTCGCTTCTTCACGCTCTTGTTTCAATGACGCTATTGGGACGTAAAAAACTACCTCGCAAATTTTTTATATTTAATGCGCTTGGGCATTACGCTGTCGGCACCCAACCTGCGTTTTTTGTCTTCTTCATAATCTTGGAAATTGCCCTCAAACCATTCCACATGGCTGTCGCCTTCAAAGGCCAAAATATGCGTGGCCAAGCGATCAAGAAACATGCGGTCATGGCTGATGATAACGGCGCAACCCGCAAAATCCTCCAGCGCTTCTTCAAGTGCTGCTAAGGTTTCGGTATCAAGATCGTTCGTGGGTTCATCGAGCAGCAAAACATTTGCGCCAGATTTTAACATTTTGGCCAAATGCACGCGGTTTCGTTGCCCGCCTGAAAGTGTTCCAACTTTCTGTTGTTGATCAGCGCCCTTGAAATTGAAAGCGCCTGTATAAGCGCGCGAGTTCATTTCGCGCTTACCCAGGTAAAGCACATCAAGGCCATCTGAAATTTCTTGCCACACGCTTTTGTTGGGGTCCAAAGCATCGCGGCTTTGATCAACATAACCGAGGTGCACGCTCTCCCCAATTTTGATCACACCTGCGTCTGGCATCTCTTGGCCGGTGAGCATTTTGAACAAGGTGGTTTTGCCTGAACCGTTGGCCCCGATAATGCCAACAATGCCGCCGGGCGGCAGTTTGAAATTCAAGTTTTCGATGAGCAACCGATCACCGAAAGCTTTGTTCACGCCTTCAAGCTCAATCACATTATCGCCCAAGCGTTCGCCGGGCGGAATGATAATTTGCGCTTCGTGAGATTTTAAACGCTCATCATTTTTCTTCAACAATTCATCATAGGCTGAAAGGCGCGCCTTGGATTTTGCCTGGCGCGCTTTGGGTGATGCACCAATCCATTCAGACTCGCGTTCAATGGCTTTTTGGCGCGAGGCATCTTCGCGTTGCTCTTGGGCATAACGCTTGGATTTCGCCTTCAGATAGGCAGAATAATTGCCCTCGTAAGGAATGCCCTTGCCGCGATCAAGCTCCAAAATCCAGCCCGTTACATTGTCTAAGAAATAACGGTCATGCGTTACGATAAGAATGGCACCGGGATAATCACGCAAATGATGCTCCAACCAATTCACCGATTCAGCATCCAAATGGTTGGTGGGTTCATCCAGCAAAATAAGATCAGGTTTTGATAGCAAAAGCTTGGTTAAAGCCACGCGGCGCTTTTCACCGCCTGATAGATTTTCAACCGATGAATCCCCGGGCGGGCACCGCAAAGCATCCATGGCCACTTCAACTTGGCTTTCCAAATCCCACAAGTTTTTGGCGTCAATCTGGTCTTGCAACACGGCCGCCTTCTCGGCGTTCTCATCATTATAATCCGCCATCAGCGCATTATATTGATCTAATATGGCTTTTTCTTTTGAAACGCCAAGCATCACATTCTCTAAAACTGTTTTGCTGTTATCAAGCTGTGGCTCTTGTTCGAGATAGCCAATGGTGGCGCCATCAGCGATCCACGCTTCACCATTATATTCTTTGTCGATGCCCGCCATAATTTTCAAAAGCGTGGATTTGCCTGAACCGTTGGGCCCAAGCACGCCAATTTTCGCATCAGGATAAAACTGCAAATGCACATTATCCAAAACCTTTTTGCCCCCGGCATAAGATTTTGAAAGCCCTTGCATATGATAAATAAATTGCCGCGCCATGTGGTTTAACCCTGCTCAAAAATGATTTGAGCGCGTTCTAGCGGGGAAGTGTAAAAAGGGCAAATCTTACGGTTTAGAGGTGCGAGTCTTGGCCACTTGAATTGTGAGATATCCTTTGAGGGCAGCAATTGCCACGGGCAAAAACCCATACAAAGCGGCCCCCCCTGAATCTTGAATAAAATAGAGTGATGCAACGCCCGCCGCCGCAGCCAAACCAAAATCAATAGTCGCCAAAACATAAAGCGGCCAAGCGGGAACATTAGCCGAGCCATAGATGGCCGCCAACACCGCAAAGTTCAATGCCACAATGGCAAGCGGCAATAAAATCAAAATGCCAACACTTTGGCCAACAAGCAAAAACGCACAACTGCCGCCAAAAATGATAACGCACACGCACATGATTGTAAGAATAACTTTCATGCTAAACCCCTTGAAATTGCCATGCGCTTCTTTGCGGCTTCATCACGGTAAAACATATTGTAGGTTTCGAACGGAATGATCTGACCATTGGGTGTTACGAAGTGGATGCACGAACGCTTCACGCGGCTGATGCAAAAATTATGCGCGTCCATGAATTCAACAATGGCAATGCGGAAAATATTTTCATATCCCATGCCCTCAGGCACCGGAATTTGCGGCAGGCAACACAACAAGGCATCAAGCTTTTCGGGATTGTTGCATTCGGCCGTGGACAATGAAAAGAAATTCAAAATCTGTTTATGCAGATCAGGATATTTTTCAAAAGTAATGGCGTTTGGCAATGCCTCCACCAACATTTCGCGCGGAAAAAATGAAGTGATAGGCGCAATTTGGTCGCCACTACGCAACGCATAACCAATCGCGATGGATTCAGGATTGCAAGGCAAAGGGATAATATCGCCTGCCCCAAATGCTGTGCCCGCTTCAATGATGCTGCGGCGAATATCCGACAACACAAAACGATCACGCGCCGGATCAAAGCCTTCGTTGCGGCCAGCATCTTGAATGGGCTGAAATGTTATGCCGCGCACGCATTTCCATTTCAGCGCATAGTTGATAATGTCGCCAAGCTCGTCATCATTCTGGCCGCGTTTTACAACCACGACAAGCGTTGTTGAAATATTAGCCTTTTCAAGTGCTTCCAGTGCTTGCTTGCGAATTCGGGTGAGGTCTGCCCCTCGCAAATTCTTGTGAACTTCAGCACGCAAAGAATCAAACTGGAGGTAAACTTCAAAGCCCGGTTTGAATTTTTCAAGCTCAGCCACAAACGCTGGATCTTGCGCGATGCGAATGCCGTTAGTATTCAACATGATGTGACGAATTGGCCGGCGTTTTGCCGCAGCAATAATTTCCAATATCTGAGGATGAATGGTGGGCTCTCCACCAGACAGTTGCAACAGATCAGGCTCGCCCTCGCTTTTCACCAAGGCATCCATCATTTTTTCAATATCTGCCAAAGGTCGATGATAAGTTTTAGCAGTGGACGAGTCTGCAAAGCACACCGGGCAAGAAAGATTGCACGCTTCATTCACATCAATCAATGCAAGGCAAGAATGTTGTTCGTGGTCGGGGCACAAGCCACAATCATAGGGGCAGCCCAATTCTGTGCGCGTTTGAAATTCAAGCGGCCTGTCACCCGGCTT
>JAYWFC010000102.1:0-11444 GCA_043778995.1 Aestuariivirga sp.
GTCGGGCCTGCACCGCAGTTTGGCCACAGGTGCGCGGGTCTATTGGGTTTGCCCTTTGGTGGAAGAAAGCGAATTTGTTGATTCTGCCGCCGCTGAAAAGCGGTTTGAAGCACTGCGCGAAATCTTCGGCCCCACAGTGGGCCTGGTTCATGGACGCATGAAAGGCGTTGAGAAAGATGCCGTGATGGCGAATTTCAAATCTGGGCTTTTAACCATTCTGGTTTCAACAACGGTGATTGAAGTGGGCGTGGATGTGCCCGAAGCTTCGATTATGATCATCGAAAATGCTGAACGATTTGGCTTGGCCCAGCTTCATCAATTGCGAGGTCGCGTGGGGCGCGGCGCTGCCAAATCAACTTGCCTGCTGATCTATCAAGACCCCTTGGGTGAAACGGCCAAGGCGCGGCTTAAAATTATGCGTGAAACGGAAGATGGCTTCATTATTGCCGAAGAAGATTTGAAATTGCGTGGCGCTGGCGAAATGCTTGGCACGCAACAATCTGGCCTTCCGCTGTTTCGCATGGCTGATTTATCCGTACACGGAGATTTGTTGGCAACTGCGCGTGATGATGCGGGCCTTATTCTAAACCGTGACCCACAACTTCAATCACCACGCGGCCAAGCGTTGCGCAATTTGCTTTATGTGTTTGAGCGTGAAGAAGCCATCAAGCTTTTGGCTTCGGGCTAACCCGTTTTGCGGTTTTAATTTCCGCTTCTAATGGCAATGGCTTTTCAGGGAAAATCAGCCCCATGGAAATTACCATTTTCAAACCATCTTCGACCGCCATATCAAGAATTTTAACGTCTGATTGATCGACAAAAAATACAAAGCCAGATGTAGGGTTGGGCGTTGTTGAAACATAAACCGCATACATTTTCCGCCCCATTTCTAAACCAATTTGCGCGCCATCAACCTCGCGTGAAATAAATGCCAAGCTCCATGCGCCCTTGCGCGGCCATTCCACCATGCATACTTGTTTGAACGATGTGCCCTGCCCCGAAAACAGCGTTTCGAAAATCTGTTTAGAGCCTTTGTAAAGCCCGCTCACCACTGGCGTGCGATTGAGCAGTTTATCCCACAGCCCAAAAACGGTTCGCCCGACAAGATTGGCGGCCAATGCGCCAACCAAAGTGATCGCGGCTAATGCAAAAATCAGCCCGAAGCCCGGAATTTTAAATGGCAAATAGGTGTCTGGAGTATACGCAGCCGGGATCCAAGGCTTCACCAGATTATCGAACTTGTCGACCACCCAAAGTGTTGCCCAAATGGTGATGGCGGCGGGCGCCGTTATCACCAATCCCGTAAAAAAATAACGCCGCAACCGTGGAAAACTAACCCCGCCAATAACAGGTGCAACAACGGGTTTGGGTGTTTCATCGCTCATGCTATAGATTTGACATTGCAATCAATAAATAGCAAGGCACGAACACAATGAAGCTCATCCAAGCGCTAATATTTGTCTCATATACCGCTGTAATATCAAGTAATTCTGCCTTTGCAGATTGCGTATTTTCAACGAGCAGGGTTTGGGCCAAAGGCATCACAATCACGGCCACCACTTCCGGCAAAACTTGCGCAGCGGGTGAGGTTGAATTGCAAATCGCCAAGGGAAATGAAAAACCACAATATGATATTGCTTACAAAATGCAAGATTTGCTGACTTTTCAAGACGCTAAAAAAGATGATGCAATAAAACAAAGCTTGGCGGATTGGATTGCTGAAATGCCTAATTTTAAAACGGCAGAAAAGCTGCCCGCTTGGCCAGCATCACTCGCCAACTCGGGTGATTTGCGCCTACCCAAAGATGCTGAATTTGCCTTCACGCCTGCGGCGAAAATCACCCGCAACACCTATGAAGCCTTGCGCAAAGCCAAAGCGCCGTATTTTTGCTTTGTGGCCGGAATGGAACATCAACATTGCTTGGGGCTTTCACGAGCTGGCAAGGTGATCGAAATTGGAGACCAAGCGTTTCCCGGTTAGTTTTTCGGGTCGTCAGGATTTTGCTCGTTCCAAACCCTGGCGCGTGCCTCTGCTTCAAGCCGCACCTCTTCAGTGGCACCAGCTTTCATCACCTTCATGTTGTCTAAAATCAATTGGTTTTCGTCGGCATTTGCAGCCTGTGCCGCAATAATATACCAGGTCAGTGCTCGCGTATCATCACGCGCCACCACCCCGCCTTTTGAATAGAGATCGCCCAAATAAGCAGCTGCCTCGGGGCTATGTTTACGCGCCGCCGCGTTCAACCACTTCAATCCTTGCTGTGGATTTTTGCGCATGCCTTCGCCAACAATGGTCATCACACCCAGAGAATAGAGCGCATGTGGATGGGCATAATTTGTGGCCATTTGCATATAAGTGCGGGCTGCTGCTTGCGGATTGGCTTTTAATTTTGCAGCAGCAATTCCTGTGCGTTGATAGTCAGCCACACGCAACTGCGCGTCGATCATAATGCGCAAACGATTGGCGTCGTTTTCATCGGGATTAAAATTATCTGCCACGCGCGAAAAATATGAATAGGCCACGGCTTGGTTGACAGGAACACCGCGCCCTAGACGATACATATGCCCCAAATACCAGTTGGCAACGATATTGCCATCATCAGACGATTTCTGAAAATAATCCCGCGCGCGGTTATAGTCATGGTTGCTATAGGCGCGCCTTGCGGTTTTCAAATCGTCCGTCCAAAACGGAGTAAGATCAAGATGCGGCAAGTTGATATGTGGCGGGGCAGGCAAAAACGAAAAAAAGCCAGTAATCGGGTTGTCGCTGTCTTCTGCAAAGGCCGAAGGCGCAACACAGAGGAATGACAAAGCCAGCGCGCAAAAGCAAAATGCCGCCCTGATCTTGTTAAAACCAATTTTCATGTTCACGTCTTCTAGTATCCCGAACGCCAAAACTAACGACAAACCAGTTAAAAATTTGCACCGCTGGCATTCTGAATATTTCCAAATTGCGGCAGATCAAAGCTAAACAAACGGCACAAATGGGCCTGCGTTGAATTTCGAACGGCTGTTGCAAGCGTGCAACAGGTCGTGGCAAGAGAGACAAATGCAAAGCCCACCATTCGATTCCGCCGCAACCCAGCAAGCCCCCGAAGCTTTGCGTTTTGAATATGTGCCAAGGCCAGGCCTGTTCAAAATCACCTTGATCAACTTGGTGCTGAATATCCTAACCCTTTCCATTTATCGCTTTTGGGGCAAAACCAATGTGCGCAAACACATTTGGAGCTGCATTCACATCAACGGCGAACCATTGGAATATACCGGAACGGCCATGGAATTGTTCAAAGGCTTTCTTTTCGTTTTTGGCCTTTTTATAATGCCGTTGGTTATCATCAACGCGCTGTTAAAACTCAATTACGGCAATCAACATCCCATTGTGTTTGCCACAAACTCTCTCTTCGGCCTGTTTGTCTATGTGATGTATGGCTATGCCATCTATAAAGCCCGCAAATATCAACTCACGCGAACGTTGTGGCGCGGCATCAGGGGCAACCTTATTGGTTCCGCTATGACATATAGCATCACCTATTTTGGTGCGCTTTTGGCCAAGGGGGCAAGTTTAGGCTGGGCCACGCCGGTGATGAACACAGTGTTGCATGAGCAAATTACCAACGACATGCGCTTTGGGGATGCCGCGTTTAAATTCAAAGGGCGGGCTGGCCCGCTCTACCCAACATATGCACTGTGTTGGATTTTGATTGGCGTGTTTTCGCTTTTATTTATCGGTTGGGGTGTAAGCTTGGTTGCCGGAAATTTTGGCGGCTTGTTCGAGCCCCATCCAGACCAAAAACAAAGCCTTGGAATTCTCTATGGCGTTGCGATCATTTTTCTGTTCTTCGCCATCTATTTTCTGCTGTCACCCATTGTTTGGTCACTCTACACTGCCAAAGAAATGCGCACCTTTGCCAATTATACGCGCTTTGATGGCGCGCAATTTAAACTGAACGCAACAGCCGGAAGCATCATCTGGCTGACGATAGGCAATGTTCTAATCCTCGTTTTCACGCTCACATTCGGCTGGCCATTTGTTCAACAACGCACATTTCGCTATATGGCCCAAAGGCTGGAACTTGAAGGGGCCATCGATATTGACCGCATTCAACAATCGCAAGCTGCCATTCCCACACGGGGCGAAGGCTTGGCTGATGCCTTTGATGTAAGCGCGTGGTGATCTGATGATCGAAACCCTCGCCACATATTTCGACGGCCAATCAGCGCGCAACCGAACTGTTCATCTGCGTGATGATGGTGATGTTTTAAGTTTTTCTGGCCCAGAAACACCCAAAACGATATGGAACATTCAAGGCCTTCACCCCATTGATGCGCCCACCAAAGGCCAGCCCTACCGCCTAACCCATGATGCAAAACCGGGTGCACGACTCATCATCACAGATGAAGCCTTTATCCAAAATCTCATCAGCCATTCCAATCATTTGCGCGGCGGCTATTCCATGCGCGATATCGCCAACATCTTTGGGTGGACGGTTGGTGGCTTAGCCGTTTGTGCCGCATTAACATATCTAGCCATGTGGATTTTGCCAGATCGTGTTGCCCACATGCTGCCCCAAAGCTGGCGAGAAAAAACCGGCACAGAAATGGAAACAACGCTTTCAGGCGGCACAAAGCGCTGCCAAACGCCAGCCGGTGAACATGCTTTGGGCACTATTGTTGCGGCCTTGGCTGAGGGCACGCCAAGCCTGCCTGCGGTTTCCATTCATGTTTATGATATGCCTTTGGTCAACGCCTTTGCCGTGAGCGGCGGTAAAATCATCGTCACCCGTGGGCTGTTGGATAAGGCTGAAACAGCTGAAGAATTCACTGGCGTTTTGGCCCATGAAATGGGCCATGTGTGGCATTTCCACCCTGAAGCACAGGTTGTGCGCTTGGGCGGCATGGAAGTTTTGAGCAGCATTTTTACGGGCACAAACGGCGGAAACGCCACCACAAACATTGCTATGTTAGCGACGGTTTTGCGAAGCTCCCGCGCCGCAGAGGCAGAGGCTGATCAATTTGCCAACGAGGCTTTGATCAATGCAAAAATTGATCCGAAGGGCCTTCGTTCATTCTTCGGAAAAATTTTGAAGATGGAAAAAGACCACGGCAGCAATGGCGCAATGTTGGGTGAAATTGGTTCGATATTCTCCACCCATCCGGGCACAGAAGACCGCATCAAAAACATCCAACTTTTGCCGTCAGGCGTTGTGGCAAAACCTGTGTTAACCGAGCAAGAATGGCAAGCGCTGAAAAAAATGTGCGGCTGATAAGACGATCAGCCCTTCACCAGTTTCGGCTTCTCGCTATACATTTGCGGGAACATGCGGCTTAAGTTTTGCACCTTCGGAATATCATTATAAGCGATGTAAGATTCCTTGGGGTGAAGCGTCAGATAATCTTGATGATAATCTTCAGCCGCATAGAATTTTTTCTCAGGCTCTATGGATGTCACGATGGCCGCATTGAAAATTTTGGCTTTTCCCAACTGATCAATATAGGCTTTGGCCACTTCGGCTTGGGCATCATTTTCAGGAAATATTGCAGACCGATATTGCGTGCCACTATCTGGGCCCTGATAATTCAGTTGCGTTGGGTCATGCACCACTGAAAAATAAATCTGCAACAGCGTGGCATAATTCACCACCTGTGGGTCAAACGTAATTTCAACTGCTTCCGCATGGCCAGTATCACCACCGCTTACGGTGTCGTAATTGGCAGTGTCTGCCTTGCCGCCCGCATAACCAGAAACAGCATTTTGCACGCCCTTAACATGTTGAAAAACGCCTTGCACGCCCCAAAAGCAACCGCCGGCAAGAACCGCTTTTTCCATGCCCGCCGTTGAAGCTTTTTCCATCATTATGGCGGCTGGAACCGCCACGGCATCTTCAGCACAGGCTACTTGCGCCATAAAACCAGCGGCTAAGGACGATGCAAAAAACAATGCGGCACTGCGCGATAATCTAAAATTCAACATGGTTCACTCCTGTATGTCACACTGAAATGGACTGTATCCACGCGAAAGTACAATCACACCTGATCAAGAATGAGTGAACGGTGCGAAGTTATTCCACTGTCACACTTTTGGCCAGGTTCCGCGGTTGATCTACATCGGTGCCCATAATCACAGCAGTGTGATAGGCCAAAAGCTGCACAGGGATTGCATACATAAGTGGGCTGATGAATGCATGCGCCACAGGCACATGTATATGACGAAAGGTCTTATGCGAATTTTGCTTGTGGCTTTGGTCATCGGTAATCAAAATAATCTTGCCGCCCCGTGCCGCAACTTCTTCCATGTTTGAAATGGTTTTTTCATAGAGCTCATCGCGTGGCGCAATCACAATCACTGGAACATGTTCATCCACCAACGCGATTGGCCCATGTTTTAATTCACCCGCAGCATAACCTTCGGCATGAATATATGAAATTTCTTTCAGCTTCAAAGCACCTTCCAAAGCCAATGGATAATTGATGCCACGGCCAAGGAACAACACATCACGCGCCTTGGCAATTTCCACGGCAACTTTGGCAATGTTTTTTTCTTCCTTCAATACTTCCGTCATGTGGCGCGGCGCTTCAATCAGCGCATTCACATATTCATGTTCCTGCGCAATTGACAACGTGCCGCGAATTTTGCCCGCCAACAATGCAAAGCAAGCCAAGACAGTCAGTTGGCATGTGAAAGCTTTGGTTGAAGCCACACAAATTTCAGGCCCTGCAAACGTGCGCAACACAATTTCAGATTCACGCGCAATGGTGGATTCAGGAACGTTCACGACTGAAACAATATGCTGGCCTTGTGATTTTGAATAGCGCAAAGCGGCCAGCGTATCTGCGGTTTCGCCAGATTGTGAAATTAAAATGGCCAATCCATTTTTGCTCATCGGCGCTTCACGATATCGGAATTCAGATGCCACATCGACGTCCACCGGCAGGCGAGCCACTTTCTCAAACCAATATTTAGCGGCAAGACCAACATAGGCCGATGTGCCGCACGCTGTGATGGTGATGCGATCGAGCTTGGTAAAATCAAACGACAGGTTTGTGGGCACTTTCACAGTCTTGGTCGCAAAATCAATATATTCAGCCAGCGTATGGCCAACCACTTCGGGCTGTTCAGCAATTTCTTTGGCCATGAAATGGCGATGGTTTCCCTTATCCACCATCATCGCCGAAGCTTGGCTAAAATTCATCGGCCGCTTGATGGGCTTATTCTCAGCGTTAAAGATTTGAAATGAATTGCGCGTCATCTCAACCCAATCGCCATCTTCCAAATAGGTGATGCGATTGGTGAAGGGTGAAAGTGCAATCGCGTCAGAACCCAAGAACATTTGCCCATCACCATGGCCAACAGCCAAGGGCGGGCCATTGCGTGCGCCAATCAGCAAATCATGTTCAGACTTAAACATAATGGCCAAAGCAAAAGCCCCATGCAGCCTAGCCAAAACTTTGCGCACAGCGTCTTGCGGGCCAGCGCCACCCTTGCGTGCTTGTTCTAAAAGATGCGCCACGACTTCAGTGTCTGTTTGCGAAACAAATTTATATCCATCCGCTATCAGCTCTTCTTTCAATTCTGCAAAGTTTTCAATAATGCCATTGTGCACAATCACCACATCGCCCGAAATATGCGGGTGGGCATTGGTTTCATTGGGCACGCCATGGGTGGCCCAGCGCGTGTGGCCAATGCCGCTGGTGCCCATCAAAGGGCTTTCACGCAAACGATCTTCCAAATTGCGAAGCTTGCCGGGCGCGCGTCTGCGCTCAATCACGCCATTCTCGATTGTGGCAACGCCCGCTGAATCATAGCCGCGATATTCCAAACGGCGCAACGCTTCAACAAGATCAAGTGCTACGGGTTTGGTTCCAAGAATGCCGACAATGCCACACATGCTAAACTCCTAAAGTTTTTTCTTGGCGGCTTTTGCCGCTTGTTTAATGGCACGATAGCGCTTGGCCCAACCTTCTTTGACTGTGGCTGGAGCCCGCGTCATGGCCAAAGCATCAGCAGGCACATCAGCTGTAATAACACTGGAAGCCGCAATGTTTGCCCCTGCCCCAATTTTCACCGGTGCCACCAAAGATGTGTTGGAACCTACAAAAACATTTTCGCCAATATCTGTGAGGTGCTTGTCATAGCCATCATAATTGCAGGTAATTGTCCCTGCACCGATGTTGCTGCCTGCGCCCACAATGGCGTCGCCAATATAGGTTAAATGATTGGCCTTGGCCCCTTTGCCAATTTTGGCTTTTTTAATTTCAACATAATTGCCGATATGCGCATTCTCGCCAATTTCAGCGCCGGGCCGCAGACGCGCAAAAGGCCCAATGCGTGCGCCGTTTGCAATAGTGGCGCCTTCGATATGAGAGAATGCAAAAATCTCAACATTATCGCCAACCACAACCTGTGGGCCAAACACAACATTGGGTTCGATGATCACATCTTTGCCAAGCTTTGTATCGGCTGAAAAATAAACTGTGTCAGGGTCAATCAGCGTTGCGCCATTTTCCATCGCAAGGCGGCGGGCCTCTTGCTGAAACACATGCTCTAAAACTGCAAGCTGGTTGCGATCATTCACCCCCGCCACTTCATTTTCCTTGCACATGGCCAAAGCCACAGTGGTTTTGGCTGCAACAGCCAGCTTTACAAGATCAGTCAGGTAATATTCGCCCTTTGAATTTTCTTTGGAAAGTTTGGGGATAATCTGCCACAGCAAGGCGTTATCAATTGCAACAATGCCTGAATTGCAAAGTTTAATGGTTTTCTCTTGCGCGTTGGTTTCACGTTCTTCGCGAATATCAATGATGCCGTTGGCATCACCAATCAAACGGCCATAGCCAAAAGGGCTTTGCGTCTCAAAACCCAAAACCGCCATTTTGTGCTGGCCATCAAGCTTGGCCAAAAGCCCGCGCAAGGTTTCAGGCTGGATTAAAGGCACATCGCCATAAAGCACCAGAACCGTGCCCTCAAAACCCAGCAAAGCCTGCTTTGCCATTTGCACGGCATGGCCTGTTCCCAAGCGTTCATTTTGCTCGGCAAAAACACAATCAGAAAAAACGCTACTGGCTTCCTGTTGCACAGCCGCCATGCCCGGCCCATGGATAATCACGGCTTTAACTGCGTTCAGCGCTTTGGCCGCATGCAGCGCATGGCCCACCATGGTGCGCCCCGCAATTTTATGCAAAACTTTTGGCAGAGCAGATTTCATCCGCGTGCCCATGCCTGCCGCCAAAACAACAATTGCCAAATCTGTCATTACAACCCCAAGAATCGTCCCAATTGGAAGTTTAACCGAACAATCGTGTCCACTGCGTTAGGATTGTGGCGGATTTGGCATCACAGTTAATCAGTTCTAAATGCGACAAATCCGTGCTTGACCGATGAGAACGCCACAACTATGTATCGGGCGCTTTCGCAGATTCAGATGTTCTGTGATGTGGGGGCCCATAGCTCAGCGGTAGAGCATCTGACTTTTAATCAGAGGGTCGTGGGTTCGAATCCCGCTGGGCTCACCAACAAAATCAATAGTTTAGAAGAAAATAAATGTTTGAAATTGGTTTCGGGGTTCCAATGGGGTTCCATCGCGACAATTTTTTGCACAAGTTTTTCGGTACACAGCGATTGATGGAGGTAGCTTGATGGAATCTGCTAGCGCAATTAAACGTTAGTTAAATATGAGCGCCCAGCGGTAAGATCAAAAACGGACATTCGGGCAACCACGGATTGGTGGCCCCACCGCTGTTATAACCACGTTGCAAATGTACACGGTAGCACTTGAGCATGAGATTTCTACATCTATTCAAAAATGGCGTAGAGTAACGTGATCGCATTGCCAATAAAGAAGTAAAAAGTCATTCCAAACATCACTCCTTTCGTGGCGTCTGAAGTCATGCCATGGAGAAAAGCTGCCCAACCAAAAAGGATAGCCAGCGTCGCTTCTGGCCAATAATTAGCGACGGACGCAAGCTTTTCCCGAAGGTTCTGATGAGAGAAGAACCTAAGTTTATCCGGCATCTGTCCGTACTTTGGCGTTCGAATGAATGCGCTCTTTTTTCCCAGTAATCCTTCTAGTGCCGCAATTGAGTTTCGGGCGTTATGTCCGACAAAGAACAACATGAACAGTTGAATACTTAATATTTCTTTCAGCACCCAAATACCTTCCGAGGGATATAGATGCCACCTAGAAATCAGATACATAATTGTAGTGGCTATATTGGCAGAGATCAGGAACCAGGAAATCTCGCGGATAAACTGGGGATCGCTCTGATAACCCAAAAAACGAATAGCAAGGCAACTCAACCCAAGGCAAAGCGATACAATGTAAACTACCGGTCCCAGAAGATGGAAGCTACCTAGTATCTTTGTTACGAATCTAGTGTTCGATTTCCACAGTGGGCCTAAGTTCTTAACGGCAGTTTGGGTGCCACCTTTGGTCCACCGAAACTGTTGACTGTGAATGTCGGCGAGGAAAATTGGAATTTCCGAAGGTGTTGCAATTTCGGCTACATATTTGAAACTCCATCCCGCCAATTGCACACGATATGAAAGATCCAAATCTTCAGTGAGACAATCCGAATGCCAGCCACCAGCCTCAAGGATCGCCTGCCGCCGCAACACGCCGGCCGTGCCATTAAAGTTAGAGAATGCTCCAAGAGCTTGTCTTCCACAGTGCTCAACGACGAAATGATTATCCAAAGCAAGTGCCATCATTTTTGTTAGAATGGAATGACTTTGGTTAGTGTGTGACCAACGGATCTGCACGATGCCCACGTTCGGCTCTTCGAAATGCTGAATGACTTTTCGAAGAAAATCAGGTTGAGGCAGAAAATCGGCATCGAATATAGCGATGAGCTCACCGTCTGCTAGATCCATGCCATAATTAAGGGAACCTGCTTTGTAACCTACGCGGTTTGGTCTCGTAACATGTTGAATATTGACAGAGGTATGCTTTCGTATTTCTTTGATAGTTGCGGCCGCAATCTTAGTCGTGTCATCATTTGAATCATCGAGAAGCTGAATGATCAATTTTTCAGACGGATAATCCAGTTTACTGGCGGCCATTAACAGCCGGTGAACAACACTGCTTTCATTCAAGACTGGCAGCTGAACAAGAACCGTAGGTAAATCCTTATCTAAAAGCGCCTTTCCATTCGACACTGTCCTTTGGCGATGGCGCAGAAACATTGCTGTTAGGAGCGCGTTGCAGCATACATGTGCTAGGATGAGGAACGTGGTAACAGATAGAATAGTTAGAAAAAAAGCGTGGAAATAGAGTGCCATTTATAGAATATTTCTTTCGTTGGAGACAGGCATAGACCTCTGTGCCTTACCTGCAACTACTCCGTTACTCAAATTTTAAGTTTGCTTTTATTTATTCAGTTTCATACTCAATATAGCATTCTTAAACGGATGTTTACGAAGCTTGATAAGGCATACCTCGCCCGACTCC
>JAYWFC010000103.1:0-11437 GCA_043778995.1 Aestuariivirga sp.
TCCTAGTCCCCCAGCCAACACTCTCATTCATTGGCGGCTTGGCTTTGGCGTTCTTCTTCACAATCATGTTTGGAATCGAAAATTAGATATTCCTTGCCATGGGTGCCTGCGCTACAATTGCGCAAACCAACGCCTGATGAAGAGTTTTTTTTCAACGTCATATCGCAATGGAACTGCTTTGATTTGAGTTGACTGAGCAACGCTCCATCCACTTTCACACATTTTGCCAACGCCGGCTCTGTGTGCCAGTCAAATGCATATTTCCCTTTCAATTGATCAGGTGCGCCGGCACCGGCCGTTGCAGCACATAAAAACGCTGCAATTAATGCGAGGCCATATCGTTTCCAAGGCATTACCAATCTCCTTCTACGCGATGATGGCATTGAACCTATCACAATTTGCGAAACAGATGAGCGAAAACATGGCGTGTTGAAAGACCTGCATGGCGCAGAGGCAGCCCATCCGTCAAAGCATCGCTCACCCGTTGTGCAGTTTCAAAACTTAACATAGTATTTCCCAAAACAACGGGAGACATGATCGATGACCACGACACGCAAACTGGGTTTTGACACATTACAAATTCATGCAGGCACAGCACCAGATACGGCAACGGGTGCAAGGCAAGTGCCGATCTATCAAACCACGGCCTATGTGTTTCGCGATGCTGACCACGCCGCCAAATTGTTCAACCTGCAAGAGGTGGGTTATATTTATTCACGTCTCACCAACCCAACAGTGTCGGCCTTGGCCAATCGCATTTGCGCCCTTGAAGGTGGTTCGGGCGCTGTTTGTTGTTCATCGGGCCATGCTGCGCAAATTATGGCTCTGTTTCCGCTCATGGGGCCAGGCAAAAATATCGTGGCTTCCACAAGGCTTTATGGCGGCACAATCACGCAATTCAGCCAAACCATCAAGCGCTTTGGTTGGTCTGCCAAATTTGTCGATTTTGATGATTTGGCTGCGGTTAAAGCCGCCATTGATGATAACACCCGCGCGGTATTTTGTGAATCCATCGCCAACCCCGGCGGCTATATCACCGACATTGACGCCATTGCCAAAATATCGGATGCGGCACAGATTCCGTTGATTGTTGATAACACATCAGCCACGCCCTATTTGTGCAAACCCATTGAACACGGCGCAACTTTGGTGGTTCATTCCACCACGAAATATCTCACCGGCAATGGCACTGTAACCGGCGGCTGTGTGGTCGATAGCGGCAAGTTTGATTGGGCAAAATCTGGCAAGTTCCCATCGCTGTCAGAGCCTGAACCAGCCTATCACGGTTTGGTGTTTCACCCCACTTTGGGTGCCATGGCTTTCACCTTCCATTCCATCGCCATTGGCCTTCGTGATTTGGGCATGACGATGAACCCCCAAGGTGCACATTACACATTGATGGGCATTGAAACCTTGTCCCTGCGCATGGAACGCCATGTGGCCAACGCTTTAAAAGTGGCTGAATGGCTGGAGAAAGATCCACGGGTGGAATATGTAACCTATGCGGGTTTGAAATCTTCGCCCTATTATAAACGCATTGCCAAAATATGCCCCAAAGGTGCAGGCGCCATTTTCACTTTTGCTTTGAAAACGGGTTATGACGGCTGTGTGAAATTGGTCGATAGCGTAAAATTATTCAGCCACGTTGCCAATTTGGGTGACACGCGATCACTGATCATTCATTCAGCCTCTACCACGCATCGCCAACTGAACGAAGCCCAACAAAAAGCGGCCGGTGCCTCGCCCAACGTGGTGAGACTTTCAATTGGCATTGAAGATGTGGAAGATATCATCGCAGATCTTGATCAGGCGATGGGGTGAAACACTTTTCAAAGCACTGAGAAAATGATAAAATGACAGCAACAAAATGATGAAGAGATAACGACGATGAAAAAATTGAGTGTGTTGATCAGTTCAGTTGTATTTTTCGCCACAGCAGGTTTGGCCCATGCTGCCAACCCTGATGGGCAATGGCAGATGGGAAATCTCACCATCGCTGTGCGCCATTGCGGCGGCGAACTGTTATGTGGGTCGATTGTGTCTTTGGGTGCAAAGTTAAACCCCGATGGCACCGAAAAACTGGATTGGAAAAACCCCAATCCAGCATTGCGCAAACGCCATGTTGTGGGCCTGCCCATCTTTGAAGGCATGGCACCCTCTGGCCCAGACACTTGGAAGGGCACGATTTACAGCGCTGATGATGGCGGCACCTATCGCGCTTACGCCACACTCAATGGCAGCAACTTAGACGTAAAAGGCTGCTGGGGCCCATTCTGTAAGTCATTGGGCTTTAAGCGCGTGAAGTGATTTGAAAGACGAGGGCAGCATTTGCTTTTGCTTGAAATCTATCAAGCTTACTTCGTCCAATCTTCAAGCCGCAATTCAGCCAGATATTTGAAAGCTTGATCATTGGTGATCAGTGTTGCATTCATGCTTAAAGCGTGGGCGCCGATCAGCAAATCATTGGTTCCAAGTGTTTGACCTGTTTTTTCGAGATCAGCGCGGCAAATTGCGTAACGTGCCGCAGCTGAACTATCCCAAGCCAGCACCTCCACGCGGCGCAAAAATTCTTGGACTGCATGGGCAAGCCGGACAGCGTCGGGCCGCCTTGCCAAGCCAAAAAGAAGCTCGCCTTCGGTCACAGCGGAAATACACAAAGACGACATTGGCTCTCCCACAATGCGCTTTTTGACTAAGGTGTGTTCACGCACAAAAAAGCTGATTGTATTCGTGTCGAGCATAAAACGGCTCATTCATTATAGCCTTTGAACGGATCACGATTTTGCGATTTTTGCTTGCGCTCTTTTGCACTCAGAAAATCTCTTGGCACTTCGGCACCTTTTAACGCTTCGAAAAAGCCATCCCATGAAGTAGGGCGGCTCGACAAAATTACGTCGCCAGTTTCAGCATCCTTGCGAATGAAAACCTCCTTGCCGCTAAAGCGGAACGCTGCGGGCAAACGCACGGCTTGGCTTCGCCCATTGGTAAAAAGTTTTGCAATTTGGCTCATAACATGGCCTCCAATTGATCTATACTAAGATATAGACCAAATTGCAGTTTAATCAAGTTGTTGGCAAAGCCCCTGCCCCGCCGCGAAGCCCGATGCCCAAGCCCATTGGAAATTATACCCGCCCAACCAACCGGTTACATCCACTGCCTCACCAATCACATAAAGGCCGTGGACGGCTTTTGCCTCCATGGTTTTGGACGAAAGCCCGTCGGTATCCACCCCGCCCACCATCACTTCGGCCTTGGCGTAACCCTCAGTTTCAGACGCTTTAAAGTGCCACGCTTTCAGCCGCGCGGCAATTTTTTCGAGCGATGTTTCGGTGGCCAGATTTTCAGCCAAGCGTTGGGGAACAAACTCGGCCAGCAGAGTTTTCATTTCCACTTTCGGGCGCTCATGGCGTCGGCGTTTTAATTCCGTTGCCAGATCACGGCCAGGCGCAAAATCCAAAGTGATCTCATCTTGGGGTTTCATATAAGATGAGATTTGCAAAATCGCTGGGCCTGAAAGTCCACGGTGGGTGAACAACACACTCTCGGCAAATTTGGTTTTGCCACACTGCGCAACGGCAGGCAGGGCCACGCCTGAAAGCGCTGTGTAAAACGCCACCTCGTCAGCTGATGCCTTAAGCGGCACAAGCCCCGGCTTGGACGTTGCAATCTTCAACCCAAATTTCTTTGCCACATCTAACGCAAATCCGGTGGCCCCCATTTTAGGAATTGATAAGCCCCCTGTGGCCAACACCACATTTTTTGTCGTGAACACACCCTGCGATGTTTCCAATTGAAAATCATCAGCCTTGCTCACGTCTGAAATTTTGCAATTTAAAATGATCTTCGCGCCATGGCTTGCGCATTCATCCAGCAACATTTTTACAATTTGCTTGGCCGATCCGTCACAAAACAATTGGCCTAATGTTTTTTCGTGCCACGCAATTTTATGTTTCGCGATGAGTGCTATAAAATCTGTGGGCGTATAGCGGCTCAACGCCGAACGGGCAAAATGCGGGTTGGCAGAAATGAAATTGTTGGGCGTTGTGCCAATGTTGGTGAAATTGCAACGCCCTCCGCCAGAGATTAAAATTTTCGCACCAGCGATTGTACTGTGATCAAGCACAGCCACACGCAATCCGCGCTTTGCTGCGGTGATGGCGCACATCAATCCGGCAGCGCCAGCACCAATGATGATGGCATCATAGGTGCTGGTTCGCGATACACTCATTATGCGGCTAGAACAGTCCTTGCGCGCGCGGCAACAAAACCCGCGGCCAATCCAGCCACATGAAGTAACGCTGTGGCCACAACAAAGCCTATCCCAAACTCAAAGCCCGATGCATCAGCGGGCATTTCAAGGCCATGGGCATAGCCATGAAACACGGCAAAAACACCAACAAGCGCCATGGCAATGGCTGTAGGGGTTTTCCAACGCACAACCGCAACCATTGGCAACACAAACATTGAAAGCGATATTCCACCTTCAACAAACATCATAGGCAGGCCCAAAATAGCCCAAACACCGCCCATGGCCATCAGCGCCACAAATGTCGCAGGCACAGACCACACGGCACGGCCACCAAGGCGTGCAGCCAAAAAGCCAACGGCAACCATGGCAATGATATGATCAAACCCGCTGAAGGGGTGGGCGAAACCAGACACTAATCCAGACGCGCCAAAATGGCCGGGGTGGGCCTCAGCGCCCATGCTGCTGGCGGCCAAGGCAAGGCCTGCCAAAACGAAAACTTTTTTCAATTGTGTCATGTGCTGCTCCATTTGCTCTTGCCCATAATGCTTTTGCATTATGGCGTGACGCAGCCACCATACACAAACGCTTGAAAAGCCAACACGCCAATTGCGACACACCAACAAAAAAAGCAAAGCCAACGCAAGTTGACTTTGCCAATTGAGCAATTTGGTTTTTAGGGCCTAAGCAGCAGAGCGCCCGGCCACCCGCCGTTTCAGCTGCTCAAGGGTTTGTGATAAACTGCGCTCTTCAACATCAGGTGCGGGTGCCAGTTCAACTTCAGGCGTTGGCGCTTTCTGCAACCAATTGGGAGAGCCCAAACCGCCCTCAAGCTCGGCCGCAGTGGTCACGATGGCAGTTGCCCTGGCCCAATGATCGTGAGCAAGCCCTTCGGGCTTTCCTTCATCTTCCCAAATCTTATGAGCGACAGACCGAATTTCGGCTTCCATCTCTTCCAACAGGGTAACAGTGTCTTGATCTTGGTTCATGCCTGTCTCCTCAGGTTTAATACGATTGAGACGCAACACACCTATCCAACGCGAATCCGTTGGGGATAGCATGCATCCATTCCATTTTAAACCTAAAGTTTATTCTACAATTTAAAGATACTTTAAATTGTATTTCCCAAGCGCAAGATGCCAACTTCCTTCTCGACCGCGCCAGAAATGCGCAACACTTGGCGATCTTCAAACATACGCCCCACGATTTGTAACCCTACGGTCAGGCCGTTTGCCGCAATGCCGCATGGCACCGATGCCGCTGGCTGCTGTGTCAAGTTGAAAGGATAGGTAAAAGGTGTCCAATTCACCCACTTGCCATGGTTGTCTGCACTGCCGGGCTGAAGTGTGCCAGCCTCAAACGCGGTAATCGGCATGGTGGGGGTGAGAAGTGCATCATATTTTTCCATAAATTGCCGCATCTGGCTGCCAAGCTCGCCGCGCGCCTTGGTGGCGCCAATCATCTCATCAATTGAAATGGATTTGGATTGTTCCACCACGTCGCGCAGCGCGGGTTCAAGCAATGCCAATTTCGATTCCGGCAAATGCCCAAAAGCACCCCGCACCCCAAGCCACCACAGGGTGCGAAACGTTGCTGCCGGATCTTTGAACCCCGGGTCTATCTCTACAATTTTGGCCCCTGCCTTGCGAAGCTTTGCCACAGCCGCTTTCACCAGCCGCGCCACATCATTTTCCACGGCAACATCAAACCCAAGCTTGGGTGAATAAGCAAACACCATGTCTTTCACATCGCGCTTTAATGCGCGCGAATAGTCAGCGGCATCATAGGGCAGCGAATGCCAATCGCGCGCATCAGGCCTGCTAATTTCGTCCATCATCAAGGCCGCGTCTTCCACATGGCGCGTCATGGGGCCAATGTGGGCCACCGTGCCAAAGGGTGAAAGCGGCCACGCCGGCACCCGCCCGAACGATGGCTTCAAGCCATAAACCCCCGAAAATGCGGCTGGTATGCGAATAGATCCGCCGCCATCGGTTCCCAGCGCCAGTGGTGCATAGCCCGCGGCCAAACCCGCAGCAGACCCGCCCGATGATCCACCTGGCGTTTTATCAAAGTTCCATGGATTGCGGGTAATTCCGGTCAACGGCGAATCGGTAACACCCTTCCAACCAAATTCAGGCGTGGTGGTAAGACCCATAAAAACTGTGCCCGCTTCGCGAAGCCTTGCCACACTTGGCGCATCATGTGGCCACTCTTGCAGCCGATCGACGGTTTTAGACCCCCTTGAAGTGGGCCAGCCTTTGACCAAAAGCAGGTCTTTAATGAGCAGCGGAACGCCATCCAATGGCCCTATATTGGCCTTTTTATGCCAGCGCCTTTCGCTTGCACGTGCTTGTTTTAGCGTGGTTTTTTCATCAACCAAACTCATGGCGTTGATCTTGCCATCCAGCGCCATGATTTGGGCCAAACAGGCACGCGCCACGTCTACGGGTGATGCGTCACCGCGTTTGAAAAGCTTTGTCAATTGTGTGGCAGAAAGCCAATGCAAGTCTGAGGATGTCACAACAAGTTCCTAATTTCGGCTAATTTCAAAGGAACTTTTATCACAATCGCCCGTTATCACTATGTCAATTCTAAACGGCAGATGAACAAGGCATTCAGCAATGGTTACGGCACAACGATCTAAGTTCCTCCCAACAACAGCACGGGAGTTAAACAAAATGATCCGCTACACACTTTTCATTCTCGCAATTGCAGGCACCGCAGCAACAGCAATTGCCAGCGTAAAACACAATGATCAATTTGCCATCACTGATCCGACGGCAATAACCGTGGTTTATAAAACTTCAGCAGCAACACACACGCACAAAATTATTCTTGAAAAATGCGCCGTTGAAGATTGTTCAGATACACAAAGCTAAGTTTAGCCTTTTCGGTTCATGCCCCTCTACCGAAAAGGTGTTAGGAACCGAGGCATTGAGAACAGTGAAAGATCATCTGACCCGAACCCCACTCGGCAGATCAGTCTAGCTCAACGCTTCGGTTCCACTTTTTCTCCCCAACTGAGGTCCCCTGCAAGGTAACTCAGTCCGTCAAAACCCCGGCCTCTCCCGCCGGGGTTTTTGTTTGCGCGCAAGCATCTGTTTCTAAACGCCAGATGAACAGGCCATTCAGGCCACATTCCACCGCAATGATGCAACTTAACTGCAAGTTCAAACGTTGTTGATGTGGAGCATAAAATGAAAACCATCGCCTTTACGTTAATTCTTGCCATAGCCTTTCTCTCGGCAGCTGCATTTGCTGGCAACACTGTTCCGGCCCAATCCACTTCGGGCTTCAGCGTGGTTTATAAAATCAACAACTAAAATCGATCATCGAAATTCGTCCTTCAAATTGGGGGAGCGAATACAGCGGGCGCAACTGGGCCAGACAAGCCCCCGTTCTTGGCACGGTTGCCCCGCTGTTTTAATTTTAATCACTCATATTTGTTCTAAGTCCTCGACAAAAAACTAAACACCAATTCCAATTCAACGTCACTCTTCTGCGTTACTTGCCGCCCGCCATTTGGTTTCAAAATCTTCCAGATCAGCCTTGGATAGATCAGACACGGCCGAGTATATAAAATCATGGGCTATCCAAGTTAAAACTGAATAGCCATTACGTGTTGCAAATTTGGTGGCAGAACTGCCCTCATCTGTTCTCAAATTCGGAACCGCAACAACGCTGATCAAATGCTGGCGCAACTTATAAACAAGGGTTGGCACGGGCTGGCCACCAACAACATCAACTCGCCCACCTTGTAGGGCATAGCCTTGCGCAGCAAGCTCTGGCACTGGCGGAGAAAGTGCCAACCGTTGATCAAACCAAGGCTTCACGGTGTGATGATCTGACGAGGCAACATCAACAGGGGTGGCCGCCAATAATGATCGCTGGTGGCCGGCAATGATTGCTTCAAAATTAGTATTTTTAGAAAATTGTTGCAAAGTAAAATACGTTGCCCCACTTCCGACCAAGGCAGCAATAACAATTGATGCTGCCATTTGCCGCCAATTAAAATCGCTAGAGCGAATGAGTCGGGGCGGGCTTATTGCGGTTTCAATTTTCAAACGCAGTGAATCTGAAATCTTATCTTGCGCCAGCTTTGTGGAAAGTGCCGCGCGCAAAGCTAAAACCCGTGCATGGGCAGCAGATAGCTCTTTGTCTTTGACTAGGCGTTTTTCAAAACGCAACGCTGCATCATCATCAAGTTCGCCATCTACATAGGCGTTGATTATCGTTAAATCATCAAGACGCGTTTTCATTTAGACCTTTTCTCCACAGCGATAACGCGGCTGAACAACAATGCGCGCGCTCGCGATAATCGAGACATCACCGTGCCAACGGGAATGGAAAGAAGCCGCGCAATTTCGCGATAATTCATATCTTCAAAGTGATGCAACACCAAAACCTCGCGATAAGCCAAGGGCAAAGTTGAAATTTGTTGACGTAACAATTCTTGGTCGGCCTTAGCGATCAACGCTGTCTCAATTGAAATTTTTTCTGGGCAAGAAAACATCTGGCCCTCGGCCTGTTCAAATATTTTCTCGTTGTCAGTCACCAGCAATGATTTAGAACGATTTTTAGACAGCCACGTAAATGCCGTATTGCGCACGATCGCCAAAAGCCACGCTTTGGGCTTTTCATCACGCATTGCATCTAAGGCCCGAAACGCTCTGATTGCAGCATCTTGCACAACATCTTCTGCATCTGTGCTGTTGCCCGTTAACCAGCGAGCAAGCGAAAGTGCGGATGCAAGGTGTGGAAGAACCATGCTTTCGAATTTTCGCCTTTGCTCATCGTCTTTCAACGTGTGGACCAATTCTTATGGCTTAGGGCTGCACAATGACTTTACCCGTCATATGATTATGAAATCCACAGAAATAGTTGGTCGTTCCAACCTCAGTAAAAACCTTTGAAAACTTTTGGTCAGTATCCAAAGGTGGAGATTTGAAAACCTTGTTATTTTCAACCACAGAATGGGGAATATCATCTGAATTTAACCAAGTGACTGTGGTTCCCGGCTTGATCGTGATTGATGCCGGATTGAAAGTAAAGTTTTCAATCGTAATGATTACTTCTTCGGCATGCACATGGGCGGCAAGCATAGCTGAAAAAATCAAGGTCAATGCCAATCTGCTCATTTAAAATCTGCCAATGCGGTGTTCGTAACAGCCAAAGCACTTTCACCTTGTTGATAGGTGATTGACGCCACGCCCAACAACCCGCGCAACTTATCATCCGGCACTTTCATCGGCCCCGGGGCTGGCGCTGTGCCTGGCGCTGGCTGTGGAAATGCAGTAGAGCGAGCGGTGTGAAACGTAATATTGCCCTCAACCTTTTGCATCAGTTGGTGGATGTGGCCATTGAGAACAGTAACTGATCCGAACCGCTTCAAATACGGTAAAGCTTCTGCGGCATCGTCAGTGCCCCAACCCCATTGTGGATAAACTGACCACAATGGAATATGTGCAAACACAACAATGGGTGTAGAATCTTTAATGGCTTTCAAATCATCTTGCAGCCAAGCCAATTGCTCAGCGCCGATTGAACCAAGGCCACCAGCCTTCAAATTGGCGACATTCACCAACCCAATAAAGTGAACGCCTTCTTGATCAAAACTATACCAACCAGTGCCTTTTGCTTTCTGCCCAAACCGATCCATAAAGGCTTTGCCGGTGGCTTCATCCACAATATCATGTTCGCCGGGAACATAATGCACATCAACACCAGCTTGCCCGATCAATTGAACGGCGTTGTCAAATTGCTCAGGCTTCGAAAGATGGGTAATGTCGCCCGTGTGCAGCATAAAAGCAGGCCTATTTGGCAAAGCCGCAATATGGCCAATTGCTTCTTTCAATGTATCAATCGCATGGGGGTTGGCGGGCTTATCAAAGCCAATATGGCTGTCTGAAATTTGCATAAAGGTAAAGCCGGTGCTGGCTGCCTTGGCAGCCTCGGCCTCACCGAGCAGCCCTAGCGAAACCGGAACGCCCGCCCGCATGCCCCAAAGCACGCCAGTGCCCGCCCAAACCATACATTCCAGCGCGTGGCGGCGGGTAATGCCGATAGTTTTTCCGTGGTGATTGTGATCGTGTTGGTTCATGATAATCTCTCCAGCAAGGGTTGATAATGCGGCGCATGAACACAAGACTCAGGCTTGCGCGGTTTTATTCCCGGCGGTGTTTTTTCCGCACTGCACAAAAATCTATCCACATGGGGTTGGAATCTGTCTTTCACTTGTGTAGGAAACCTCAAATCAGGATTCCCGACACATGCCAAAACGCACCGACATTAAATCCATCCTCCTTATCGGCGCCGGCCCGATCATTATCGGCCAGGCGTGCGAATTTGATTACTCCGGCGCCCAGGCTTGCAAGGCGCTGCGTGAAGAGGGGTTCAAAGTCATTTTGGTGAATTCCAATCCGGCCACGATCATGACCGATCCGAATATGGCGGACGTGACGTATATCGAGCCGATTACCTGGCAAGTGGTGGAAAAAATTATCGCGAAAGAACGTCCCGACGCGCTGCTGCCGACCATGGGCGGGCAGACGGCGTTGAATTGTGCGCTCGATCTCGCTAAGCACGGCGTGCTGGAAAAATACAACGTGCAAATGATCGGCGCGACGAAAGAGGCCATCGACAAAGCCGAAGATCGCGAAAAATTCAAACATGCCATGGCCAAAATCGGCTTAGATTCACCGCGCTCCGCGCTCGCTCACTCGATGGAAGAAGCGATGCAGGTGCAGGCCATGGTCGGCTATCCGACCATCATCCGGCCGTCGTTTACGCTTGGCGGTTCCGGCGGCGGCATCGCGTATAACCAAGAAGAATTCATGGCGATTTGCGAGCGCGGACTTGAGGCCTCGCCGACCAAGGAATTGCTCATCGAAGAATCCGTCATCGGCTGGAAAGAGTTCGAGATGGAAGTGGTGCGCGATAAAAAGGATAACTGCATTATCATTTGTTCCATCGAGAACCTCGATCCCATGGGCGTGCACACCGGCGACTCCATCACCGTCGCACCGGCCCAGACGTTGACGGACAAGGAATACCAGATCATGCGCAACGCGTCGATCGCGTGCTTGCGCGAGATCGGCGTGGAGACCGGTGGCTCGAATGTGCAGTTCGGCATCAATCCGGAAGACGGTCGCATGGTGATCATCGAGATGAATCCGCGCGTGTCGCGCTCCT
>JAYWFC010000104.1:0-4336 GCA_043778995.1 Aestuariivirga sp.
TGAACGCCAAATGATTGGGCCGTTTATTTTCTTTGACAGGTTTGGCCCGGTGATGATGAAGGCGGGGCAGGGCATGGATGTTCGGCCCCACCCGCATATCGGCTTGGCCACGGTGACATGGCTGTTTGATGGGGTGATCAACCATCGCGATAGTTTGGGATCTGAGCAGGCAATCTCTCCCGGAGAATTGAATTGGATGACGGCTGGCAAGGGCATTGTTCATTCTGAACGTACGCCTGCGCTGGAAAGGGCTTCGGGGCAAAACATGTTTGGTTTGCAAAGTTGGGTGGCGTTGCCCAAGCATGTCGAAGAAGTGGCCCCCGCGTTTGAACATGTGGCGCACGAAAAATTGCCCGTGTTGGAAGACAATGGCCGCAAAGTGCAGGTGATTGCTGGTCAGCTGTATGGTGCAAAATCGCCAGTGAAAACGCTGTCTGATTTGTTTTATGGCGATGTGCGCTTAGAACAGGGGGCAAGCCTTCCGCTGCCGGTGGACCATGAAGAACGCGGGCTTTATCTTGTTTCCGGGAAAATTGAAATTGCCGGGCGGGTGATTGAAGCGGGCAAACTGGTTTCGTTCAAACCGAAATCGGAAATTGTTGTAAAGGCATTGGATGCCAGTCACTTTATGGTGCTGGGGGGCGAGCCTATGGATGGGCCGCGCCACATTTGGTGGAATTTTGTTTCATCTTCCCAAGAAAAAATTGAGGCAGCCAAGGAAGAATGGCGAACAGGAAAGTTTTCAATCGTGCCGGGTGATGACAAAGAGTTTATTCCGCTTCCACCCTGATTTGCCAAAAACGTGATCGAAGTTTACTTGCCCTTATGTTCCAATTGGTTGAAATTCCAATTGGAAAAGAGGGAATCATGAACGCCAACGATCAAAAAATAAAAATCCACACTTTAAGTGTGCGGTTGTTTCACTGGATTAACGCCTTGGCCATTTTGGTGATGATTACCAGCGGCTGGCAAATTTATAATGCTTCGCCCATTTTTAATGCCATTGGTTTTCCTTCCAGCTTGGCCTTGGGCGGTTGGCTTGGCGGCGGCATTCAATGGCATTTTGCGGCCATGTGGGTGTTTGTGATTAACTTTGCGATTTATCTGCTGATTGGAATTTTTGGTGGCCGTTTCAAAATGGCGCTGTTTCCAGTGTCACCGCGCAGCGTGTTGACGGATCTGGGCAAAGCCCTACGTGGCCGCTTGCCACATGATGTTGGCCGTTATAATGCCGTTCAAAAAATATCTTATCTGGGCGTGTTTGCACTTTTCATTCTGGTGATTTTATCTGGGTTGAGCATTTGGAAATCAGTTCAGTTTGCATGGTTGGCAAACCTGTTTGGCGGTTATGATGGCGCACGCGTTGTGCATTTTTTCTGCATGGCTCTGATCTGCGCCTTTGTGGTGATGCATCTGGCCTTGGTGTTGATCGTACCTTCTACATTCATTCCCATGATTACCGGATGGGCGAAAAAAACAAAACACAGCAATGGAGAAAATCATGCTGTTTAAACACAAGGCTGCGCCTGTTATGTTGGAGCGCACAAAATCCATTCTGAATATTGAGCGGCGTTTGTTTATGAAACAAACACTTTCGTTAGGTGCACTTTCGCTTTTGACGGGTTGCGATTTTGCATCAACGACAGATGAGCCTAATGCGGCAGATAGAATTTTGGCAGCGATGTCCAAATGGAATGACAGCGCACAGGCCGCACTTTTTGACCCCGCAAAACTGGCACCGGAATTTAGCGAAGCGGATATCAAAGACCCATTTCCGTTCAACGCCTATTATGGTGAAGACGAAGTGCGCATTGTTGATGGCGCAACCTGGAAACTTGAACTTTCAGGTATGATTGCCAAAAAAGATGCTTGGACGTTAGACCAACTCAAAGCCTTGCCGCAGAAAAACCAAATCACCCGCCACATTTGCGTGGAAGGGTGGAGTGCCATTGGCAAATGGGGTGGTTCTTCGCTTGGCGATTTTTTGCGCATGGTTGGCGCTGATACCACGGCCAAATATGTGGGCTTTAAATGTGCTGACGATTATCACACCAGCATCGACATGGCCACGGCGCTGCACCCGCAAACCATTATTGCAACAACATTCCGCGACCAGCCTTTGCCGCCCAAATATGGTTTCCCGATAAAAATTCGCATTCCCACCAAACTTGGCTTTAAAAACCCCAAACACGTGATGGAAATGTTTGTAACCAATGATTACCCCGGCGGCTATTGGGAAGACCAAGGCTATAACTGGTTTAGCGGGGCATAGTGCTCACGCAAAATTCACGCAGAAGTGTGTGATCCAACTTTGTTGTTATTGGCAAGTGATCAGGGAATTCGCTCTATTACGTTCAGGACAAAACGTCCTGTTGGAGAAATAAAATGATAAAATCCCTGTTCGCTGCCTCACTTGTTTTTGCTGCTCTTGCGGTTCCAAGCTTTGCTGCTGATAAGATGAAGATGATGAAAATGGACCATATGGCCAAATGTGACGATGCCACATTCACCATGATGAATGATGCCATCAAGAAGGATACTGATCCGAAGATGGCCAAAGACGTGAAAATGGCTATGGGCGAAATGCACATGGCCGAAATGGCAATGAAGGATCACAAGATGGCCGATTGTTCGAAGCATCTTGGCATGGCCAAAAAAGATATGATGATGAAATAATTTGGTGCAAACCAAATGGGAAGGGCGGCTTTCAGGCCGCCCTTTTTTATTTCACCAAGATGTTGCTGAATTGCCAAGGGTCTCGCTTATCGCCCGGCGCATTGAACAGGCTGTCGATCGATTTCAGCGGGTTCCAATCAGTATAAACGCCACCCACTGGCCCCAGATATGGCGTTTGAATTTCGAGGCAACGTTCAAAATCCATCTCATCGGTTTCAACAATGCCTCTGTTGGGATTTTCAATCGCCCAGACGATTCCTGCCAAAACTGCAGATGTTACTTGAAGGCCTGTGGCTGATTGATAGGGCGCCAAGGTTCTTGCTTCTTCAATCGATAGTTGTGAACCAAACCAAAAGGCATTCTTTGCATGGCCATACATCAACACGCCCAATTTGTCTTGGCCGGTGGCAATTTCATCAGGTTCTAAAATGTGCTGCTTGTCTTGCTTTACGCCGCCTGCGCCAAACATTTCATGGATGGATAACACCGCGTCGTTTGAAGGGTGATAAGCATAATGGCAGGTGGGGCGGAAGGTGATGCGCTTGCCCTCACGCACGGTATAATAATCTGAAATTGAAATGGCTTCGTTGTGGGTGACAAGAAAACCAAATTGCGGCCCAATGTCTGGCACCCATGTGCGCACTTTGGTTTCAGCGCCTGCGCGTTCTAAAAATATGGCGCATTTGCTTCCCGTTTTAAATCTGCGCCCTTCGGCGGGAAGTTTTTTCTCATGTGTTCCCCAACCCAATTCAGCGGGTTGCTTGCCTTCGGAAATAAAACCTTCAACCGACCATGTGTTCACAAATGTGCCCACTGGCTTTGGGTTTTTGGCGCGCTGGGTATCACGTTCGGCAATGTGAATGCCTTTCACGCCCAAATTTTTCATCAACACGGCCCATTCGCTGCGAGACCTTGGGCGCGCAGTTTCAAATTCCAGATCAGCGGCAAGTTTCAGAAGCGCTCGTTTGACAAACCAAGACACCATGCCGGGATTTGCGCCGCAACAGGAAACAGCCGTTGGCCCAACGCCCAGTTTTGCTTTCAGCGCCAACATTTTTTCGCGTAAGGCATAATTGGTGCGCGCGGCATTATCCACTTTGCCATTGTAATAAAAGCCGGGCCAAGGCTCGATCACCGTATCAATATACAGTGCACCCGCTTCACGCGCCACGCGCATCATATCAAGCGAGCTTACATCAACCGACAAATTAACGATCAACGGTTGACCGCCGGTTGAAAGCAGCGGACGCATAACGTCCTTATGGTTTTCTTTGGTTAAGGCAGTTTGTTGAAAATTAACGCCTTGTTTGTCTGCCAAATGTTTCCATTCAGTTGAAGGATCAATCACCGTGATTTGTTTTGGATCAACCGTGAGATGACGCAAGATGAGTGGCAAAGTGCCGTGGCCGATGGAGCCAAAGCCGATCATAATAATCGGGCCTTTCCACGCGGCATAAATTGGCCAAGTTGTCATAAACGCTAATCCCCTAAACTAAAAAAGCGCGTTGCTATTTCATAACAACCACGCGTGTATCGTTTTTTTAAAGACAGTTGAACGGGTTAGCGAGTCTTATTTCACAACCGAATAGGCGCTGATTTTGCCATAGGGTGAGATGAAATTAATGGTGTTGCCATCTTTCGTCATATCATAACAAACCCA
>JAYWFC010000105.1:0-28537 GCA_043778995.1 Aestuariivirga sp.
TTGCAAAGCTCTCGCAGTGCACAAATTGCATGAGGGAAAAACAAACATGACAAACAGACGGGGATTTCTAAAATCGACAGTGGCTTTTGCTGCACTTGCAGGCGCTGCGTTGGTTCCACAATTTGCATTTGCAGATGGCGAGACCATTAAGGTTGGTATTCTGCATTCACTTTCCGGCACCATGGCGATCAGCGAAACCACGCTGAAAGATGTGATGCTGATGTTGATCGAGCAACAAAACGCCAAGGGCGGTTTGCTAGGCAAAAAGCTTGAAGCTGTTGTTGTTGATCCTGCTTCGAACTGGCCGCTGTTTGCTGAAAAAGCGCGCGGTTTGATTTCGGGTGACAAGTGCGCCGCTGTATTTGGCTGCTGGACATCAGTATCGCGCAAATCTGTATTGCCAGTCTTTGAAGAATTGAACAGCTTGCTGTTCTATCCTGTTCAATATGAAGGCGAAGAAAGCTCCAAGAACGTATTCTACACAGGCGCTGCACCAAACCAACAGGCTATTCCTGCTGTCGATTATTTGATGAACCAAGGCATTAAGCGTTGGGTTCTGGCCGGGACCGACTATGTCTACCCACGCACCACCAACAAAATTTTGGAAGCCTACCTTCAATTGAAGGGCGTTGCCAAAGAAGACATCATGATCAACTATACGCCGTTCGGACATTCTGATTGGCAATCGATCGTATCAGACGTGAAGAAGTTTGGTTCTGCCGGTAAGAAAACTGCCGTTGTATCAACCATCAATGGTGATGCGAACGTGCCATTCTATAAGGAACTGGGCAACCAAGGTGTAAAGGCAACAGATATTCCTGTTGTTGCTTTCTCAGTGGGCGAAGAAGAACTTGCTGGCTTGGACACCAAACCACTGGTTGGCCATTTAGCGGCATGGAACTATTTCATGTCTATCGACACGCCAGCCAACGCTGCCTTCATTAAAGATTGGCATACTTTTATTAAAAAGGACAAGCGCACAACCAACGATCCGATGGAAGCGCATTACATTGGCTTCAACATGTGGGTTGCAGCCGTTACCAAAGCTGGCACAACGGATTCTGATGCTGTGCAAGATGCCATTATCGGTGTGACTGTTCCTAACCTTACAGGCGGCTATGCCGCGATGTTGCCTAACCATCACATCACGAAGCCAGTTTTCATCGGCGAAATTCAAGCTGATGGACAGCTTGATGTGGTCTGGCAAACGCCCGGCCTTGTCGCTGGTGATGAATGGTCAGATTTCTTGCCCGGATCAAAAGACCTCATTTCAGATTGGCGCAAGCCACTGCATTGCGGAAACTTCAACGTAACCACTGGCAAATGCGGCGGTGCCGCTTAACGTCTCGAGCCAGAAAAGCCCAGCCGAGTTCCTCCCTCGGCTGGGTTGCTTCATTCTTATGAATGGGTTGCCATGCGCAATTTAAAACTTTTTTTGATTTCAATATTCATGCTGTCCTGGCTTTCAGTTGCATTCGCACAGGATGTGGGTGGCCTTGTTGATAAATTAGCGCAAGGCAGTTTGAATGATCGCGGTGCTGCCATTGCCGCTTTGGTTTCATCTGGAAGCCCAGCCGTTGTTCCGGTTTTGCAAGCACTTGCCGATGGCAAATTATTCGCACGCAAAAACGATCATAAAGTTTTCATCGCAACCGAAGTTGGTGACATTTATAAACTTGCAGACCCGATCACAGGTGCCGACGCTGGCCAAGCCGCCAAGGCTGATATTGAAAAAATAAAAGTGAATAATGCACTGCGCGAAACTGTGAGCAACGCATTAAGTAGCCTCACACTTTTCAGCAAAGATGTGAAAGTAAGAAAAGACGCGGCCTTGGCCGTTCTTAAATCTGGTGACGCCGCCGCCCTGCCCGCTTTGCAAAAGGCCATTGTAGCCGAAACAGATCCTGCCGTTGCAGACATCATGAAGATAGCAGCTGCCGCGGCCACCCTTAAAAGTGACAGCCCACCGGACGTAAAACTTGCCGCCATTGAAACCTTGGCCAAACATTCAGATCGCGATACCGCGTCTATGCTTACGTCTTTTGCCGCGACAGCCGATGGCGAATTAAAAGCACATGCGCTTGCAGCGGCTGCAAAAATTGAAACCGGCTTGAACACCTGGGCTTTCGTTCAAAATATATGGTTTGGTTTGTCGCTTGCATCGGTTTTGTTGCTTGCAGCAATTGGTCTTGCCATCACGTTTGGTGTGATGGGTGTGATCAACATGGCGCATGGCGAAATGGTTATGCTGGGCGCGTATACAACTTATGTGGTCGAACAGCTTTTCCAAACCTATCTGCCTGGCGCAGCAAACTATGCGCTTATCGCGGCCATTCCTGCCGCATTTATGGTTTCTGGGCTTATGGGCATTGCCATTGAACGCAGCGTCATCCGCTTTCTTTACGGTCGGCCGCTTGAAACATTGCTCGCCACATGGGGTGTATCGCTGATGCTGCAACAAGCTGTGCGCAGCATCTTTGGGCCCACCAACAAGTCTATCACCACACCGCCGTGGATGAGTGGCTCTATCGATTTTTCAAATGGTTTGTCATTTACCCTGAATCGAATTTCGATCCTTATTTTCGCTCTGACAATTCTTATCGGACTCATGGCACTGATGAGGCACACGCCGCTTGGTTTGCAAATGCGTGCTGTTACACAAAATCGACCGATGGCAAATGCCATGGGCATTCGGTCTTCGCGCGTTGATGCGCTGACGTTTGGATTAGGGTCTGGCATTGCTGGCCTGGCGGGCGTTGCCCTTTCCCAAATCGACAACGTGAGCCCGAACCTTGGCCAAAGCTATATCATCGACTCATTTCTCGTTGTGGTTTTTGGTGGCGTAGGCAATTTATGGGGCACTTTGGCTGGTGCGTTAACGTTGGGCATCTCCAATAAATTTCTTGAGCCTTTCGCCGGCGCAGTTCTGGCAAAAATATTCATTTTGGTTTTTGTCATATTGTTCATTCAGAAAAAACCACGCGGGCTATTTGCCCTGAAGGGCCGATGGGTGGATGCATGATTGCAAAAAGCATTTTGCCACTCTTGGGACGTTCAGGAATTGTATTTCTTGCTGTTTTGGCCGCAGTTGGAATCGGGGTTCCACTTCTCAATTTGTCGACCGGCACCGATTCTTTTTTGCATGTGCCAGATTATGCGGTCACCTTGGGTGGCAAATATCTATGCTATGCGTTGTTGGCGTTATCCGTTGATCTGGTGTGGGGCTACTGCGGAATTTTAAGCTTGGGCCACGGCGCATTTTTTGCATTGGGTGGCTATGCCATCGGCATGTATATGATGCGCCAAATCGGTTCGCGTGGTGTTTATGGAAACGCAAACCTTCCAGATTTTATGGTGTTCCTCAATTGGCAAGTGTTGCCTTGGTATTGGCACGGGTTTGAATATTTCGCATTTGCACTTTTGATGGTTGTTTTTGTGCCCGGAACTTTGGCATTTCTGTTCGGCTGGCTTGCCTTCAGATCAAGAGTGACAGGTGTTTATCTTTCAATCATCACCCAAGCGTTGACCTACGCCTTGTTGCTTGCCTTCTTTCGCAACGACATGGGATTTGGTGGCAACAATGGGTTGACAGATTTCAAAGATATTTTAGGTTTTTCCGTTCAGGCCGCAAGCACGCGCGCGGTTTTGTTCATGCTATCGGCTCTGGCTCTTGGCTTGTGTTTTGTCATTGCACGACAAATCGTCAATTCAAAATTCGGCAAAATTATCATCGGCATTCGCGATGCTGAATCGCGCGTGCGGTTTCTGGGCTATCGCGTGGAGCATTATAAACTTTTTATATTTGTGGTTTCGTCAATCATGGCAGGAGTGGCTGGCGCACTTTATGTGCCGCAAGTGGGGATCATCAACCCATCTGAATTTGCCCCATCAAACTCAATTGAAGCCGTGATTTGGACGGCCTTTGGCGGCCGCGGAACACTGTGGGGCGCTGCTTTGGGAGCCTTGGTTATCAACGCCATCAAAAGCTATTTAACGGGTGCGTTGCCCAACGCGTGGCTGTTTGTGCTGGGCGCACTGGCCATTGTGGTTACAATTTATATGCCAAAAGGTTTGGCCGGGTTGTTTGCCGGATGGCCTAAAGTTGAAGCGAAAATGCCAGCACCACAAGCACAGCTGGATGGTGCAGAATGACCACTGAGACGCTTTTGTATCTTGAGGGCATTTCCGTTTCATTTGATGGTTTCAAAGCCTTGAACAATCTTAACCTTGCTGTTGGCACGCATGAAATGCGCGCAATTATTGGCCCCAACGGTGCTGGCAAAACCACAATGATGGATGTGATTACCGGCAAAACCAAACTTGATGTTGGCCGCGTTTCTTTTCGCAACACAGAACTGATGGGCATGGACGAAGTGGCCATCGCCAACCTGGGCATTGGCCGAAAGTTTCAGAAGCCAACAGTTTTTGATAGCCACAGCGTGTGGGATAATCTTGAACTGGCCATGAAAGCCAAACGTTCACCCTTCACGTCGCTCAGTTGGAAATTGTCGCAAGAACAACGTGAACGCATTAACAAAACGCTTGTGCGCATTAATCTTGAACCTTCGGCACAAAAGCTCGCCGGAGCATTAAGCCATGGCCAGAAGCAATGGCTGGAAATTGGCATGTTGTTGATGCAAGAACCTGAATTGCTGTTGGTTGATGAACCCGTGGCCGGGATGACAGACGCCGAGACCGAAAAAACCGCAACGCTGCTGCGTGATATTGCCAAAACAAGTGCTGTGGTTGTGGTTGAGCATGACATGGATTTTATTCGTGCGTTGGACGTGCGTGTGACGGTTTTGCATGAAGGTTCAGTTCTGGCCGAGGGCAGCCTTGACGCCATCCAAAATGACCAACGTGTTATTGATGTTTATCTGGGACGATGAGCATGCTTGAGGTGAAATCCATTGATGTTTTTTATGGCGCAAGCCGCGCCCTTTCCGAAGTTTCAATTGCCGCCGAGATTGGCAAGGTCACCTGTATTTTAGGCCGAAATGGCGTGGGCAAAACCAGCTTGATCCGCGCCATTGCGGGGCTTCAACCCATCGCCGCTGGCAGCATTGCGTTTGATGGCCAGCAAATTGCCAAACTCAGCACTGCACAACGTGCGCGCGCTGGCATTGCCCTTGTGCCACAGGGCCGCGAGATTTTTGCAACTCTCACTGTCGAAGAAAATTTGAAAACGGGTTATGCGTGTTTGCCCCGCGCCACACGCAATATCCCCGACGAAATTTTTGAACTGTTTCCTGTTCTCAAATCTATGCTTTCGCGCCGTGGCGGAGATCTTTCGGGTGGGCAGCAACAGCAATTGGCCATCGCGCGCGCGCTGGTCATGCGGCCAAAACTTCTGTTGCTTGATGAACCCACTGAAGGCATTCAACCATCGATCATAAAAGACATTGAACGGGTGATTGAACTTTTGCGCAGCCGTGGCGAAATGGCAATTGTTCTGGTTGAGCAATATTTTGAATTCGCGCGAAGATTGGCCGATAACTTTGTCATTCTCAATCGCGGACGAATATCGATGGCAGATAATCGTGAAGCGCTTTACGGCGAAGATGTGCGCAAACATCTCACCGTATGATAAAATCAAAGACCGAACTTTATCTCAAAGTTTCACTTGTTTGAAAAAGCTCTTCAAACAGTCTTGCAACAGCTTCAGCGCCGGGGTCGTTGTGGCCAGCAAGGTGGCTTTCAGAAACATAACTTGCGCGGCCCGCCTTGGCCCGCAACATTTTGGCTGTCGAGTCTGCACCCCTTCGGGCGGCTATTGCCGCCGCTGCAAGGCCTTTGGATAATTCATCAAGCGCTGGTGAAAGCGCGTCAATCATTGTTCTATCACCTAGATTTGCGCCACCAACTTGTTGGATGCGCATAAGGCCCGCCTTCAAAGAGGTAACTGCATCACGCCCGCTGGCCGATGCATCTCCGGCAGCCGCGAAAAAGATGGCAAGCAAAACGCCGGAAGACCCGCCCATGGTTTGGCTTAGCTCCAAGCCAATGGCGCGATAAAGCTGTGTCCAATCTGCCAGTGGCAAACGATCGAGTGCTTTGATCAAAGCACGTGAGGCTGTTGCTAATGTTGAACCTGTATCACCGTCACCCGATTTTGCGTCAAGCACGTTGAGATCGCCTTCAGCCGCAATCAAAATTTCACAACTTCTGCGGATCAGCTTTTCTGCTTTTGCATTTTTTGATGCCATAGGTTGGATGGGAGTTAGGCCATCGGGCAATGGTAGAATTGTAATATCTGATATTTTCATGCAGCCGGGCCACGCATGCGGTGCCACTTCGGCTTGAAGCTGCTTTGCGATATTCTCATCAAGAGCAAGAAGTGAAATTGAAAAGCCGTGCATATCCAAAGATGTCATCAAAGGAGCTGGGCCGACAAGATGAGTTATCTGCTTGCCAAGATGAGAGCCTAAAAGCTCTTCAACCAGAACATACATTTCAAGTGGTGTTGTGCTGCCCAGATTATTTAACAATGCTACATGGGGGCCCGCGCCAATCGAGGGCGCCAATCGATCAACCATCATGGCGACAGCTTGATGAGCGCCCTTGAAGTTCACTTGTTCAACACCGGCTTCGCCATGAATGCCTAAACCCAGTTCAGCTTTGCCATCTGGAATTCGATCTTCTTTCGGAGAGCCAGGCACAGTGCATGTATCAAGCGACATACCGATGGACACAACACCAGCAATCACGTGCAGCGCAGCATTGGTAACACTTTCCAGATCTGAACCTGCCTCTGCCAAAGCCCCCGCCACTTTGTGCACAAACAATGTGCCGGCCACGCCACGTGCATTTGGAAGAAGCGGCAGAGCCACATCATCATCAACAATAACCATATTAACATTCAGCCCAAACGCCCGCGCGCGTTCGGCTGCTAAGCCAAAATTCAAACGATCGCCCGTGTAATTTTTAACGATCAACAAACACCCTTTCGGGCCAGTCACCGCCAAAATTCCTGCAAGCACGGCATCAACAGAGGGCGACGCAAAGACATCACCGCACACTGCTGCTGTCAGCATGCCACGGCCCACAAAGCCAGCATGAGCAGGCTCATGGCCTGAGCCACCGCCCGAAACAAGTGCAACTTTTGTGCGATCCCAATCTGTTCGCACCACCACTTTGATGTGAGGATAGCCATCAAGCCTTGCAAGGCTATTGCCTGATATTCGCAGTGCCCCATCAATAGACTGCGTTACCAGCGTTTCTTTATCATTTATGAATTGTCTCATAACTCAGAATTCCTCGTCCGGTTCGAGCGCCGGCTTCTCGTGAAATTTCGGGCACCGTTGGCATCACCATAAAATATTTCGTATTTATTACAAAAAGAAAAGCCAAAGGCACTTAGATCAAACGGGGCAAACATAATGACAAGGCGATTATTTGCCAACGCCTAAATGACTTTCTTCCTCATACGACCAACGCCTTCTCCCGCGACTGGTGTTGACACAACTCAAAATTCAAACCCGATGACGGCAATACATTCAAACAAATTGCGAACTTCGATTGAATTTTATTGCAGCGCATTAATTTGTCATACAAATAAATGTTGACTGCTTATTAAATGTCCCTCTAGACTGAAAAGATCACACGAATGAAAACGAAGGTGTGTAACAACGACTATTGGGAGGAAGATATGATTATGATTTCACGTCGCACTGCATTGTTTTCTACGCTGGCGCTTGCCAGTGTGGCAACCACAGGTGCTTGGGCTGATGGATTGCCGAAGCTTGCTGTAAAGAAAACTTACAAGGTTGGTTTTGCCCAAACCGAAAGCAACAATCCATGGCGTTTGGCCCAAACAGCAAGCATGAAAGCTGAAGCTGAAAAGCTTGGCTGGCAATTGGTTTACACGGATGCAGCTGGTTCTGCTGCCAAGCAAGTGGCTGACGTTAACAGCATGATCGCTCAAGGCGTTGATGCAATTTTCTTGTCACCACGTGAAGAAAAGCCACTGATCCCAGCTGTTATGGCTGCCAAAAAAGCTGGCATTCCTCTGTTCCTGATCGATCGCGGTGTTGATGCAACTTTGGCCAAGGCTGGTGTTGATTATGTAACGTTCATCGGTTCAGATTTCTTGCTGGAAGGCAAAACAACTGCTGAATGGCTTGTAAAAGCAACCGGCGGCAAAGGCACCATCATTGAACTTGAAGGTTCAACTGGTTCTTCACCTGCCAATGATCGCAAAAAAGGTTTCGATGATGTGATTGCCAAAAATCCTGGCATGAAGATTGTTGCATCGCAAACAGGCGACTTCAACCGTGATAAAGGCCGCCAAGTTGCTGAAGCTTTGTTGCAAGCCCATCCAGAAGCAAACATTTTGTTTGCCCACAATGACGAAATGGCAATTGGTGCAATTTCAGCGATTGAAGCCGCTGGAAAAGTTCCAGGCAAAGACATTCTGATCGTTTCAATCGATGGCGAAAAAGATGGTCTGCAAGCCGTTATTGATGGCAAAATGGGTGTTACAGTTGAATGCAACCCAAAGTTTGGCCCAGCTGCTTATGCCGCTGCCATGGCCTATGCCAAGGGTGATGCAATTCCAGCAAAGATGGTCAACACAGATCGCGTGTTTGACATCACCAACGCAGCCGCAAGCATCGCCGATTCATATTGATCTGATGTTTAAAGCGTAACGCGCTTCTCCCTGGGCTCGGTTTCCGATGGAAAGAAACTGGGCCCTAAATCCATCATTGTGAGACGTTCGATAGCCTCTTCACACTTGACATGTGAAGGCGTTGGGATGAGCGTGCTTACGGGCGCAAGGATGATTTGATAAATGGAACCGGCACACAATTCCGCTCAGGGTAATTTGCTTTCGATGCAGAATATCAGCAAGGCATTTGCTGGCATTCCGGCGTTGTCTTCAGCATCATTAGACGTTGGCCATGCTGAAGTGCATGCGCTGATCGGGCAAAATGGTGCAGGGAAATCCACACTCATAAAAATTCTAACAGGCTATGTCAGCCGCGATTCGGGCGATGTGCGCTTTGATGGTGCTGATTTTTTGGCGCGCTCGCCGCAAGATGCGCAGGCCAAGGGCATAAGCACAATCTATCAAGAAATAAATTTGGTTCCTTATCGTTCGATTACTGAAAACATCTGCTTAGGCCGCGAGAGCCGACGTTATGGTTTGCTTGATTGGAAGGCGATGCACGAAGAAGCGCGCCATCTGATGGCACGATTTAATATCGATATTGACGTGCGCAAACCCTTGCTGAGCTTCAACACGGCAACGCAACAAATGGTGGCGATTGCGCGTGCCATTGGCTTTAAAGCCAAACTGGTGATCATGGACGAGCCCACCTCATCGCTTGATGAGCGGGAAGTGGCGGTTTTATTTGACGTAATACGGCAGTTGAAACAATCGGGAATTTCAGTCATTTTTGTCAGCCACAAGCTCGATGAGCTTTATCAAGTGTGCGACCGCGTTACGATTATGCGTGACGGGCGCACGGTTAAAACCTCTGACATGAAATCAATCAGCAAAATTGAACTTGTGGCCAGCATGTTGGGCCGCGATATTTCACAAGTTTCAAAACATGCAACCGCATTTGGTGATCGCAAGGGCCAAATTGGCGATGTGCTGTTGCAAGCACAAGGGCTGAAAGCGGGCCACAAAGTGCAGGATGTTTCTTTGAACGTGCGCAAGGGCGAAATTGTTGGCCTTGCTGGCTTGTTGGGTGCGGGGCGCACCGAAACCGTTCGTTTAATTTTTGGTGCTGATCGGCTGCACAAAGGCTCTCTCACTTTGGATAACAAGCCCTTTGCGCCAACGGAGCCGATTGATGCAATTATGCAGGGCATCGGCTTTTCATCTGAAGATCGAAAACTGGAAGGTATCATTCCTGATATGTCTGTTGCCGAAAACATGACATTGGCTTTGATGCCGCAATTGACCAAAATGGGCATTGTTGATGAAGAACAGCAACGCTTGATCGTTGAAAAATTTATCACTCGTCTGGGCGTGAAGTGCAGCGGGCCACAACAACGCATCAGAGAACTTTCTGGCGGCAACCAACAAAAGGTTTTGTTAGCGCGGTGGCTGGCAATGAACCCAAAATTGCTCGTGTTGGACGAACCAACGCGCGGCATAGACGTGGGGGCCAAAGCTGAAATTCAAACGATCGTAAAAGAACTGGCCGACCAAGGGCTTGCCGTGCTGATGATTTCCTCAGAGTTGGAAGAGGTTATCGAAGGTTCTGACCGCGTTTTCGTTTTGCGCGATGGGCACAATGTTGCAGAATTTGTCGGTAAGGAAATCAATGAAGGTGATGTCATGGCGGCCATGGCGCATGGAGCCTCAGAAAAAAATGGCTCGTCAGAAGAAAAAAGAACATAAGCCATGAGTGATACAACAAGTCCAAAAATGCCTGTGGCCAACGCCTTCAACATTGGCGCTTTCATAACCAAATACGCAACGCTGGTTGCGCTGTTTGCGCTTATCGCCTTCAATATGGCTTTCACCAACCATTTCTTGTCGATGCAAACCCTCAACGTCAACCTCACGCAGGTTGCCACAATTGTTATTGTGGGCGTTGGCATGACGCTGGTTATCGCAACAGGCGGCATTGATCTTTCTGTCGGTTCAATGATGGCAATTTCCGGCGCCATTGCGCCGCTGATATTTTTAGGCACCGCCGTCAAGATCAGCGAAATTCATCTGGCCGTTGCGGTGGGCATGATTGTTGCTGTGGTTGCTGCCGGCGCATTTGGTTGGTTCAATGGTTGGCTTATTACGCGCTTTCGCATTCAGCCCATCATTGCAACTTTGGTTTTGTTCATCGCCGGGCGCGGCATTGCCCAAGTGTCGACCAATGGAAACTTGCAACCCTTCAAGCTCGCGCAATTTCAGTGGATTGGTCTTGGTCGTTGGTTTGGCATCCCAGTACAAGTCGTCATCATGGTGGCGCTTGTTGCCATTGCCGCGTGGATTTTGCGGCGGTCGCTTTTCGGCAGACAAATTCTGGCCATCGGCGGAAATGAAAATGCGGCGCGGCTTTCAGGCATTCCCGTTGCCCGCGTAAAACGCTGGGTTTATTGCATCAGCGGCCTGTGTTCGGGCGTTGCGGGCCTGGTGGTGATTGCCATCAATTCATCCAGTGATGCCAACTTGGTTGGGCTTGGCATGGAGCTTGACGCCATTGCCGCCGTAGCAGTCGGTGGAACGTTGCTCAGCGGTGGCCGCGCCACTGTAACAGGAACGTTGATCGGCGCTCTTATCATTCAACTTGTGCGTTACACGTTGTTGGCCAACGGTGTGAACGACGACGTGGCAAAACTGGTCAAAGCGGCATTGATTGTTTTAGCCGTTTGGCTTCAATGGCACGGAAGGTCGTAGCCATGAAAAAAACTTCTCTTCTTGCATTGCTTTCGAGCCAAGGTGTTTTGATAGCACTTGCCCTGCTCATCCTGTTTGGCTGGCTGCGTTATGATAACTTTTTAGGCCTGTTCAATATCTCAACTGTGCTGCGCTATAACTCGATGTTCGCGCTGGTGGCACTGGGCATGTGTTTTGTTATTATGACAGGCGGCATTGATCTTTCGGTAGGCTCTACGGCCGCATTGGGCAGCGTTGTTTCGGCCTTGCTCAGCCCTTATGGCATGTTGGTTGGAGCATTGGGCGGCGTTGCAGCGGGCCTTTGCATTGGTATATTAAATGGCGTTGTGATTGTGCGCTTGCGCATTTTGCCTTTCATCGCAACCTTGGCCACCATGTTGGCCGCAAATGGCACAGCGCTTTTGCTGGCGCAAGATCAAACAGTTTCAGTGTCATACGACGGCACTTTCATCAATCTTGGTCAGGGTGATTTCTATAACATCCCAATTCCGGCACTCATTGCCGTTGTCGCTTATCTCATTGGCTCATTGGTTTTGAACTTCACCAGCACGGGTCGAACAGTTCTGGCAATTGGTGGCAATGAAGATGCAAGCCGTTTAATGGGCCTTCCCGTCAACCGCGTTAAATTTTTGGTCTATGCATTAAGCGGCGGCCTCGCTGGCTTGGCGGGCGTTATTTTGGCTTCGCAATTTGGCGCGGGCCAACCCATTGAGGGCGTTGGTTGGGAACTGTTTGCCATTGCATCGGTTGTGGTTGGCGGCACATTGCTGACTGGTGGTGTGGGATCCGTCGGCGCAACACTTGCGGGCGTGATGTTGCTTGGGCTAATTTTCAACGTGTTGAACTTTGAAAATGGTTTGGGCTGGATATCACTTTCCGCCTATTGGCAATCCGTTATCCGCGGGCTGTTTCTGCTGGCCGTTGTCATCCTGCAATCGCGCTTGGCAACGAAGGAAAGCACGGCCTGATCAGTCGGTAGTTCCCATCACCAATCCCTCAATGTCATGTTTTTGGGTGACGGGAATCAACTTTTCAACAACGCGGCACACCAGGTGTGATTTCACCTGTGCTGGCAGCGCATCATAATAATCTTGTGTCACCATCAAATCGTGCAATGCATCGTGGCCTGCTCCAGGCGCATCGGCCCCCAACACAAGCACAGGCCGTGCAATGGGTGATGGGTGCGCCGTGCCGCGATGGATGGTGAGGGCCGAACGGCAAGAAATATCGCCCATTTGCGGATATTTCTTCACGCCCTTTTCTGCAAAGCGCGGCCATAGATCTTTTTCGGGGAACATTTCGTGCTTCCATGCGCGGCCATCTTCCCATTGAGTGCCCGGAGAAATTTCAAATGGCCCCATGTCTTGCGTAACGTCCACGCCCGTTAAATTGAACGCAAGGGACGTAATTTTTTTACCGACATAGGTATCAGTGGGTGATGGAAAATCGCGGTGCCACGGCTGAAACATGGCGCCTTGAAAGGGCACATCAAATCCAATTTCCACAATCTTATAGTCAGGCCCCAAAACTTTTTGGCACATGTCAACAACAAAGGGATGAGACGCAAGATCAACAAACCCTCTCATATCTTGGGGGTGGATTTCAACATACCAACGCCTTGGGCCCCGCCCCACAGCCCCACCAGGCCTTTGAATTGCGCTCCAAAACGCTGTCATCATGTCTTCGCGCATGGCTTCAACCCATTCGCGCGAAAAGGCACTTTTCAAGCCTGTAATGCCATCTCGCTGCAGTGTGTTCACATGTTCAGCAACATCCATCTCAATTGCATCCTTCCACACTTTTAATCTCAACAACGCGGCGCAGTTGAAAGTTGCATAGAAAGTAGGCATCGCCCAATCGAATGTCAAACTTTGAACGATCACAGCTGAAATGAATCTTAAGCGGTTTTAAAATGCGCCAAGATTCTTTCCAAGCCGCCCGATAAATCTGGCAAAACCGCAAGAGCACCGGTGAAATTATCGTTTAGCGTATATGCACTTGGTGTGATGATCGCCCGCAGTTGAGCAGCTTTGGCAGCAGCAAGACCAACAGCTGAATCTTCGATTGCAACCGCATCCTGTGGACGCACGCCAAGTTGCGCAAGGCACTTTAAATAGACTTCAGGATCAGGCTTTTTTCGCGAAACATCTTCCCCGCAGACAATTGCAGAAAAGCCCAATCGTTCTGTTTCGGAAAAGCAATATTGCAGCAAGGCATCCAAGTTTGATTTGCTGGTTGTTGTGGCGATGCCAAGTTTTATGTTTCGCTGGGCAGCTTCTTGAATAACGTCGTGAACGCCCGGTCTTAGCGATAAGCTGCCATCTTCAATGGCCTTGCCATAATATTCATTTTTTACCTTGTGCATGGCCAAGATCACATCCGGCGCCACGTTGGCATTGATCTCTTTGGCATAACGCGCAATGCGTTCTTTGCCACCCGTTGTTGTTAAAAGCTTTTCATACGTTTCAGCGTTCCAATTCCAGGCAAAACCAAACTGGCTGAATACTTTGTTGAATGACGCGCGATGAAGTTCTTCAGTTTCGGCCAATGTGCCGTCAACATCGAAAATTATCGCTTTAAGCAAGGGGCAACTTTTCGACTGATCCGCCTTGTGAAAACACACGGCTGTTTCTCACATCAGGTTCTTCAACAGTGGAAAGCATTTCGGGTGTCACCACGCCATCGCCAGTTTCAAGCAGCCGGTTAGCGTGGCGCAACCGTGTGCGATCAAGCACATTGCGGATCGATCGGGCATTGGCAAAATGTGGTTGTGTGCGGCGCGCCTTGATATAATCCCCCATCGCATCACGCGCTTTTGGGGAAAATTTATAACTCTGCTGATCAAGCATTATTTCAGCAATGTGCAAAAGTTCGGCATCCGTATAATCTGGAAAATCAATATGGTGGGCAATGCGAGAGCGAAAACCCGGATTGCTTTCATAGAACTTTGCCATGCGGTCGGCATAGCCCGCCAAAATGACCACAAGATCATCGCGTTGATTTTCCATCACCTGCAATAAAATTTCAATCGCCTCTTGGCCATAGTCGCGTTCATTATCGGGCTTATAAAGATAATAGGCTTCATCAATGAACAACACGCCGCCCATGGCTTTTTTCAAAAGTTCCTTGGTTTTGGGCGCAGTGTGACCAATATATTGGCCCACAAGATCATCGCGCGTAACCGACACAAGCTGGCCTTTGCGCACATAATTTAATTTGTGCAAAAGCCCAGCCATCCGATTGGCAACAGTGGTTTTTCCGGTGCCGGGGTTTCCCGTAAAGCTCATGTGAAGGGTTGGTGTTTCGTGTGCCAAGCCTAAATCTTTGCGCACGCGTTCCACCATCAGCAGCGCAGCCGTTTCGCGGATGCGTTGTTTCACTGGTGCAAGACCAATCAATTCACGATCAAGCGTGTCCAAAATTTCCGCCACACCTGAGGTTTGAAAAGCCTCGCGCAGATTGAATGTGGCGGCCATTGTTTAATACCTCGTCACATGCGTGTATTGAATATTGCGTCCGCCTGTTTCCAATCGCGTCATCTCAATTGTTGGTTCAACCTTTGGCCTTGATGCAATGAAAGACATGCGCACCGTTTCCCAGCCGCGTGTTGAGTCAAACGCATTGATGCGAATATAGTTTTCTGGGTTGGCTTTGCGGCAATCTCTGATTTCCATCATCACGCCCGCGGCGTCTTTTAAATCAAACATGGGGTTGCCCCACGTGTTCCAATAGGTGTTCCGTGGGTGCGGGTCTCTGGTATATTCCACACCAATTGCCCAGTTTTTGCCGAGGCAATATTCAATTTGTGCCGCGATTTGTTCGTCGTTCAAATCTGGCAGAAATGAAAAACATCCTTGAGTAATGCGCATTGTGTTTCCCCTTATCCCATAACCGATTCAAGCGGCACAAAGTCTGACGTGTCGGTGGATTGATAGTTGAATGAAATGTTGCCCCATGTGTCGAGTGCTGCTTCCACGGGCTTGCACCATTTGGCAGCGGCCCGCAAAATTTCAGGGCCTTCGTTGATAATGTCCCTGCCCTCGTTCCTCGCCAGAACCATGGCTTCTAACGCGACACGGTTGGCCTGTGCGCCCGCTTGAATACCCATCGGGTGGCCAATGGTGCCGCCACCAAATTGCAACACCACATCATCGCCGAACAGATGCAACAACTGATGCATTTGGCCTGCGTGAATTCCGCCTGATGCCACTGGCATAACTTTTAGAGTGTCGGCCCAATCTTGTTCAAAGAAAATGCCTCGAGGCAAATCGACTTCATTTTTAATTTCGCGGCACACATTGTAATAGCCTTGAACCGTCATTGGATCGCCTTCCAACTTGCCGACTGCTGTGCCCGCATGAACGTGGTCAACACCAGCAAGTCGCAACCACTTAGCAATGACGCGGAATGAAATGCCATGGTTCTTCTGCCGTGTGTATGTGCCATGGCCAGCGCGATGCATATGCAAAATCATATCATTCTGGCGGCACCATTCAGAGATTGATTGAATGGCCGTCCAGCCGATGATCAAATCCACCATCACAATTACGGAACCCAATTCCTTAGCGAAGGTGGCGCGGCGATACATTTCTTCCATCGTGCCGGCAGTGATGTTCAAATAATGGCCTTTGATTTCGCCAGTTTCAGCGCAGGCCTTGTTCACGGCTTCCATGCAATACAAAAAGCGATCGCGCCAATGCATGAAGGGTTGAGAATTGATGTTCTCATCGTCCTTCATAAAATCAAGGCCGCCCTTCAAACCTTCATAAACCACGCGGCCATAGTTTTTTCCCGAAAGGCCAAGCTTTGGTTTTGTGGTGGCGCCCAACAAAGGGCGGCCGAATTTATCAAGGCGTTCACGTTCCACCACCAAGCCAGTTGGCGGGCCTTTATATGTTTTTACATAAGCCACGGGCAGGCGCATGTCTTCAAGTCGTGCTGCCTTTAATGGTTTGAAAGAAAATACGTTGCCAATCAGTGATGCTGTAAGATTTGCAATGGAGCCTGGTTCGAACAGAATAAGGTCGTAAGCCACATAACAGAAATATTCGCCGGGCCTGCCGGGAACGGGTTCAACCTTATAGGCCTTGCCGCGATATTGATCAGCTGCTGTCAAACGGTCTGTCCAAACCACTGTCCAGGTTGCGGTGGAGCTTTCACCAGCAACGGCGGCTGCAGCCTCCACGGGGTCCACGCCGTCTTGTGGCGTAATGCGGAACAGCGCCAAAATATCTGTATCCTTGGGCACATAATCACCGACCCAATATCCCATTTGAGCATATTTCAACACGCCTGCTTTATAGCGTTCCTTGCCGCGCAATTCTGTGTGTGATTTTTCTGTCATGTTTTCGCTCCTCGAAATCAGATTGATTTTTTTCGCGCATCGTAAAGGCGCAAGATGAGTGGGGTTAAAATAAGCTGCATGGCGATATCCATTTTGCCACCGGGAATGACAATGGAATTTGCCCGAGACATGAAGCTGCCGTTGATCATTGAAATGAGATAAGGAAAATCAATTCCGCGCGGATTGCGAAAACGAATAACAACCATCGATTCCTCAGGTGTTGGAATCCATCGGGAAATAAAGGGGTTTGAAGTATCCACCATTGGAACGCGTTGGAAGTTAATATCTGTTTCCGTAAACTGCGGGCAAATATAACGCACATAATCAGGCATACGCCGCAAAATCGTATCCATCACTGCTTCGGTTGAATAGCCGCGCTGAGATTTGTCGCGGTGGATTTTCTGCGTCCACTCCAAATTGATGACAGGAACCACGCCAATTTTTAGGTCAGAATATTTTGGTAGATCTACGTTGCCGCCCACGAATGCACCGTGCAATCCTTCATAGAGCATGACGTCGGTATCTGAGGGAATATCTTGCCATTCCGTAAATGTGCCAGGTGTTCCCCCGTGCTCATCAGCTTCCTTTTGGTCGTGGATATAAAAACGCCTTTTTCCAACGCCAGCTTTTCCATAAGACATAAAAAGATTTTGCAAGTTTTCCAGCAAATTTTCTTCGGGGCCAAAGTGACTCATATGATCGTTGCCATCTAGTGTGGCTTTGGCAATTCTATCTTTCATCCCCGCACGATCGAAGCGGTGGAACGAATCTCCTTCGACGAAAACAGCTTTGATGTGTTCACGGCGGAAAATTTGATCAAACACATGCTTGACCGTTGTGGTTCCTGCCCCCGATGACCCAACAACAGAAATAATGGGATGTTTGATTGACATATTATGCACCGTTCCTAAAAAATCCGCGCTTTGAAAACAGCGGAGAATATTGGCGATCGCTTGAAATTTCAGCGCCAGCAAAAAGGTTCATTTGTGCAACAGAACCAAAACACAATGGGCAGCGGCCATGCAATGATGTTGGTAACAAATCAAGAATGTCGGTTGCGCCATCGTTGGCAACGCCGCCTGCTTTTTCAACCAGATATGCAATCGGAGCACATTCATAAATGTAACGCAGGCGGCCGCGTTCGTAACCTTTTCGTTGATCGGCTGGATAAAAGAATATGCCGCCGCGCGCAAAAATGCGATGGGTTTCGCCCGCCAAAGCAGCAAGCCAGCGCATGTTATAATCAACAGCCAAGGGCCCTTCTTTGCCATCGAGACATTGATCAACAAAACGGCGTTCCCGCTCAGACCAAAACCGATAGTTCGACATGTTGATCGCAAATTCAAAGGCCGATTTTGGAATGATGCCTTCGCGCACAAAGCACCAGTTCACACGCGCAACATCAAGCGCAAATACCAGAGGCGTGCCGCCGAGGGAGACCACCAATTCAGTTCGCGCGCCATAGATGAAATATCCAGCGGCAATAAGATCACGTCCTGAGCGCAAAAAGTTCTGAGCGATTTCGCCATTAACAGCGGGATAAATTCCGAAAATTGTGCCGATGGTGGAGTTCACACCGATATTGGAAGATCCATCAAGCGGGTCAATCGCCAAGGCAAGGCTTCCATTTGCCGAAAGTTCAACCGGCAAATCTTCTTCTTCAGAAAGCAAACAGGCTATTGGTGCTTTTCGTGCGGCATCCAAAAATGCATTATGGGCAAAAACATCCAAATATTTTTGCACCTCGCCCTGCACATTGGTGGCGCCCTCTTCTGAAAATCTGGCATTTGAAGCGCCGTCAGCAACCGCTGCTGCAACGGCCGCCGCCGCAAGCGACAATTGCTCAAGCACAATGGAGACAGCCTTGGCTTGTGGCCCGGCTTTTTCAAAATCAGCCAATATACCTTTTAGCGTTATAATTCCCATAAACTGCATTTCCAGAATTTTCTTATTATTTGTATGTGACAATCCGTCAGATTCGTGATTAAGTAAAATTAAAATTATTGTCGACCTCATTGAGTTTTTTTTATGCGCGATTTAACTCTTAAACACCTCCGCGCCATTGCGCGCATTGCTGAATTGAGAACGGTTATGGCCGCTGCTGATCGGCTTAATTTGTCTTCGTCGGCGGTTTCTATCACATTAAAACAAGTCGAAGACGGTTTGGGCATTAAACTTTTTGAACGCACGGAAAAGGGGTTCAGGCCCACCCAAGCGGGGCAAAAAGTGGTTCTTGCCGAAGCGCAGATCAGCGCAATTTTGAGTGAGTTGATTGAAGAAACTGAAGCCATGCGCGGCGGTGTGCGTGGGCGAGTTACACTTGGCGTGGTGAGCACCGCCAAATATTTTGCGCCGTTTATGTTGCGGGCTTTCGAAAGGCTTCACCCGGGGGTTGATATCAATCTTAAAGTTGGAAACCGCGAAGAAATTTTGACCAGGCTTTCTGATTTTACACTTGATATGGCTTTGATCGGCCGCCCCCCGCAAGACATTGACGTTCAGCAAGAAGAAATTGGCAACCACCCTCATGTGGTAATCGCATCGCCTGATCATCCCTTGGCGCGCAAACGCAAAGTGGCCGCAAGCAGCCTTTCAGATCAAGTGTTTTTGGTGCGTGAACACGGTTCTGGCACACGCATGTTGGCTGAACGCATTTTGTCTGAGATTGGTGCTGTGCCAAAGCTCGGAATGGAAATCAGTTCGAATGAAACAATCAAACAGGCGGTAATGGCGGGGCTCGGAATTTCAATGCTGTCTTATCACACTGTGGCCCATGAGATTGAGGAAGGGCGTCTTTCAATGTTGCAGGTTGAAGGAACGCCCGTCATCAGAAAATGGCATATTGTGCGGCATCAGAAAAAATATCTGCTTCCATCGGCTCGATCTCTTTGGGCATTTATCTGCAAAGAAGGTGAAAGCTTTTTACCCCAGATGAAAATGAAATAAATTAGGCGCGAAGCAACTGTTTGCCAGCGGCGGCAACTGCGGCTTCAACACCAATTTTTGCTGCGTCTTCAAGCGCACCTTCTCTGGAAACTTCAGAACTTGTTGTGCCATCCAGCGCCAAGATTTGGCCCTTGAAAAACAGTTTGCCACCTTCAATGCGGGCGTGTCCTGCAATGGGCGTGCGGCATGACCCATCGAGTTTGGCCAAGAAGGCGCGTTCACAACTGATCGCAATGCCCGATGTTTGGTGATGAATGGCTTGCACCAAATCTTGGGCGCGTGTGTTGCTTTGTTTAATCTCAATGCCAATGGCACCCTGGGCCACAGCGGGCAACATTTCATCCATATCCATAATGCTGCTGATATGGTGTGCCATGCCAAGCCGATTGAGCCCCGCTACAGCCAGAAAAGTTGCTTCGGCAACACCTTCTGCCAATTTTCTCATGCGCGTTTGAACATTGCCGCGAAATTGCACAGACTTTAAATCTGGTCTGACCCGCAAAGCTTGCGCATTGCGCCGCACGGATGATGATCCCAGCAAACCGCCTTGCGGCATATCTTGCAGTGATTTGTAATTGACACTCACAAAGGCATCACGCGGATCTTCACGTTCTAATATTGCGGCAATGGCCAAACCATCCGGCAAAAGTGCTGGCATGTCTTTCATGGAATGAACGGCAAGATCAATAGAGCCGTTGTGCAACGCCTCTTCAATTTCAAAAGTGAAAAGCCCTTTGCCGCCAATTTCTGCCAAGGGCTGATTGAGAATACGATCACCCGTGGTGTTGATGACAACAATTTCAAATTGCTTTTCATCAAGCCCATGCGCTGCCATCAGCCGCGAACGGGTTTCATAGGCTTGGGCCAAAGCTAAGGGTGAACCGCGCGTGCCTATGCGAATAATGGAATTAACTACCATCAATCAAGCAACAGCGCGGCTCAACGCACAATGGCTCCACAAATCTGACAAAGCTTTTGTCAGTTTTGCAATATCTTCATCTGTGTGGAAGGGCGAAGGGGTGATGCGCAACCGCTCTGTGCCCTTGGGCACAGTGGGGTAATTAATCGGTTGAATATAAATGCCATAACGATCCATCAAAATATCGCTGATCATTTTGCACTTGGCAGCATTGCCCACCATCACCGGAACGATGTGACTATCGTTGTCCATCACCGGGATGCCAATCGCATTCAGCGCTTTGCGCACTTTTGCCACGGCACGGCGTTGGCGAAGGCGCTCAAAATCGCTTTCCTTTAAATGGCGAACGGCTGTTCTGGCACCCGCAGCAATTGCTGGCGGAAGTGCTGTTGTAAAAATAAAACCAGAAGCGAAGCTTCGCACATAATCACAAAGCTCGCGCGATGCTGCAATATAACCGCCCATCACGCCAAATGCTTTGCCCAGTGTTGCTTCAATCACAGTTAGTCGATGCATCTGGCCTTCGCGCTCTGCAATGCCGCCACCACGTGGGCCATACATGCCAACGGCGTGAACTTCATCCAGATAGGTCATGGCACCATATTTTTCGGCCAGATCGCAAATGCCTTTAATGTTGCCAATATCGCCATCCATCGAATAGACCGATTCAAAGGCAATCAATTTGGGGCGATGAAGCGGAATTTCCTTCAAGTGCCTTTCCAAATCAACCAGATCATTGTGCTTGAAAATGCGTCGCTCAGCGCGGCTGTGGCGAATGCCTTCAATCATCGAAGCGTGGTTGCCCGCATCTGATAAAACCACGCAATTGGGAATGCCGCCAGCAAGCGCACTGAGTGCAGCCCAGTTTGAAATATAACCCGATGTGAACAACAGTGCTGATTCCTTGCCATGCAAGTCAGCCAATTCTTCTTCAAGCAAAACATGTTCATGGCTGTTGCCAGAAATGTTGCGCGTGCCCCCTGCCCCTGCGCCATAAGCCTTCAAGGCGGCGCAAGTTGCTTCAATCACCTTGGGGTGTTGGCCCATGCCTAGATAATCATTGGCGCACCAAATCGTCACATCTTCAGTAACACCATCTCTATAGCGGCGCGCTGCTGGAAAATGCCCGGCCTTGCGTTCAAGTTCGGCGAATACGCGATAACGGCCTTCTTCGCGCAGTTGATCAAGTTCCGCAGTGAAAAAGTTTTGATGGTCAAATGTAGGGGTGTTCATAACAGGGCTCCAACTGCAGTGTGATGATGGTGATTTTTATTATTATTTGTCGATTCTGGCGCGTCAATTTTCTCTGCACGCGATTTTTTTGAGAGTGACCACGTCCACAATTTTTCAGCGGGCAATGGCAACATTAAGAGAATGTGTTCAAGCAAGCCAATGGCGGCCAAAATTGCTGCCATCGAAATTTCAAATGTCTGCGGCAATGCGGCAAGATAAATTGTAAGGGCTGTTAACCCCGCACAGGAAAATGGAAACAGTGGGTTCATTTTGCGCTTGCGCAGAAAGCCTTTTAAAACATCCATGTGATCTGGCACAAACTCTGCACTTACATTACGAACGCCCAAAAACACGTTTAGGCGCGCACTTAAGTGCATCAGCCAAAGCATTACAAAACACCACAGCGCCGTATCATTTCCAGATAAATAAATTGCCGCTGCAAATACGATCACCACAATCTCGTGCCAAAGATTAGCATTCACCGCGTGGCCAAAATGGGCGGCACCTGAACAGCCTTCAACACAGCGCGTTTTGCGGGGGCCTGTCACAAACCCCATATAAAGCGCCATTTCCGTCCAGCCCCAAACAAGAAGACCAGCAGCAAAGCTTGCAGCAATCGCAAAGGTTGAGCTGTCATCTTTGAAAGCCAAGATCGCAATCGCACAGCCCAAAAGAACCACGGTTGCTGCCGCCATGCTCCATTTAAATGTGCGCGTGGGCAGGCTATCCAGATAAAAAATGACAGCCGTGAACACGCACCACATCAACAAAACAAATGCTGCGGCAGCAAGAACCATCATGGTTTAATAACTCGGGGCCAAGCGCACGTTGGCAGGCGCTTGGTTGCGTTTGCTGGGCAGGGCATAAAGCCGCAAGAACACAAAACCTGCTTTTAAGCCGGTTGTAAACTTGCTGATTTTTGCGGTTAATCCGCCCTTGGCCTGTTGGGTTGCGGCCACTTCGGTGATGACGATCAACTTGTTCAACAGCGCCAAGAATTTTGGATTATCGATATCAATTTCCAAGGGGAACACCTGGCGCGAAATTTCCGATGTGATGCGGAACACTTTCATCCCATATTCCGTTGGGTCAACACCCAATGCGGCATGAAAATGTGGGCGCTGATGGTCGCGCACATACATCGTGGCAAAGATGGCCAGCAAGAAAAACTTCACCCAATATTTATTGAGGCCAGACAATAATTCCGGGTTTGCACGCATCAACAAAGCAAAGGCTTCGCCATGGCGAAATTCATCGTTGCACCTCTTTTCAAACCATTTGAAAATGGGGTGGAAGCGCCTTTCGGGGTGAGCCTGCAGATGGCGGAATATTGCGATGTAGCGCGCATAGCCAATTTTTTCAGACAAGTATGTTGCATAGAAAATAAACTTCGGGCGGAAATAGGTGTATTTTTTTGCCTTGGTCAAGAAGCCCAAGTCCACCCCGATATCAAAATCTTTCAGCGTGTCGTTGATAAAGCCAGCGTGGCGGGCTTCATCACGGCTCATAAATTTGAACAGTTCGGTGATGTCTGGGTTGGTGCCGCGTTTGCGCATTTCAGCGTAAAGCACGCAGCCCGAAAATTCTGCTGTGAGGGAGCTTACGAGAAAATCGACAAATTCCTTGCGAAGGCCTAGCTCCAAATCATCCAACGAAACTTTATCCCATTCTTCTGAACGGCGAAAATGGGTTTTGTTCGGATCTTCACGCAATTCTTCTAAAAGCTTGTCCCACTCTGCGCGCACAGGCGTTACATCCATTTTGTCGAGTGCGGCAAAATCAGTGGTGTAAAAGCGCGGGCTCAGCGCAGTTGTTGTTGCGGCCATCTCAGTTGTGTTCTTGGCGCGAAAGCCTAATTTTTCAATTGTCATAATGCCTTCTCCTCAGAGAACGAGAATTCCAACAATTCCATATATTCAAAATTTCCCGTAAGCTTCGTCCATTGACGTTCCAACCAGCCAGCGCGGTTGATTGTGGCTTGGCGGCGCTCTGTATGGGTTTGGCCATAAGGCACGCGAATTTCAGCGCCCTGCACCAGCACTTCATCGCCGGGTTGAATTTTAACGTCTCCATCAAGCACCACGTGGGCTTGCAAAGACTCAAATGTATTGATCACGTTGACAGTGCACATGACGTGTTCGCTCACTTTCGCGGCGAAGGGATTCATCATAGACCCTCTCCTTTTTTCTGGTTGGACATGAGTGCGGCAAAAACCGCAGTGTTGGCGGGGCCAAAAGCATTCATCGCAAGTGCCTTGCCCGAAACTTCGTCAATCAAATAGAGTTGGTTGCCCATGTGGGTTTCCAAGCGAAAATTGCCATCAAGCGTTAGGCCTTTGCGCATGCGATCATGCACTAAGGTGCGAAGTGTTGCCCGAAAGAAGCTGCCTTGGCCGCGTTGATATTGAACGATGGTTTCACCGGTTTTAACGTCACGCACCGTAACACTGCCTTCTGCCGTATCTGTCACCTGCAACTCACGCATTTGGCTTGCAGGATCAGACGGCAGAGTTGGCGGTGGTTGATAACCAGCCAAACGAAAGGCGCCAATCAACAGAAACACTCCGGCCAAACCAATGAAGATTGATCTGAACGGTTTTGTTTCCAAAAATTGAGTGGCGTTGGCTGACATTTTTTACTCCGCTGGAACCAAATGGCCTTGAGCCATAGCATTTTGTATTTCGATGGCAGGCATATGTCCACCTAAAACAGACGCAAGACGCTGTGCCACACCCTCAACATCGGGGATATCGCGGAAGGATGGTTGCGGCCTTGTTAGGTTCCAAGGTTTTGCATGGGGCCAAAGCAACAAATAGGCCAAACGCGTCTGGCCAGCTGTTTTAAAACAGATCGTGCCACAGCCATTGCCAGTTGTGGCGAAAGATACACTGTCAATCTGGCGAAGTGGCAAATTGATAATCACCGGCAAAGCAATGCCCACCTTCATCAAAATGCGTTTGCTGGTCAAAGTGTAATGGGTGGTGCGGGCGCTGGCATAGGCAAAGCCCAACAGAATTGCGCAAGCACAAAGCCCCAAGCCAACCAAGGCGGGAACAGATTGAACCGCCGCCGCCAGCGATGCGCCATGGGCCAGTTTCCAAGCCCCTTGGGCCACAATCAACGCCGCGAAATAAATTGCAACTTTGCGAATGTGAAAGGCGTTGATGGCCAAACGCTTCCAATCGGGCCTGCCCTGCCACAAAAGGTTTTCACCTTCTGGCAGATGATCTGGCAAGCCCTCTGGAATAATGTCGGGTTGCACGCTCATAGCAGTGGCTCAGCACGTTGTGGCGTTGCATAAAGTGTGCCTGCACCATAGAAGCCGAAAATCTTTTCTTCTTCAAGGCGGGTTACAACATCAGGTTTTTTCTGCGTTGGAACGGAAGCAAATTGGCTGCCCAAAATGGACTTCACCCGAACTTGTTTTGCACCACCCACAACGCGGGCCAGATTGGCCGGCAAAAGCACATTGCGCTTCTTGCCTTTTTCTCCGGTTTCAACTTCAAAATAACGGATGAGATATTCGGCTTGATCTACCCAAACATCACGCACCACGCCGCCCACTTCCCCATCTGCACCAACCACATTCATGCCGATTGGGTTTGGATCTGAGGGATCAACATAAAAATCCGGTGCTGCGCGCAGCGGCACAAGCTTTGGTGTGCCGTGAACGGTTACGTCTGGAATGTCGCGCCGTTCGGCATAAGCACCAGGGCCTACACCAGCCGTCATCGGATCGCCGTTTGGAATTAAGGGTGCGCCGGGGAAGTTCGCGGCAGGTGTGCCGTTTACTGGGCGCATATCTCTTGGTTCAGCGCGGGGGGCCTGAACGGTTGTGCCATCTGCCAATAGATATGTTTTGGGTTTTGGCACAGAAGGGAAGCCTTGCACTGTGATTGCGCCTGAACGATCACTTTCCAGCGGATAACCTTCGCGTTTGTTTTCGCGGTGCAGATAATAAACCAGGCCAAAGAAAAAGCCGATAAATAAAACCAAAATCACTTGGGCGAGGTCGATATTTCCAACATAGGTTGTGTGCATTATTTGCTCCCTTTTTTTAACCTGGATATTGAACGAGTCCGAACTTGGTGTTCGGTGGTGTCAGTGTTGAACGCCCTGCAACGCGAACCAACGGGCCCAAGGCAATGAGTGTTACAAACAATAGAAAAACTTCAAACGAATAGACAAAACAATAACCCGTGGCATTGGTTTGCAGCGTTGTTCCGAATGTGCCCTTCATTGCAAATGTGCTGATAAAATCGCGCACAAAACCACTGAAAGCCACGGCAATGCCGCCAGATGAGGCTTGCACCGCACCCCACGCCCCAAGGGCCAAGCCTGATGCCGTGCCAGCGCCAATTTCCATGGCCGCGGTTAACATGCCAACCGCGAATAGCCCGTTGCTGAAACCGATGAATGTTGCCGAAATGGCGAACATTTGGGTTGAACCAACAGCGGGCGCAAAGGCCACAGCGGAAAATGCCAAAATGCCCATCACCGCGCCGATTGACGCCACGCGGAAAGGGTCACTGCCACTTGAAAGAAGATGGGCTGACAAAGTAAAGCCGCATAATGTGCCAATCGCCATGAACGAATTCAGCAAAGTCGTTTGGCCGACAGTCATCGCAAAGATCTGGCCGCCGAATGGCTCAAGCAAAATGTCCTGCATGGCAAAGGCAGCAGTGCCAAGGCCCAAAGCTACCAGCAAACGCAACACACGGCCAGTTTTCAACAACGCTGAAAAGGCTTCTGTAAAGCTCATCGCATCTTCATTACCTGTTGTGAGTTGTGGGTTGCGGACTTCTTGTTTCCACATGGCAACGCAATTCAACACCACCGAAGTGACGGCCACGCCTTGAATAATTTGAATAAGATGCACTTGGCTAAAACGTTGCAAAAGGCTTCCGAACACCAGCGCACTGACGGCCATGCCAAACAGCAGCGTTACATAAAGCAAGGCTACAACGCGGGGGCGCACATGTTCTGGTGCCAAATCATTGGCAAGGGCCAAGCCTGCGGTTTGTGTTGTGTGAATGCCAGCACCCACCAAAATGAAAGCCAAAGCGGCACCCGCTTGGCCAATCCACATGGGGCCTTGCGTGTCGCCTGAAAGCAAAATCAACGCAAATGGCATAATGGCAAAGCCACCAAATTGCATCATCGTGCCAAACCACATGTAAGGCACGCGCCGCCAACCCAGCACTGATTTATGATTGTCTGATTTATAACCAATCAACGCACGGAAAGGCGCAAACAGCAAAGGCAATGAAACCATCAAACCCACCAACCATGCGGGAACGCCAAGTTCCACAATCATCACGCGGTTGAGTGTGCCTGTGAGCAACACCATAGACATGCCCACGGCCACTTGAAACAGCGACAGGCGCAAAAGCCGGGACAATGGAAACTCAACGGTGGCCGCATCGGCAAAGGGCAAAAAACGCGGGCCTAAGGCTTGCCACATGGTGTTCATGCGTATCATTTGCAAAGCTCCAAAGCTTCAGAAATATAAAAACCAGTGGCCACGCGGTGGCTGCGGCCCAATTTTATCCCGTCAATTTTCGCCAAGGCTGCGCGCAAATTTTTGGGTGGCTGGGGCTCAATTGCAGGCGATTTATCGCCACGCGGAAAAAGCTTGCCCACACCCCATAACAGCGCCAGTGGAACAGTGCGCGGTGGGAATGAAAAAATCATTCCCTTGCTGGCCATTTTTGAAAGGCCTGAAATAATGTTGATCATGTCAGGGGTGCGATAATGAATGATTGAATCCATCGCCACCACATAATCAAATGAGCCAAGCTTCGGGTCTAGCATATCGCCCGACAGGAAATTCACATCCAAGTTCGGCGGCAAACGATCGCGGGCCACATCCACCAACTGTGGTGATAGATCAATGGCCGTTACCCTAGCACCGCGTTCAGCGGCAGCCACGGCCAAGGCACCGGTGCCGCAGCCAGCATCAAGAATTCTCACCCCACGCAAATCATTTGGCAGATACGACAATAATGTTTTGCGCATCTCATCGCGCCCTGCCCTCACACGGGCGCGAACGCCGCTGACGGGCGCATCAGAGGTCAACCGTTCCCATGCTTTAACCGCGGTACGGTCAAAGTAGGTTTCAATTTCCGTGCGTCTGGTGAGATATTCAGTGCTCATCAATCAAACCCCAGGAAGTCAAAAATATCACGGTCTTTCATTGGCTTTGCGTCTTGTGGTTCAACGCCTGCCCAAAGCTGGGCCGCAAGGCGCATATATTCATTTTGCACTGAAAGAATTTCTGGCGTTTCATCCATTTCAAACAATGTGCGCTTCTTCAAGCGGCTCATACGAATGGCATCCAAATCCGGAAAATGCGCCAAAAGTTTAAGACCAATGGCTTCGTTGAAGCGATCAATTTGATCAGTGTCTTTGCTGCGGTTGGCGATCACACCACCAACACGCACTTTATAATTTTTCGCCTTGGCGGTGATGGCCGCAACAATGCGGTTCATCGCGAAGATGGAGTCAAAATCATTTGCCGTTACAATCACAGACTGATGAGAATGCATTAGCGGTGAAGCAAAACCACCGCACACCACGTCTCCCAACACGTCGAAAATAACCACGTCAGTATCATCCAACAGATGATGTTCTTTCAGCAATTTCACCGTTTGGCCAACAACATATCCGCCACAGCCTGTGCCTGCGGGTGGGCCACCGGCTTCCACGCACATCACGCCGTTATAGCCTTCAAACACATAGTC
>JAYWFC010000106.1:0-11261 GCA_043778995.1 Aestuariivirga sp.
AACAGGGATCGAAATGTCGTCGTCAAAAGAGGCAAAACAATTTGCTCGGTCTTTCTCGCATCTGTTGAAGCGGGCCGTACAATTTTCCGCCCATGTTTATATGGAAGAGGTTGGCAAAAGCGGGTTGACGCATCGCCAGTTCACGGTTCTGTCAGCGGTTGATTCTTCTGAAGGCAAAAGCCAAACCGAATTGGTAAAGGTTACGGGTATCGACCGGTCGACTTTGGCTGATCTCGTTTCTCGACTGATGGCCCAAGGCTATCTGCAACGCAAACGCAGCAAGGAAGATGCCCGCACCAACGCCGTGCGCCTGACACCTGTTGGCAAGAAGCTTTTAAAAACTGCCCAAGCCGGTGCCGAAGATTTAGACCGCAAGCTGTTGTCACATTTTGCCGTGGCTGATCGTAAAATGGTGATGGAATGTTTGGGGCACCTGGCTGGCGAGATGGATAAGGTGGATGCAAATTCGCCAGACCAAGCCTCTACAAAAATCAAATTGAAGCGAAAGCCAATCGTTTAATCTTTTTGTTGGCGCAGCGCCTTGGCATTTTTGCGATCTTGCAAAATGATAAACAACGCAATCGCAACCAACCCCGCACATGATAATCCATAGGCCGCTAAAACATAGCCAGCGTTATGTGCCGCCCAATCCATCAGCGTGCACCAATTTCAGTTGATCGCAACTGGCGCAATTTGCGCGCGGCAATTTCACTGCGCATCGAGACCAAATGCAGCGCCAGAAATAAAAACGTGTAAGCCAGCGCCATGACTAATAAAGCCCACAACATCGATGGGTCGATCTTAGACCCCTTCATGGTGAAAACACTTGCGGGCTGATGCAAGGTGTTCCACCAATCCACTGAAAATTTTACAATTGGAATATTGATAACGCCGACAAGCGCGATGATGCGGGCAATTTTTGCCGCCAAATGCGGATCATCAATGGCATTCCACACGGCCACATAACCGAGATAAAGCAACATCAACACAAACATCGATGTAAGTCTGGCATCCCACACCCACCATGTGCCCCACATGGGCTTGCCCCAGATAGAACCCGTGGCCAGTGCCAGAAAACAAAACATGGCCCCCAAGGGCGCTGCGGTTTTGGCCGCCGCATCGGCCAAAGGATGGCGATAAACCAATGCGATGGCACTGAAAACCGCCATGAGCACATAAACAAAAAGCCCCATCCAAGCCGCGGGCACATGAATATACATAATGCGCATGGCCTCACCCTGCACAGCATCGGGCGGCGTGGTGACCAGCGCACCATAAAGCCCAATGGCAAACAGGGCCGCAGTTAGCACCCACACCCAAGGCAAAACCGCATTGGCAAGTTTTAAAAACACAACAGGATTGGCAAATTTTTGCATGATAATATCTTACAAGAACATCCTCATTGGAGATAGGCCCGCAAAGCCGCAGCGCTGGCCAAGGGTGCCACAACCAAACTGACCAGAGTGATGGCAACCAATATCAAGAGTGACGGCACAGGGCTTTGTGGCCCCATCATCATGGTCGTGGCTGAAACACCAAAGATTAAAACCGGCACATAAAGCGGCATGATCAGTAATGAAACCAAAAGCCCGCCGCGGCGCAGGCCCACAGTGACAGCACCCCCAAGGCCCGCCAACAATGATAAGGCAAGCGAGCCTGCAAACATTGAAAGCCACAAGATGGGCAAGCTTGCAACATCCAGATTAAGCATCAATCCCAAAGGCGGTGCGATTAATGCCAAGGGCAAAGACACGGTCAACCAATGCCCCAGAAATTTAATCAGCACCACAAGCTCAAAAGGAAGGGCGGCCATGGTCATCAGATCAAGTGAACCATCTTCAAAATCTTGCTGGAACATGCGGTCTGCTGTCAACAACACCGCCAACAATAGTGAAAGCCACATCAGGCCGGGTGCCAAGCGTTGCAGCAATGCCAAATCAGGCCCCACCGAAATGGGCACCAGAACCAAAACCGCCAGGATAAAAGCCAAGGCTGCACCAAGTCCACCGCCTTGCCTTTGGGCAAGCTGCACATCGCGCCAGAGCAAGGCTTTGCAAGATTGCCACATCAATTGCGGCTCCCAAGATTGAGCACTTGCGCATTGGCCAAGCCCAGTTCGGCATGGGTGGCCGCGATAATCATGCCACCTTGTGACAGATGGCTGTGCATAAATGTTTTCAAATCTCGCAGCGTTGCATGGTCAAGCCCCACGCTTGGCTCGTCGAGCAACCAGAGCGGACGAGAGATGGCTGAAAGCCTCGACAAGGCCAAACGCCTGCGTTGGCCTTCAGACAAAAGCCCTGCTGCATCATCTTTCAGTTTGCCCAAGTGAAAAGTTTCAAGCGGCAAAGCCCCAGCACCGCCTAAAAATTTTTGCCAGAAAACGATATTGTGTTGAACCGACAAAGCCGGCTTGATGGCCTCTTGGTGGCCCACATAATGGCACAATTCAGCAGTTGAATCTTGCGCCGGATCGAACTGAAGCGTGCCGCTTTCTGGCGCATTCAGCCCCGCGAGCAAACGCAACAAGGATGATTTGCCAGAACCATTGGGCCCGCGCAATTCCACCAACTGGCCGCTGGTGATTACAAAATTCAAATCTTGAAAGATTGGTCGCCCGCCGCGGTTGCAGCTTAAGCCTTTGGCTTCAAGCCGCAAACCCTGCCACATCACTTAAACCATATACTGCCCGCCATTGGCGGTGAGTGTTGCACCCGTAATAAACCCGGCATTATCGGCGGCCAGAAAACTGACACAGCGGGCAATTTCTTCAGGCTCACCCAAACGCCCAACGGGAATCAACGGCAAAATCCGTTCATTCAAAACTTTTTCTGGAATGGCTTTTACCATTTCGGTGCCGATGTAGCCCGGACAAATGGCGTTGACGGTTATGCCTTTTGCAGCACCCTCTTGGGCCAGAGATTTAACAAAACCGATTTCACCCGCCTTGGCGGCTGAATAATTGGTCTGGCCCATTTGGCCTTTTTGGCCGTTGATGGATGATATGCAGATGATGCGGCCAAAGCCACGATCCCGCATGCCGCCCCAAATGGGTTGGCACATGTTAAAGAGAGAATTCAAATTTGTGTTCATCACATCTTGCCACTGTTGTGGCGACATTTTGTGGAACATGGCATCGCGCGTAATGCCAGCATTGTTCACCAGAATATCAATAGGGCCCAACTCAGCTTCAATGGCTTTCAGCGTTGCTGAACACACGTCGTAACTCGACACATCGCATTTAAAAACATGAATGCCCGTTTCGGCTTTAAAAGCGGCGGCGGCTTCATCGTTGCCTGCATAAATTGCTGCAACCGTGCAACCATCAGCCTTCAACTGCTTTGAAATGGCAGCCCCAATACCTCGGGTGCCACCAGTTACAACTGCAATACGCGCCATTTATTTCTCCCAAATTTTTTTATCGTTCTAAACACTTATCTTTCTAAGCACATGGCTACACCCATGCCACCACCGATGCAAAGGGTGGCCAAGCCTTTTTTAGCTTTGGAACGCTGCATTTCATAAAGCAATGTGTTGAGGATGCGCGCACCCGATGCACCAATCGGGTGGCCAATCGCAATGGCCCCGCCATTCACGTTGACCTTGGCCAAATCCCAACCCATGTCTTTGTTCACAGCACAGGCCTGTGCCGCAAACGCTTCATTGGCTTCAATCACATCCAGATCGCCTGCGTTCCATCCCGCTTTTTTCAAGGCGGCGCGTGAAGCAGGAATGGGGCCAGAGCCCATCAATGCGGGGTCAACACCTGCGGTGGCAAATGATGCAATGCGGGCAAGGGGGGTGAGTCCACGTTTTGCTGCCTCAGCCGCACTCATCAACATCACCACAGCTGCACCATCATTAATGCCTGAAGCATTGGCCGCCGTTACGGTGCCGTCTTTTTGGAACGCTGATTTCAGTTTGGCGACGGATTCAAGTGTAACGCCTTTCTTAATATATTCATCATTGTCCACAATCACATCGCCCTTACGGGTTGAGATTGTAACAGCGGCAATTTCATCTTTGAATTTGCCAGAGGCTTGTGCCGCCTCGGCCTTGTTTTGCGAGGCCACGGCAAAGGCATCTTGCTGGTCACGCGTAATTTGCCACTGCTTGGCAACATTCTCGGCCGTGGTGCCCATGTGATAGCCATTGAAAGCATCCCACAGCCCATCGCGGATCATGGTATCAATCATGCTCCAATCACCCATTTTAACGCCATCGCGCAAATGGGCGGCATGGTTTGATTTGCTCATGGATTCTTGGCCGCCCGCAATAACAATGGAAGCATCACCGGTGATAATTTGCTGGGCCCCTAGGGCCACGGCGCGAAGACCAGAGCCACACACTTGGTTAAGGCCCCACGCTGTTGCGGAATTTGCAATTCCGGCATGAACAGCGGCTTGGCGCGCTGGGTTTTGGCCCTGAGCAGCGGTTAAAACCTGGCCCAAGATCACTTCATCGACATGCCCAGCCTCAACCCCAGCGCGCGTCAACGCAGCCTTAATGGCAACAGTGCCCAGTTGTGCGGCGGTTAAACTGGCCAAGGCCCCGTTGAATGAACCCACGGGCGTTCTGGCTGCTGAAACGATGACGATGTCATGAAAGGCACTCATAAGAAACTCCATTGAAATTTAATCGACAATAGTCCCGTTCTATACGCAATTGCGAGAATTTTTTGCACTTGCTATTGTGCAGCGCACGGAGCAAGTTTTTATAAGACAGTATGGAGTGTTGAAACGTGAGTGACGATAAAAACCAACCACAAGCCACCGTGATTAAAAAATATGCCAATCGCCGGCTCTATAACACCGCCACAAGCACTTATGTTACGTTGGATGATTTGTCTTTGATGGTTAAAAACGGCCAAGACTTTTTGGTCTATGATGCCAAAACCGGTGAAGACATCACGCGATCTGTTTTAACCCAAATTATTTTTGAAGAAGAAAACAAAGGCACGCAAAATTTGCTGCCCATAAACTTCCTGCGCAAGCTCATTCGTTTTTATGGCGATCAAATGCAGGGTTTTGTGCCGGGCTATCTTGATTTTTCATTGGAAAATTTGACCAAGGAACAAGATAAAATCAGAAAGCAAATGGTTGATGGCATGGGCCTTGGCCAAATGAGCATGCCCGGTAATTTGGCTGGGATGGAAGAACATGCAAAGCGCAACATGGCCATGTTCAATGATGCCATGAAAATGTTTAATCCATTTGCTGCCATGATGCCCGGTGCAATGGCAGAGCCAACTGCTGCGCCTGCACAACCAGCCTCATCGCAGGCTGCCAGCAAAGATGACTTACAGGCCCTGAAAGATCAACTGGCTGCTATGCAGCAGAAGGTTGATAATATCGGGCGCTAAAGTTCAAGCCGCCTCTTGAGCTTCAGAATTTTCTTGCCGAGCCGCAAGCTCAAGCATTGTGGCGCGTAAGTTGGCGATGCTTGTGTCAATATCGCTGAAATCAAGTTCCATGTTGCCCATCGTTTCGCTGCCTGTGGTTTGGCTGCCTGTGGTTTCGTTTTCCAAAATCTCTTGGTTTGAAGTCTCGAAAGCTTCTGTGAGAGAAGTTTCAGAAGCGACAAATTCGAACACAGTTTCACTCGTGGGTGGGGCTTGTTCAACATGCATTCCCAAATCTTCCAACTTTGGGCTCAAAATGTGTGCGTTTAAAACATTGTTGTTTAACACACTGGCGTTCAGAGCAAAGGTGCTTGGCTCATATTCAGACCAAGGCGGCACAACACTGGCCTGACCAAAAAGATGGCCCTGCATATAGTCAACACCCCATGCTTTGAGATCATCAGCATCGTCTTGCTGTTCAACCCATTCAGCCACCGTTTTCAGGTTAAACTTCTGTGAGAGATCAAGAAGGCTTCGCACCATATATTCATTGTCTTTGTTCTTGCGTAAATTGCCGCAGAACGTACCGTCTAATTTCAACATGGTCACCGGCAATTCCCGCAAATTGCGAAATGACGTATAGCCCGCGCCAAAATCATCAATGGCAACACCGCAACCGGCCTTGCGCAAGCCTTCAACAAAATTGCGCGTTGATTTAAGATCATTCAAGGCCACGGTTTCGGTAATCTCCACAATAAGACGCGGCGCAATTGCGGCATTTTCTGTGATCACTTCCAAAAGCTGCCCATACCAATGCGGATCCGTGGCCGTAGTGCCTGAAACATTCATCGTCAGTTGCGCTTGCGGATAGGTATGCAAGGTTTGCACAATCATTTGCATGACAGAGCGGTCAATCAAGCGCACCAAGCCCAAATGTTCAGCCACAGGAATAAGATGGGAAGCCGCAATCAATTCACCTTGATCGCCTTCAACCATGCGCAGCAAAACCTCGTGAAGTTCGGCCACGCCGGTTTTGGCTGATATTATCGGTTGAAACGCCAGCTTGAACCGATCGTCTTTCAAGCATTTTACAATTTCGGTGGCGCAACGCGCATTCAACTGCCGTTCGCTGGTGCGCCTGACAGAGGGTTTATAAATTATATAGCCATCAGAAGGAAGCTTCACCGCCTCGTTCAAGGCTTCTTCACCCCGGCATGTTGCCTCATGCTCGTTTGCTGCTTCAGAGGGCATGCACAATGCGCCCAAAGATAACATGGCCCAAACCGGCCCGTGTTCCGTTTCAATCACATTATCACGAACCACCGCCAAATAGCGTTCAAGGGCAGTTTTCAGTTCGTCTTCGCCGCAATCATTCAGGATAATGCCAAACTTGCCTCCAGAATAACGCGCAATCCCGTCGCCCACCCGCATCACCTGGCGCAACCTGCGGCCTACAGCCACAATCACTTCATCGGCCACATCAAAACCATAGGCTTCGTTGACGGTTGAAAGATTATTGACAGCCGCCAGCGCAAAGGCACACGAACCATTGCTTTTGCGCGCAACGACAATGGCTTCGCCCAAAGCTTCTGTCATGCGGCCACGGTTCATCATGCCGGTTAAGGGATCACAGTTGCCCAAAAAATTCAGATGTTGATCACGCGAATGGCGATCATCAATGCGGCGCACCGTGCCGAACACCACTTTTGGCTGGTCATCCAGCCCCGCCTGCCAACGGCCCACATCTTCCAGCCAAATCGACGTGCTGTTATGGCGGCCCTCACTGCGGAACATATATTCAATTTGGAAGGCAACGCCGCGGCCATCATCGCGCGCCTTGCTGTTCATCACGGCTTCATAGCGCGTGGTCACATTTTCCACATCCAGCAATCTGGCAAATAATTTTCCCGACGCAATCACATCAGGTGAACAGCCCAAAACTTCCGGCGCGTTAGCGCTCCAAAATATTTCGTCGGTGTCAATCTGCCAACGATAGGCCGCCTCGCCCGATGCTTTGAGGGCCTGTTTCAAATCAGCTTCGCCAGCTTCCCTGATCGGTGAAGAGGTTTCGGTATTTTGCTCCACCACCAAAGCGGCAAAAGCCTCGTCAAAGGAAAAAACTTGATCTGATTCTAACACGTGCAACCTCGCCCAGCGGCATGTTTTAATCAAACAGCCCAAATCTCTTGCAGGATTTTCTAGCCGAGGAAGGGTAAATATTAAGGCAATGATTATGCTTAACCGTTTTTAACCACTTTGGTCGAAAAAAGGCAGCACTTGATCAATTTTGCGGCAACGCACCATTGATAACGGCGATTGTTACGATTTTATAAACATATGATATACCTCAGGTATTAGTAGCCATGCAAATTTTGCATTGGTAATTTTGCTGCATTGCACCTAAATGGGATCTGTAAATAGAGACTATGAGATTCCCAGAAGGAGTTTAAAATGTTTGAAGTACTGAAAACACGTATTAATACTTGGAAGCGTTACAGCCGCACTGTGTCTGAGCTCCAATCCCTGTCTAACCGTGAACTGGCTGATTTGGGCATTGCCCGTACAGACATTGGCCGCATCGCCAAAGACGCAGTTCGCTAATCATGCTCAACCGATTTTTGCGCATGAAAAAGCAAAAATCAGGTGCTGAACAGGCAAAGTTTAACTTAAACCGCCTGTCAGCTGCTGATTTGGCCGATATGGGAATCAAGCGTTATCAGCTTGAAACCCAGTTTCACGGTTAATTCCACTCACAGGTAAACGGCCCGGCGTCCTCCCACGCCGGGTTTTTTATTGCGAAAAATTCACATTGCGGCAATCCGTCGCCATTGAAGGCTGAACAGGCTTTTGAATGTCTGGTTGCCAGCCCTCTCACACTGTGATAGCGAACGCGCGCGGCGTCATTGAATCGCCTTTTAAAAAACAAGCGGGTTTAACAAATTGGCGGCAAATCAAGTGATCAGCGGTGTTGCGGGGCGATATGCAAACGCCTTGTTTGACCTTGCAACTGAAGAAAAAGCCATTCCAGCCACTGCAAAGGCATTGGCAGCACTTCAGGCTATGATTGGCTCTTCGCCTGAACTCAAAACTGCTCTCAATTCTCCGGTCTCAAAAGCCGATGATCAGCTGAATGTACTTTCAGCATTGGCCCAAAAAGCTGATATTTCCGGCCTTGCTTTGAATTTTGTGAAGCTTTTGTGCAAAAATCGCAGGCTGGGTGCTTTAAGCGATGCCATCACCGCGTTTCAAGCCAAAGTGGCCGAAGCCAAAGGCGAAGCCACTGCCGAAGTAACTTCGGTTGAAAAATTAACTCCGGCCCAACTCAAAGATTTAAGCGCCGCTTTAAAGGCGCGCGTGGGCAAGGATGTATCCATTACATCCAAAATCGATTCTTCGCTTCTTGGTGGGCTGGTTGTCAAAATTGGCACCACTATGATTGACAATTCACTCAAAACAAAACTGCAAAACCTCAAAGTTTCAATGAAGGGAACCGGCTGACCATGGATATTCGCGCCGCCGAAATTTCGTCCATCCTTAAAAAGCAAATCAAAGACTTTGGCAAAGATGCCGATGTTGCTGAGATTGGACAAGTTTTGTCCGTGGGCGATGGTATTGCTCGTGTTTATGGCTTGGATAATGTGCAAGCTGGTGAAATGGTTGAATTTCCAGGCGGCATTCGTGGCATGGCCCTCAACCTTGAAACCGACAATGTGGGCGTGGTTATTTTCGGTAATGACCGCGACATTAAAGAAGGTGACACAGTAAAGCGCACGGGCGCCATCGTTGAAGTTCCAATCGGCCCTGAATTGCTGGGCCGCGTTGTGGACGCGCTTGGCAACCCGATTGACGGCAAAGGCCCCATCAAGGCCAAGAAATTCAGCCGCGTTGACGTGAAAGCGCCTGGCATTATTCCGCGCAAATCTGTGCATGAACCGATGTCCACTGGTCTCAAAGCCGTTGATGCGTTGATCCCCGTTGGCCGTGGCCAGCGCGAATTGGTGATCGGCGATCGCCAAACCGGCAAAACCGCTATTATTTTGGATACAATCCTCAACCAAAAAGCCATTCACGTGAATGGCCCTGATAAAGAAAAGCTTTATTGCGTTTATGTGGCTTGCGGCCAAAAACGTTCAACCGTTGCTCAGTTTGTGAAGATTTTGGAAGATGCAGGCGCCATGGAATATTCCATCGTGGTTGCAGCAACGGCTTCTGAATCAGCGCCGATGCAATATCTTGCACCCTTCACGGGCTGCACCATGGGCGAATATTTCCGCGACAACGGCATGCATGCGCTGATTGCCTATGACGATTTGTCAAAGCAAGCCGTGGCTTATCGCCAAATGTCATTGTTGCTGCGCCGCCCACCAGGCCGCGAAGCCTATCCTGGTGACGTGTTCTATCTCCATTCGCGTTTGCTTGAACGTTCAGCCAAGTTGAATGATGCTTTGGGTGCCGGTTCTTTGACGGCTTTGCCTGTGATTGAAACCCAAGCCAACGACGTTTCAGCCTATATTCCAACCAACGTGATTTCGATCACCGATGGTCAGATTTTCTTGGAAACCGATTTGTTCTATCAAGGCATCAGGCCTGCGGTAAACGTGGGCCTTAGCGTGTCGCGCGTGGGCTCGGCTGCTCAGGTGAAAGCCATGAAGCAGGTTGCTGGTAAGATTAAGGGCGAATTGGCCCAATATCGTGAAATGGCGGCCTTCGCTCAGTTCGGTTCCGATCTTGACGCTTCCACACAAAAGCTGTTGAACCGCGGTGCGCGTTTGACGGAATTGCTGAAACAACCACAGTTTTCTCCGTTGAAAACCGAAGAACAGGTTGTTTCAATTTACGCTGGCGTAAACGGTTATCTCGATGCGATCCCAGTGAACCGTGTTCGTGATTTTGAAGATGGTCTCTTGGCCAAATTCAAAGACAAGCACATGGATATCTTGGATGCGATCCGCACTGAAAAAGCCATCTCGGATACGATGATGCCAAAGCTTAAAGCCGCGGTCGATGCCTTCGCCAAAGCTTTTGCATAAGAGAGCGTAATGGCCAGTCTTAAAGATCTTCGCAACCGTATCGCCTCGGTTAAGGCAACCCGCAAGATTACCAAGGCCATGCAAATGGTGGCCGCTGCTAAATTGCGCCGCGCGCAAGAAGCAGCAGTGGCTGCACGTCCTTATTCTGAACGTATGGCGGTCGTTTTGGCCAACTTGTCCAGCGCAGTTGCAGGCCAAGCAGGTGCGCCCCAAATGCTTGCAGGCACTGGCAAAGATCAAACCCATCTTCTGGTTATCTGCACGGCAGAGCGCGGCCTTTGCGGTGGTTTTAACTCATCCATCACAAGGCTTGCGCGTGAACATGCTGACAGGCTGGTTGCCCAAGGCAAAACCGTGAAAATGATGACGGTTGGCAAAAAGGGCAATGACTCGCTGAAGCGCGTATACGGCAAATATATTGTTGATGCGGTTGATTTTCGCGGCCAAAAAGCGGTGCGTTATGACAATGCCACAGGCGTTGGCGCAAAAATCATCAGCATGTTTGCCGATGGCGAATTTGATGTGTGCACGTTATTCTTTGCTGAATTCAAATCCGTTATTTCACAAAAGCCAACGGCGTTGCAATTGATCCCTGCTGCGGTTTCTGGTGGCAAGGCCCCAGATTTGGCAGGCGCTGTTTATGAAGCAGAGCCTGATGAAACCGAAATTCTGGCTGATTTGTTGCCGCGCAATATTTCAATTCAAGTGTTCCGCGCACTTCTGGAAAATGCTGCCTCTGAACAGGGTGCCCGCATGAGTGCGATGGACAATGCCACGCGCAACGCTGGCGACATGATCAACAAACTGTCGATTAAATACAATCGTCAACGCCAAGCTCAAATTACCAAAGAGCTTATCGAAATTATTTCCGGCGCAGAAGCGCTGTAAGA
>JAYWFC010000107.1:0-4252 GCA_043778995.1 Aestuariivirga sp.
CGATGACATTGCACCCGTTGTGGCGCCGCGCCATGTTTTGGATAGTATCGAAAACCGGCTGTTTGGAAAGCCTGAGGTTCAGCCAAACTGGCTTCAAAGTTTAGCCTTCTGGCGCGGTTTAAGCTTTGCTTCGCTTGCAGCATTTGCAATTGCAACGTCGCTTTATATTCAGCAAGGCAAAACTGGTTTGAACAGTGGCGAAAATTACGTGGCTGAACTTTCCGCCGCCAATGATGCATTGAAACTTGTGGCTTTTTATGATGATCAAAAAGGCCAGATCAAACTCAACCGTGTGGCCGGAACGCCTGCTGCGGGCCGCGTGTTTCAACTGTGGTTGATCGAGGGTAAAAACCCACCCATTTCTTTGGGTGTTTTGCCGTCAGCTCAAACCGGCACATTAACTTTGCAGGCATCTCTCAAAGCCAAACTTTCTGGTGCTGTGTTGGCCATCAGCGATGAACCAACGGGCGGTTCACCCACAGGCCAGCCCACGGGTGCCGTTTTGGCGACAGGCAACATCCACGCCATCTGATCACGAAAACGTGATTAACAATTCTGAAACTTCTCTGAAAGTCGCCGCGTTACTCTTGATGTCCAGGCACAACTGGGAACCAACAGGAGATTATCATGACGTCATTTCGCAAACTTCTTATTTCAACTTCGCTGATGCTGGCTGTCGGCGCTGGTGCAGTTTTGGCCAACCCAATGGTGGGCGGCTCGGCAATGTATCCAACCAAAAACATCATTCAAAATGCATTGAAATCAAAAGATCACACAACTCTGGTCGCTGCTGTGAAAGCCGCAGGCTTGGTTGATACATTGATGGGCGCTGGCCCATTCACAGTTTTGGCCCCAACCAACGAAGCGTTTGCAATGCTGCCTGCTGGCACTGTTGAAACCTTGTTGAAGCCTGAAAACAAGGCAACCTTGGTGAAGATCCTAACCTGCCACGTTATTGCCGGCAAAGTTATGGCTGCAACCATCGCCAAAATGGCCAAGGATGATGGCGGCGTGCACGAAGTGAAAACTGTGGGCGGCTGCATGCTGAAGCTTTCTGCCAAAGGCGGCAAAGTTACAATTACCGACGAAAAGGGCGGCACTGCAAAAGTGACGATCGCCGATGTTCGTCAATCCAACGGCGTAATCCACGTGATCGATCACGTGCTTTTGCCAAAGTAAACCTCTCCGCGACAGGGAGCAGACCAACCCCGTTGGCGGGTCATTCAAAACGCGCCAACGGGACTTTTCCTTCCTCAACTTTAAAAAACTGCCCCTTTTGGGGCTTCAAACAGAAAGTCAAAATCATGAATTTTAATCGTCGTTTCGTGTCGGCCGCTGCTTTGGCAGCAACATTGTTTGTTTCAGCCTCAGCCTTTGCTGCAAACCCTGAAGTGGGTGGCTCGCCAATGCTGGAAGAAAAGAACATCATCGAAAATGCTTTGAACTCAAAAGATCACACAACATTGGTTGCTGCCGTAAAGGCTGCTGGCCTTGTTGATGTGCTGCAAGGTAAAGGCCCATTCACCGTGTTTGCGCCAACCAATGAAGCATTTGCTGCTTTGCCAGCAGGCACAGTGGATTCGTTGTTGAAGCCAGAAAACAAAGACAAGCTTGTCAAAATTCTCACCTGCCATGTGATCCCGGCCGCTGCAATGGCCGCAGACGTAACCAAGATGGCAATGGCCGATGGCGGTACACATGAAGTGACAACAGTGGGCGGCTGCAAGTTGAAGCTTTCTGTCAAAGACAACATGGTTATGATTGCCGATGAAAATGGCGGCACAGCGATGGTGACAATCGCTGACGTGAAGCAATCCAATGGTGTGATTCACGTAATTGATCACGTGCTCTTGCCAAAGATGTAAAACCTCGAAGCCCGGAATTCGCCCCGGGCTTTGTTTGAAGCTTGCAGTTGGCTGTTCTTCCCGAGGGGCCAACTGCAAGTCTTTTTTGAATGGTGCCCCGAAAGAAAATGCAATGGCCATCACTCGCTGGTTGCTGGTTGGGCTTTATATAATCGCTGGCGTATTGCATCTTGCGTTGCCCCAACCTTTTATAAAAATAACGCCTGATTGGGTGCCCATGCCCGCCCTTGTTATTTTTCTCACCGGCCTTTGTGAAATTGCGGGTGCTGCGGGGCTTATGTTTTCACCTTTGCGCAAAGCCGCTGGTGTTGCTTTGGCGCTTTATGCAGTGTGTGTGTTTCCCGCCAATATCAATCATGCCCTGCAAGATATCAGCGGCAATCATTCGGGCCTTGGTCTTTGGTATCATCTGCCCAGATTGGTGTTGCAGCCCGTCGTCGTGTGGGCCGCATTATTTGCCGGCGAGGTTATCGCTTGGCCATTTCAAACTAAAAGATCGCATCTGCCATAAAGGTTTCGATGCGCCCAAAGCCACCCACCACGTGAACCGTTTTTGGCACAAGTAAATAAAACGCAAAATCACCAAAGCCCACATAAGCCTCAGCATAAGGGTGCTTGGCAAGATAGGTTTTGGTAACGGCATCAGGTGTGATCATTTCAATATCGCCTGTGATGGTGGCACGAAGCCCGGTTAATGCGTCCCCCGTTGGCGGCAACTCAGCCACCAAGAAACTGGCCCGACAATCCGCCAACACATTTTTGGTGTGGCGCGCCAAGCCTGAAAGCAAGAACACGGGAAAGCCTTTGCTAAAACATGAATAATTGACCAGTGACGCAAAAGGCCCATGGGTCTCAAAATCGATCGTGGCAAGCGTTCCCACCTTGCCAGCAAGAATGGCGGCTTTGGCTAATTGTGCAGTTTCATTCATCGCTCTGGCCTTTCAGTCAAACCCCAGCTAAAACACTGCCACAATTTGTTCTAGTTTCATACCTAACAGCACTCACGCGTTTAACAATAAGGAAAAAGCGAATGCCAACAGTGGCTTTGGTTGACGACGATCGCAATATCTTAACATCGGTCGGCATGGTTCTCGAAGCCGAGGGCTATACCGTGCAAAAATACAATGATGGTGCAGCAGCCCTGCAAGGCTTGCAGGATAATCCGCCAGACATGGCTATTTTTGACATTAAAATGCCGCGCATGGATGGCATGGAACTTTTGCGCCGCATTCGCCAGAAAACCGATTTGCCGGTTATTTTCTTAACGTCGAAAGATGATGAGATTGATGAACTCTTCGGCCTGAAAATGGGTGCTGATGACTTTGTGAAAAAACCATTTTCACAACGTCTTTTGGTTGAACGCGTCAAAGCCGTTATGCGCCGCGCCGTTCCGCGTGATGGAACGCCAGTGCCAACCGATGCGTCCAAGATTATTGAACGCGGCAAATTGGTGATGGATTCTGATCGCCATGCCTGCACGTGGTCAGGCCAACCCGTTACTTTGACGGTGACTGAGTTTTTAATTTTGCAGGCCTTGGCCTTGCGCCCGGGCATTGTGAAAAGCCGCGATGCCTTGATGGATGCAGCCTATGATGACCAAGTTTATGTTGATGATCGTACCATCGACAGCCACATCAAACGCTTGCGCAAAAAATTCTCGGCCGCCGATGAAAGCTTTGATGGCATCGAAACGCTTTATGGCGTGGGCTATCGCTTCAAGGAACAATAATAGGCTACCATGAATTCCGATCCCGCCGCACCAACAGACATTGACGACATCAATGACGTTGATGCGGCGTCTTCCAGCATAAAAAAGCGCTGTGGAATTCTTTCGTGGTTAGCGCCGGGCAATTTGGCCTCTCGCATTGCACTGATCAATATTCTGGGCCTTGTCATCCTTTCAATTGGCATTTTGTATTTTAATCAATATCGCCAAAGCCTGATCAATGCCCGTGTTGAAAGCCTTTTGGTGCAAGGCCAAATAATTGCGGCGGCCATTGCGGGTTCTGCCACAGCAGACACCAGTTCCATTGTTATCAACCCAGACAAACTTGATGACAAGATGAGCGTTGATAATTCTGATAGCGGCTCCACCAATCTTGATTTTCCCATCGCACCTGAAACGGCGGGCCCGGTGTTGCAACGTCTTCTGGCCAACACCACCATTCGCGGCCAAATCATCGATGCGGGTGGCAACTTGGTGGCTGACTCCATTTCGCTTTATGGTGGCAATGACATCATCCAAACCAACCTCACACCTGATGCGCCCACGTGGCGTGACAACATTGGCGTGCTTGTCAACCGTGTAGGGGATTGGTTTTTTGGTCATGAATATCCCCAACATGATGATTATAATATGGACAACAATCAAAGCCGATCAGAAATTT
>JAYWFC010000108.1:0-28290 GCA_043778995.1 Aestuariivirga sp.
GACAAATTTAATCTTACGGTGAAAGAGCTGTTACAAATAGCACCGGTGCCCAAAGCGGTTGATGCCATTCACGATGAAAATATGCTGTTGGCTTTCGTGATGGCTTTCCGAAGGTTGATCCGTATTCTCAACGTGTTGCAGGGCTTTTCAGAGTTCAGCTGGACTGAGGTCAATATGGACCAGCAAACCTTTGACGATTACAAAAGCAAGTATCTTGACCTCAAAGACCGCACAAAGTTGAAAGCAGAAGGTGAAGACCCAGTTTCAATTATTGAGGAAGTCGATTTCGAACTGGAATTGATCCAGCGCGACGAAATCAATGTGGCCTATATTTTGGCCTTGCTGGATCAGATCGCCCAAGACCAGAACAGTCAAGACCCCGAAACAAAAGCTGCACGCGACCAAAAGCTCAAACTGGTTTTTGATCTTCTGGGTTCCGACGTAAAGCTTCGCAGCAAGCGCGAATTGATTGAACGCTTTATCAAAGAAAACATGCCCAACATTCCCGCAGGCCAGCCCGTCTCAGATGCCTTCACTGATTTCTGGACTGAAGAAAAAACCAAGGCCATTCGGGAAATCTGCGAAACCGAAGGGCTAAAAGCCGAAGCCCTCAAAAGCATGGTCGAAGACTATCACTTCACGGGCAAAGAGCCGCTGAGTGAAACAATCGTCGAAGCCCTGAAGGAAAAGCCGAAGATTCTGGAACGAAAGTCGATTGTGCAGCGCGTGACTGAAAAGTTGATGTCGTTGGTAAGGGTGTTTGACGACAATTTGGGGGACATCGACTAATCGAGTTGTTGTATGTAAAACAGACCCTAAGAATGAAGGTTTAGCCTCAATTTCAGTTCATTTAAAACTTGGGTGGGTTTCATTGTCGCTACGCTTGTCAAAAGTCCCTCTGTGAACTCAAGAACTTGCCCATCTTTTCGTGATCTCGACAAACCATTGTTTGTCAAAAATGACATCACAGTAGCTTCTCTATCAGATTCGTCTTTACCCCATACGCTTTGTATGATTTTTGCTTGAGACGTGTTTTTGTTGCCAGTGCCATCTCTTTGCTTTGAGCAAACTTCTATAAAATCCCAAAGGTATTCTTCAGGATCAATTTTAGCGAGAAGCTCCTGATCCAATTGTTCAGTTGCTTGATGGGCCGCCTGAATAAGAGATGTGGTGTCCTTAAGTGATGGGGGGCCGTGCTTCCTGAAGTCTGAGATCAGTCTTTCTGCTGACAGTCCTCTGAAATTTTCCCGCAACCATTTGTCATTGTCCTGAAGTATTTGAAGTGATGCTTCTGATGCTTCATTGTCAGCGAGTGCATGCGCAGATAAGTTACGCCAAGCAATCAAAACTTCGACCAACGCAAACATTTTTTTATCAAGTATCTTTGAGTTATCCGCCAGTGCGCGGAATCTGTTCAAAACACTTCGTTCCGCACGGTGGATGTTACGCATGGTAGCGTCATCTCTGACAATTGCTGGTTTTCTGCATGCCCAACTGATGTAAGCATCAATTGCATCGGTAGCTCGTATGAGAGCCATTTCTAAAACTAGCTTTCTGCTTCGAGCAGCGGATGCCTTCGGGTCTTTAGGATTCCAAGCTGCATGCAGTTCTTTGGGACAGTCGGTAATAAGACCAACTTCAACAGCGTGCAGACCCACTAAGACGGTGACTAAAAGATGGTTTGCTTGCCCAAGCAGGTCTTTGAACTGCCTGCGGGCAGGACTAACATTGAGAAAAAGTGTCATGGGGGATCTTTTAGGCTCGAAGTAAAATGTGCGCCGAACACGAATCGAACGTGCATATACCCCTTTTAAGGAACCCCATCGCCTGACGAGGCTCGATGAAGGAGGTCACTTTACCATTAAGTTACCAACGCATAGCGATGATACCACAAAAGCTGTGTGACAAGCAACTATGAGTGTCGTGGTGCTTACTATGTGCTTACTTCTATAATTTCGGTGAGGATGAAGTTCTTCTAACCATTTGAAATCATTGGCGCACCCGACAGGATTCGAACCTGTGACCTCTGCCTTCGGAGGGCAGCGCTCTGATCCAGCTGAGCTACGGGTGCATTAACTTCGTTCTATAGACGAGGGAAAGCTGGCGCGCAAATTGCAAATCCACTGAAAGGCGCATTCATGTGCCGAAGTGAGACGGACGCAATGGAAACTTTAAAACAACGTGTGAATTGGGTGGACTATGCAAAAGGCATTTGCATTGTTCTGGTTGTGGCCATGCATTCAACTTTGGGTGTTGAAAAAGCTGTGGGCGAAGTTTCAGCCCTTCACGGGTTTATCGATTGGGCAAAACCATTTCGCATGCCTGACTTTTTTATGATCTCAGGGCTTTTTTTGGCAAGCCGCATTCAACGCCCGTGGCGCGCGTTTCTTGACACAAAATTTATTCACTTTGCATATTTCTACGTGTTGTGGATGTCGATCCAGTTTCTATTCAAAGGCCACGACATCTATCAAACCTCGGGGGTTTCCGGTTTGCTGCACGATTATGCGCTTGGGTTTCTAGAGCCCTTCGGCACGTTGTGGTTTATTTATATGTTGGCCATTTTCTTTGTGGTGACAAAAGCTTTGATCAAAGCGCCACCATTGTTGGTGTTTGCAGTTGCAGCACTTTTTGAAATGGCGCCCGTTGAAACTGGCTATTTGTTGATTGATGAATTTGCCTCACGATATGTTTATTTCTTCGCTGGCTATTGGTTGGCAAAAAATATTTTCAAATTTGCCGATGAAATAAACAAGAGATCTGCCTTTCACATTTTGGTGGGTTTGTTGCTGTGGGGCGTGGCGAATTTCATTTTGGTGAAAACCGGTTGGTCGGCCCAACCCGGCATAAGCTTGTGTTTGGGCTTCATTGGTGCAGGTGCGGTGATCAGCATGGGTGTTTGGTTTTCTAAATTTGGTTGGGCACATGCTTTGCAATATTTGGGCAAGAATTCAATTGTGGTATATCTGGCTTTCTTCTTGTTCATGGCGTTCACACGCACGCTTCTGTTGCGTTATGTGCCAAACTTAAATTTAACCGCGATGTCTTTGCTCACAACAGCTGCTGGCGTTGCAGGGCCAGTGATCTTGTATCAACTGACCAAGAATACAATGTTGAAATTTCTTTTTAAGCGCCCAGAATGGGCAAGACTGGCGGAACAGCCAAAGCAATGGCATAACCCCTCACATGTCTCAAAATCTCAACCCAGTCTCAACCTTAAAGCCCGGTGATCATGTTTATTTGATTGACGGTTCGGGCTATATTTTCCGAGCTTATTTTCAATCAACCAATCAAGATCCGAAATATAATAAGCGTTCAGATGGTTTGCCGGTTGGTGCCGTCAGGCTATATTGCAATATGTTGTGGGGCTTGCTGAAAAGCAAAACTGGCCCCAATGCACCCACGCATATTGCGGTTATTTTTGATTACTCCTCGAAAACATTTCGCAGCGAATTCTATCCTGAATACAAGGCCCACAGACCAGATCCGCCAGCCGATATGCGGCCACAGTTTTCGTTGATCAGGCAAGCCACGCGCGCATTTAACTTGCCATCAATTGAAATAGAAAATTTTGAAGCCGATGATTTGATCGCAACTTACGCCAAACAGGCGCTGGCCGCTGGTGCCACTGTTCGCATCATCACTTCTGATAAAGATATGATGCAGCTCATAAAACCGGGCATAGAGATTTTTGATCCCGGCAAAGACAAGGTCATTGGCCCGGCAGAGGTTTTCGAAAAGTTTGGCGTTACACCAGACAAGGTTGTTGATGTGCAAGCTTTGGCTGGTGACACTTCTGACAACGTTCCAGGGGTTCCAGGGATCGGTTTGAAAACCGGCGCAGAATTGATCAACGCCTATGGAACATTGGAAGAGTTGTTGGCCCGCGCTGGCGAAATTAAACAAAACAAGCGCCGCGAAAATTTGATCGAATTTGCTGAAAAAGCCCGCATTTCAAAACGCTTGGTAACTTTGGTTGATGATGTTCCTGTAATCGAACACATTGATTCATTTTCTGTGCATCAGCCCCGTGCTTCCGAAGTTATTGGTTTTTTGAAAGCGATGGAATTTACCACAATCACCAAAACGGTTGCGGCCGCCTTGGAAGCAGATGTCAGCGCGATTGACCCTGTGCCGGTCGAAATAAAACATTGGCCGCCAGATGGCGGGGAGACGCCCCCCCCTGAACAGCCAAAATCTTTGATGGCGGAAATGTATAAGGGCCATCGCAAAGCTGATCCTGTGCCAACTGAAGATCTGGCCGCCAGTCTTCGCGCCATTCCTGTTGTTCACGCAGAGTATGAAACGGTCAGTTCGATTGCAGCATTGGATCAATGGATCGCTACAGCTTTGAACCAAGCCTATGTTTGTATTGATACCGAAACGGACTCATTGGATGCGATGCAGGCCAATATTGTGGGCGTGTCGTTGGCAACTGCTCCGGGCAAGGCATGTTATATACCTTTGGCTCATCAAGCCGCAGGCGAGGGCCTGTTTGGCGGCGGCTTGTTAGAGGGGCAGATCAACAAAGCAGAAGCACTGGCGAAAATAAAATTGCTGTGCGAAGCACCGCATGTTTTGAAAATTGGCCAAAACCTAAAATATGATATGTTGGTTCTCTCGCAGCATGCAATTTCTGTTGCTCCGATTGACGATACAATGTTGCTTTCTTACGTCGTTGAATCAGGCGATGTGGGCCACGGCATGGATGAGTTGTCTGAACGCCATTTAGGCCACAAGCCAATCGCGTTCAAATCGGTGGCAGGAAGTGGCAAAGGCCAGATTACATTTGATCGCGTGCCAATCGATAAGGCAACGGCCTATGCGGCAGAAGATGCAGACATAACGCTACGGCTTTGGAAGGTTTTAAAAGACAAATTGAACCAGATTAAAAAAGTGACAGTGTATGAAACACTGGAGCGTCCGCTCATTCCTGTTTTGACGCAGATGGAACGTGAAGGCATTGAAGTTGATAGAAATGTTCTGGCAAAACTTTCGTCCGAATTTGCCACAAAACAAGCTGCCATTGAAATTGACATTCATAAATTGGCGGGCCAGCCTTTCAACATAGGTTCACCGAAACAACTGGGCGATATTCTATTTGGTAAAATGGCTTTGCCGGGCGGTAAAAAAACCGCCACGGGTGCTTGGAGCACAGATGCCAGCGCCTTGGATGATTTAGCAACCCAAGGCATTGAACTGGCGCAACGGGTTTTGGATTGGCGGCAATTGGCCAAATTACGCTCAACGTATACCGAAGCTTTGCCCACATTTATCAACCCGAAAACAGGCCGTGTCCACACGTCTTATGCAATGGCCTCAACGTCCACGGGCCGCTTGTCTTCGACAGATCCAAATCTACAAAACATTCCGGTGCGCACCGATGATGGCAGACGCATCAGAACTGCATTTATTGCGCCAGCTGGATCAAAGTTGATCAGCGCCGATTATAGCCAGATTGAATTGCGCGTCTTGGCCCACGTGGCCGATATTCCACAATTGAAAAAAGCCTTTGCCGATGGTTTGGATATTCATGCCATGACAGCCAGTGAAATGTTTGGCGTGCCCATTGAGGGCATGGATGGTTCCGTGCGCCGCCGCGCCAAGGCCATCAACTTTGGTATTATTTATGGCATCTCGGCGTTTGGACTTTCTAACCAATTGTCGATCAGCCGTGAGGAAGCGGGGGAATATATTCGAACATATTTCAAACGCTTCCCCGGCATAAAAGACTATATGGAAGAAACCAAAGCCAAGGCCCGCGCCAACGGATTTGTGGAAACGATATTTGGGCGGCGCATGCATTTCCCGCGCATCAATTCGCCGAATCCTTCTGAAAAAGCATTTCTGGAACGCGCTTCGATCAACGCGCCCATTCAAGGTTCTGCTGCTGATATTATTCGCCGCGCCATGGTGCGCATGATGCCTGCTTTGAAAGAGCAGGGGTCTAAAGCCCGCATGCTTTTGCAGGTGCATGACGAATTGATTTTTGAATGCCCTGAAGGCGAGGCAGCAAGCACCTGCGAAATTGTCAAAAAAGTAATGATAGATGCACCCAACCCTGCGCTTAAAATGTCTGTGCCTTTGCAAGTTGATGCACGGGCCGCAAACAATTGGGACGAGGCACATTGAATAATGAAACTACTGCTGATCGAAGATGACAAAGCCACGGCAGACCATCTCTGCCAAGGTCTTCGGGAGAATGGCCATTCAGTGGTTCACGCAGCAACCGGCACAGCGGGTCTGGCCAGAGCCATAGCCGAAACCTATGACGCGCTGATTATCGACCGCATGGTGCCGGAGCTTGATGGTCTATCACTCGTCAAAAAATTGCGCAGCGCAGATAATCATACGCCTGTTTTAATGCTCACCACCATGTCTGGCCTTGATGATCGGGTGGAAGGTTTGGAAGCAGGTGCCGATGATTATTTGGTAAAACCTTTTGCCATGATTGAAGTGGTGGCGCGGCTGAATGCGTTAACTCGAAGGCCCCAACCCAACGCAGTGCAAACGTCTTTGCGCGTGGGCGAAGTTGAAATGAATTTGCTTAAGCGCGAAGTGCATCGTGGTGGAAAGCTTCTCGATTTGCAGCCGCAAGAATTTAAGTTGCTCGAATATTTGTTGAGAAGCCAAGGCCGCGTTGTCACCAAAACCATGTTGCTGGAACATGTGTGGGGTTTCAACTTTGATCCGCAAACCACAGTTGTTGAAACGCATGTGAGCAGGCTTCGTGCCAAACTTGATAAGGGTTTTGAGAAGGCCATGCTGCAAACCACACGTGGCGTGGGCTATCGCCTTGTTTTTTAACAATCGAATTTTCAACACAATCAGTTTTCGTTTGGCAGCTCTGTGTGCCTTGTTGTTTGCGGCGTGCTTGGGCCTGTTGCTAACCTTTAATTATTATAGCACCAGTGCCGCACTGGAAGATCAATTGCGGGCCCGCATCCGCGATGATTTTAACACGTTTACGCAAGAATCTGATGCCGAAGGTTCTGAGTCTGTGATCAAAGAAATTACCGAGCGGGTGGCCAGGCCTTATGACCCCGGAAGCTATTTTTATGTGGCGGGCCCATCTGGCGCAAAATTGGTTGGAAATTTGAGTTCTATACAACCAAAGTTGGGTTGGCAGAAACTGCCCCCCGGCTTTGCCAAGGATAAAACCCGAGAAGTTTGGGGCCAAGGCAAAATGTTCACTGGTGGTTATTATATTTTTGCGGGGCAAGATGCATCACGTGTGTTAAGTGCCCGCCAAAATTTGATTTATTCTTATTTCTGGTCCGGCCTGCTTGCGGCCGTTTTGGCACTTGTGGCCGGACTTGTGTTGAGTCGCAGCTTTTTAAAACGCATCGATGCCATCAATCACACCAGCATTGCTATTGTTAAAGGCAACTTGAAAGAACGCATACCCCTACGCGGCACCTCTGATGAAATTGATCGGCTATCTGGAAACCTGAATAATTTGTTTGATAATAATCAAGCACTCTTAGAAAGTTTGAAACAAGTTTCAAGCGATATTGCCCATGACTTAAGAACACCACTTTCGCGGCTGCGCAACAGGTTAGAGCAAGCCCGCAGTTCGGCTAAAACCATCAAGGCGCTGCACGGCCATATTGATGAAGCGATTGTTGATTCAGATCAGCTGTTGTCTACATTTGCAGCCTTGCTGCGCATTGCCCAGATTGAGGCAGGTACGCGCAAATCGGCATTCGCCAAAGTCGATCTTTCAGACATGGCCGAAAGAATTTGCAGCATCTACCAAGCCGTGGCTGAAGATGAAGGAAAAATATTGGATTGCGAGATTGCACCCAATATTTTTTGCAGCGGCGATAAAGAATTGTTGTTTCAGTTAGGCGTGAATTTGGTTGAAAACGCTATTCGCCACACTGAACCCGGAACCAAAATCACATTCGCTGTTCTCGCGCCCGCAACCCTGCAAGTGAGAGATACAGGCCACGGCATTCCCGCCGATCAGCGCACTAAAGTGCTGGAGCGGTTTCATAGGTTGGATCATGCGCGCTCCACGCCGGGCAGTGGCTTGGGCTTGGCGATGGTGGCCGCCATTGCCAATTTGCACCACACGACGATAGCCTTGGAAGACAACAATCCGGGCCTGAAGGCGTCAGTCATATTCCAGCCCGCTTGATGGGGAATGGCGCAAACGGATAATGGAGCGGTAAAAATCTACTAGCCACGGATCAAAATCCCTCTAGTCTTCGATCATGTTTTTATCGGTTTTTGAAATTTTCAAAATTGGCATTGGCCCTTCATCCTCTCACACCATGGGGCCGATGGTGGCGGCGTCTCGCTTTATGCAAAGCCTAAACGCTGATGACTGCAAAAAAGCCAAACGCATCACAGCAACGTTGCATGGCTCTTTAGCCTTTACGGGCAAGGGCCACGGCACAGATCGCGCAGTGGTTTTGGGGTTGGCAGGGCAGGAGCCTCAAACCCTTAATCCTGATGCTGTTGAAGCAATGTTGGCGGCAACAAGCTCGGTTAATCTTCAAGGCCATAGTATTTCGTTTAATGCTACCCAAGATATCATTTTTGATTACGGCCCCGCCTTAAAAGAACATGCCAATGGCATGGTGTTTCGCCTGTTTGATGAGAAACAGCACGAAATTTGCAGCGAAACTTATTTTTCAATCGGTGGCGGTTTTGTTCAAACCAAGCTTGAACGTGAATGGTCGCTCACAGAAAAACCCACAAGTTTTAATGTGCCTTATCCATTTCATTCCGCCGCCAGCATGTTGGAAATGGGCCAAGCGTCCAAGCTTTCAATCGCGGCCATGAAGCGGGCCAATGAAACCGTAGTTCAATCAGACGCGGAACTGAACCAAAGCCTCGACACCATTTGGAACGCCATGCAAGCCTGCATCAATCGCGGTCTTGTCACTCAAGGCCAGTTGCCAGGGGGGCTAAAAGTGAAGCGCCGCGCGGCTGATGTTTTTGCCCAACTGAATACGGAACTGGGCAGCAATAATTTACAGCCTCATCGCGTGATGGATTATCTTTCAGTCTATGCCATGGCAGTGAATGAGGAAAATGCGGCAGGCGGCAAAATTGTAACTGCGCCCACCAATGGGGCCGCAGGCGTTGTGCCTGCTGTTATACGATATTATCTCGATCATTGTGTTGGCGCTGATCAAAATGGCATTCGCGTGTTTTTACTCACCGCGGGGGCCATTGGCGGCATTATCAAACACAATGCTTCTATTTCTGGCGCTGAAGTGGGATGTCAGGGCGAGGTGGGTTCAGCTTCTGCCATGGCCGCTGCTGGCCTTTGCGCTGCTTTAGGCGGGACCAATGCCCAAGTTGAAAACGCGGCAGAAATCGCCTTGGAACACCACTTGGGCATGACATGCGACCCCGTGGGCGGCTTGGTGCAAGTGCCTTGCATTGAACGCAATGCCTTTGGTGCGGTAAAAGCCGTCACAGCAGCTTCACTGGCCTTGCGCGGTGACGGCGCACATATTGTGCCGCTTGATGGCTGTATTGAAACAATGCGCCAAACCGGTGTTGATATGAGCGACCGTTATAAAGAAACATCACAAGGTGGTTTGGCTGTGAATGTGGTGGCCTGTTAAAAAGCCTCAGGTGCGAGCATAAATATCATCATAGCGCACAATGTCGTCTTCACCCAGATAATCGCCAAATTGCACCTCAATCACAATCACTTCGCCAGCATGCAAATTTTCCAAACGGTGCTTTGCCTGAAAAGGAATATCAATGGATTGCCCGCGAACCAGTGCCACAACTTGCGAACCCACCGTAACGGTTGCTGTTCCCGCAACCACAGTCCAATGTTCATAGCGGTGCTTGTGGCTTTGTAGGGAAAGGCGGCCCCCTTCATTGACCACAATGCGCTTCACTTTGAAGCCTGGTTGCTCGTCCAACACATAAAATGACCCCCAAGGGCGGTTTTCGCTATAAAGTGACAATTCATTATCCTATAGAACAAGCCAGAGATGGCGATTGACGTGGCCTTCCAGCCTTACTATAAGGCCCAAAATCCGAAGGCTGTGAAGGGCTTTGAAGTCTTAGACAGACTTTGAAACGAACTCCAGCCCGAATTCAGTTTTAACATTATTTACCAGGACAATTATGGCCAATACATCATCTGCCAAGAAAGCCACCCGCGTTTCAGCACGCCGCGCTTCGATCAACAAAAACCGCTTGAGCCGCGTGCGTGGCACAGTGAAAAAGGTTGAAGAAGCCATTGCCGGCGGCAAAAAAGCTGATGCAGAAGCTGCCTTGAAAGCTGCTACTCCAGAAGTGATGCGCGGCGCTCAAAAAGGCGTCATGCACAAGAATGCAGCGTCACGCAAAGTGTCACGGTTGACATTGCGTGTGCGTGCCATGCAAGGTTAACTGACTGTAATCTATTCAGTCAGATTGTTTTAAGCCCCGAATGCGCAAGCAGATCGGGGCTTTTCTTTGTCCGACCACTGACTATATGTGACACAAAAAGTCTATATAAAATAATGAGTTACAGGAAATGGGAGTAATTTCTAGGTTCCTTGTTAAGACAATATTAAGAATTGAGGCAGGCTAATTGAGCAAATTGGCCGTGGCTTGCACTTCGACCAATAATTCTTAAAACTTGATTCAATGATGAAAATCAGAGCTTTAGCGGAACCCAAAAAATCTCAATTCCATTTTAAGGTGAGAAGTTGGTTGCTCCGTGTACGGAATGTTCAATGATTCCAGTTGCCACCCACCGCTGTGGCTCGCTAGCGTTTTTTTAACAAGCACGTTGGCTCTCAACAGCCACGTTTCAAAATGAACAAAACTCGAGAAAAGCCACTTTCGAGTTTAGGGGGCAGTGGGCACCGTAATCGTTTTGCGGTGTGTTAAGGGGTAAGCGATGAGTACTGAAAACTAGTTAGGGTTTGTATTCTGCGTCGGGGCCTTTGACCTCAATCCAAAATCAATAACGACTTTGCCGACCAAGAAATTGGCGGACAGCAAACTTATGTTCGGATGATGAAATGACACAAACTGTTTCGAAGCTTGAAGCACATGATTTAAAATCTGGCTGGCAGCGCGTTTCGGCGCGATTAAAAGCTGAATTGGGCGATGATCTTTATAACAGCTGGTTTGCCCGTATGGACGCGGAAGATTTGGCGCAGGCGCACCTTATCGTCTCTGTGCCCACCCGCTTTCTGAAAAGCTGGATTGAAAATCATTATGTCTCCAAACTGCGCAAAACTGCTGAGGCAGAATTTGGTGCGTTAAACGGCGTCAGCGTGCGCGTGCGCCAACAGGGCGACGCGTTTCGTGCAGCAGCCGCCGCCGAAGTGGTGCGCCAGCCAGCGCCGGTGCGCAATGCAGCAACTGCCGCCCAAATTCAAAGCTTGCTTTCGCCCGAACACAAAGGCCCAGCAGAGGCCAGCCAAACTTTTGACAACTATGTCATCGGTTCATCAAATCAACTGGCCCATGCCGCTGTCATGCGCGTGGCCAATGCCATGCCGGGCCAAGTTCTCAGCTTCAATCCGCTTTATATTCATTCGGCCGCAGGATTGGGCAAAACCCATTTGCTTTATGCGCTAAGCCAACGCATTCGCGAAAGCCAGCCCAACCGCAAAGTGTTGATGTTAACAGCAGAGCGCTTCATGTATGGTTTTATTCACGCCATTCGCCAGCGCGATACGCTGGCGTTTAAAGACCAGTTTCAAAACATTGATGTTTTATTGATCGATGATTTTCAGTTTTTGCAGGGCAAGGCCATGCAACAAGAATTTTGCCACGCGTTCAATTCTCTGGTGGATTCAAAACGCCAAGTGGTGATTGCAGCAGACGTGCCACCAGCGCAATTGGATACGATTGATCAACGCATGCGTTCGCGCCTGCTTGGCGGTTTGGTGATTGATATTGAAGCCCCAGATCTTGATCAACGCCGCAAAATTGTTGATCTGCGCCACATGATGATGTTGCAAAATGATGCTTCGGCAGCAATTACAACCGATGTGCTGGATTTGATCGCCGAACGCATCACCGGCGGCGGCCGCGAGCTTGAAGGCGCACTGAATAAAATTGTTGCCTATCAACAATTCAACAAAGCGCCCATCACGCTTGATCTGGCATCAATGGTTTTGCGTGACGCGGCGGGCACGGCAGATTTGGGCCGCATTAAAATTGAAGATATTTTAAAAGTGGTCAGCAAACATTTTAACGTTGGTCGCAATGATTTGCTGTCTGCCAGGCGTGCGCGTGAAGTTGTGGTTCCCCGCCAAATTGGTATGTATTTGGCAAAAAAGCTAACCGCCCGTTCCCTGCCAGAAATTGGCCGTCGCTTTGGCGGCAGAGATCACTCAACGGTGCTTCATGCCGTGCGCAAAATTGACGGACAAATGAAGGGCGACGAAAAATTGGCCCGTGAATTGGCCCTGTTGATAAGATTGGTCGAACAGCAATAGACTTGAATTTTATGGCGTTTGCGGCCATTGTCTGCCCCTCTCAAAGGGCTTTCATTGCATGCGTGTCACACTTGAACGATCTGGATTTTTAAAGGCTTTAAACCACGTCCAAAGCGTGGTGGAACGGCGCAACACAATTCCAATTTTATCCAACGTGATGGTTCATGCCTCGGGCAACCAAGTGCGCCTGACGGCGACTGATCTTGATTTGGAAATCGTTGAAACTGTTCCAGCGGACGTGGCCCAAGAAGGTGCCGCAACGGTGCCCGCACATATGCTGCACGACATTGTGCGCAAATTGCCAGATGGTGCGCAACTGGAATTGAACCAAGCAGGCGATAAGGGCCGCATTGCCATTGTGGCTGGGCGTTCGCGTTTCGCATTGCAATCATTGCCGCCTGAAGATTTTCCAGATCTATCCAGCGGAGAATTCGGCAACACATTTTCATTGGCCGCAAGTGATTTGAAATTCTTGATAGAGCGCACACGCTTTGCGATTTCAACTGAAGAAACACGGTATTATTTGAACGGCATTTATTTCCATGAGGTGCCGCAAGCCAATCAGCTGCGCGCAGTGGCAACGGATGGCCACCGCTTGGCCCAAAGCCAAATGGATTTGCCCAGCGGCGCCGCAGGAATGCCCGGCATTATTGTTCCACGCAAAACTGTTTTAGAAATCGTGAAGTTGATGGATGGCGAAGAAGGCGAAGTTGAAGTTTCGCTTTCAAGTTCAAAAATCCGTTTTTCTGTCGGCAAGTTGGTGCTCACATCCAAATTGATTGATGGCACATTCCCAGATTATGAACGCGTCATTCCCCGCAACAATGATAAAATTTTGGAAGCAGATACCAAGCAATTTTCAGAAGCGGTGGATCGTGTTTCTACCATCTCGTTTGAAAAAAGCCGGGCTGTCAAACTGTCGCTCTCTGAAGGCAAGCTGGGCATGGTTGTGAACAACCCAGACTCTGGTTCAGCGGAAGAAGAAATTGTCGTTTCTTATGATCGTGACCCGATCGAGATTGGTTTTAACGCGCGATATTTGCTGGATGTTGCCTCACAAGTGAAGGCTGAGACGATGCGGTTTGAATTCAATGATTCAGGTTCACCCACAGTCATCCGTGATCCGAAAGACGCGAAATCGCTTTATGTGCTGATGCCGATGCGGGTTTAACACTTGGCACAAGCGCCACGCTTTGCCATCACCCGATTAACGTTGACCGATTTTCGTAACCACGCAACGTTGCGCATGGAACCAAAACAGGCATTGATCTGCCTCTATGGATTAAACGGTGCGGGCAAGACCAATATACTCGAAGCAATCTCATTGCTGGTGCCGGGCAGGGGCCTTCGCGCCCAACCTTTTTCTGTTCTGGCGCGGTTGAATGGCAAAGGCCCTTGGGCTGTGGCGGCTGAAGTTGATACGCCAACGGGCGATGTGAAATTGGGCACAAGCTATGATCAAAGCTTGGGTGAAAATTCTCGCAAGGTTTCAATCGATGGGCAGTTGCAAAAATCTTCAGGTGCGTTGTCAACCTACCTGAAAATGCTGTGGCTCACCCCCGCCCTTGATCGGTTGTTCATGGGGTCGGGCTCGGAACGGCGGCGGTTTTTTGATCGTATGGTGTCAAGCTTTAACGAAGCCCATGCAGGCCATGTTTCAACCTTCGAAAAACTGATGCGCGAGAGAAATGCTTTGCTGCAAGATTATGCGCCTGATCGGGCGTGGCTTTCCACTCTAGAAACCCAAATGGCAGAACAAGCAGTTGCAATTGCCGTGGCTAGAAACGAGGCCGCAACCGTGTTGGCGCGTCACTTTGCATCGGGTGCTGCACAAGGGCCTTTTCCGTGGGGCGTGTTGCAACTTCATGGCGAAATTGAAGACCTGGTGGCCCATAAACCTGCCGTGCAAGCAGAGGATGAATACGCTATAGTTTTGCATGATTCGCGGGGGGCTGACCGGGCCCAAAATCGCACTTTGAAAGGCCCCCACCGCACAGATTTTTCTGTGCAGCACGGGCCCAAATCCACGCCAGCGGAACTGTGTTCCACAGGCGAGCAAAAGGCACTGTTGATCGGTTTGGTTTTGGCGCAAGCGCGCGCAGCCAAAGAAATTTTGGGCGCATCGCCCGTGTTGTTGCTGGATGAAGTGGCGGCACATTTGGATGGTGAACGCAGGCGCGGATTGTTCGCGGCGCTGGATGAGTTGGGTACACAAGCTTGGATGACAGGCACAGACGAGAATTTATTTGAAGCAGCAGGCAATCATGCCAGCCGCTTTGAAGTGAACGACGGGAATGTAAGGCTTAAATAATGTCAGAAGAAACAGTCGCAAACGAACAAGCCGCTTATGGCGAACAATCGATCAGAATTCTGAAAGGCCTTGATGCTGTTCGTAAACGCCCGGGCATGTATATTGGCGACACGGATGATGGCTCGGGCTTGCATCACATGGTTTATGAAGTGGTGGATAACGCCATTGATGAAGCACTTGCTGGCCACGCAACCTTGGTGACAGTTACGCTCAATGCCGATGGTTCTGTAACCGTAACAGACAATGGCCGTGGCATTCCAACTGGCATCAAGCAAGATGATGATAATGAACCTAAGCGTTCTGCTGCTGAAATTGTGATGACAGAGCTTCACGCCGGCGGCAAGTTTGACCAGAACTCATATAAGGTTTCAGGCGGCCTGCACGGCGTGGGCGTTTCAGTTGTAAACGCGCTTTCAGTTGCTCTAAAGCTCACCATTCACCGCGAAGGCAAAAGCCATTTCATCAGCTTCACCCACGGCGTGGCTGATGCGCCTTTGATTGTCACCGGCGATGCAGATGGCAAACGGGGTACCGAAGTAACGTTCCTGCCATCTTCTGAAACCTTTACCAAAACCGAATTTGATTTTGCGACGCTGGAACATCGCCTGCGCGAATTGGCGTTTTTAAATTCCGGTGTGCATATTGTTTTAACGGATAAACGCGGTGTTGAACCTCATGTGCTGGAACTTCATTACGAAGGCGGCATTGTGGCTTTCGTGAATTATCTTGATCGCAGCAAAGTGGGCCTGATTAAACAACCCATTTTCATTTCCGGCGAACGTGATGGCATTGTGATGGAATGCGCTTTGTGGTGGAATGACAGTTACAACGAAAGCGTTTTTGCATTCACCAACAACATTCCACAACGCGATGGCGGCACCCATCTTGCAGGCTTTCGTGGCGGCCTAACGCGCATCATCAACACTTACGCAACAGACAGTGGCATTGCCAAAAAAGAAAAAGTTGCAATCTCGGGTGATGATGCGCGTGAAGGCTTGACCTGTGTGCTTTCAGTAAAAGTGCCAGATCCTAAATTCTCATCTCAAACCAAAGACAAGTTGGTTTCATCAGAAGTGCGCCCCGTGGTTGAAGGCCTGATCAACGAACAATTGGGCGCTTGGTTTGAAGAACACCCGTCTGAAGCCAAAGCCATTGTGGGTAAGGTGTGTGAGGCTGCCGCCGCGCGTGAAGCCGCCCGCAAAGCGCGTGAATTAACCCGTCGCAAGGGCGCATTGGATATCTCATCACTGCCCGGCAAATTGGCCGATTGCCAAGAGCGTGATCCTGCCTTGTGTGAATTGTTCATCGTGGAAGGTGATTCCGCTGGTGGTTCGGCCAAGCAGGCCCGCAACCGTGAAAACCAAGCTGTGCTGCCTTTGCGCGGCAAAATCTTAAACGTTGAACGCGCCCGCTTTGATAAAATGTTGGGCTCTGCCGAAATTGGCACATTGATCACAGCTTTGGGCACAGGCATTGGCCGCGAAGAATTCAATGTTGATAAATTGCGCTATCATAAAATTATTATTATGACAGATGCTGACGTTGACGGCGCACATATCAGAACTTTGCTTCTCACATTCTTTTATCGCCAGATGCGTGAAGTGGTGGAACGCGGTCATCTCTATATTGCCCAACCGCCTTTGTATAAAATCAAGCGCGGCTCATCAGAGCAATATCTGAAAGATAACAAGGCGCTGGAATCAAATTTGATTGATGTGGGCCTTGAAGGCGTTGTGCTGGTTTTGGCTGATGGCTCTGAACGCAGTGGGGCAGATTTGCGCGGCATTGTGGAAGAGGCCGTTTCAATCCGCACCACAATTGAAGGCTTTCATTCGCGTTATCCTACGTCAATCTTGGAACAGGCGGCAATCGCTGGCGCATTGAACCCTGAAGTCATTTCCACAACTGAAAAAGCCGAAGGTGCGGCCAGCTATATCGCCAAACGTTTGGATTCAGTTGCCGATGAAACAGATCGTGGCTGGCAAGGCCTTTCAGCTTCTGATGGCGGCCTGATTTTTGAACGCACATTGAGAGGCGTGAAAGAAAGCTGGCACGTGGATGGCAAGTTGATTGGCTCACAAGATGCTATTCGCCTTGATCGTAAAACAGCGCATCTGCAAGAAATCTATGCCCGTTCATCAAAACTGCGCCGCAAGGATTCTGAAGTCGCAATTCATGGGCCAATGTCGCTGCTTGAAAGTGTGTTTGCATCGGGCCGCAAAGGTGTTTCCATGCAGCGCTATAAAGGCCTTGGTGAAATGAATCCTGACCAATTGTGGGAGACAACACTTGATCCTAATGCACGTTCCTTGCTGCGGGTTAAAGTTGCCGCGATGGATGATGCAGACGACTTGTTCACAAAATTAATGGGCGATGTGGTTGAACCGCGCCGCGAATTTATTGTGAGCAATGCGTTGCAGGTGGCAAATTTGGACGTATAATAAAAACAACAACAAGGGAGGATCTTCATGCCATCAACCATTAAAGGCCCAGCCATATTCTTGGCCCAATTTGCGGGCGATCAAGCGCCTTTCAATTCATTCAAATCCATTTGCAAATGGGCCGCATCGCTAGGGTATAAAGGCGTTCAAGTGCCCACTTGGGATGGCCGTTTGATTGATTTGAAAAAAGCCGCCTCATCCAAAACCTATTGCGATGAGTTAAAAGGCACGGCGGCCGAATTTGGTTTAGAAATCACCGAACTTTCAACCCACCTTCAAGGCCAACTTGTTGCAGTGAACCCGGTTTATGATGAAGGCTTTGATGCCTTTGCGCCAAAAGAAGTTCAGGGCAATCCCAAGGCCCGCCAAGCCTGGGCCTGTGATCAAGTGAAACTAGCGGCGGCGGCCTCAAAACATTTGGGCCTCACCTCGCATGTATCGTTCACGGGCGCGCTCTGCTGGCCGTATCTTTATTCATGGCCGCCACGCCCAGCCGGAATGATTGATGAAGGGTTTGCCGAATTGGCCCGCCGCTGGAAGCCATTGCTGGATGTGATGGATGAAAACGGCGTTGACGTTGGTTTTGAAATCCATCCCGGTGAAGATGTGATGGATGGCATTACGTTTGAAATGTTCTTAGAAAAGCTGAAATGCCACAAGCGTTGCCAGATCAATTATGACCCATCGCATTTTGTGTTGCAGCAATTGGATTATCTCGATTTTATCGACATCTACCATGAACGCATCTGCGCCTTCCATGTGAAGGATGCGGAGTTTAACCCCAATGGCCGCCAAGGCGTTTATTCAGGCTTCCAAAATTGGACACAGCGGGCCGGGCGCTTCCGCTCGCTGGGCGATGGTCAGGTGGATTTTTCGGGCATTTTCTCCAAGCTTTCCCAATATGATTATAAATCTTGGGCTGTGTTGGAATGGGAATGCTGCCTTAAATTGTCAGATCAAGGGGCCGCTGAAGGTGCACCCTTCATTGCCTCGCATATCATCCAAACCACCGGCAAAGCCTTTGATGATTTTGCGGCAGGTGAAGGCGTGAACACAGCGCAGATTAAGCGCATGTTGGGGATATAGAAAAAGGGTAGGGACCTCATCCGCCCCCTCGGGCCACCTTCTCCAAAGGAGAAGGGAGGTTGAAAGTTCGCCCTTCTCCTTTGGAGAAGGTGGCCGAAGGCCGGATGAGGTCCCTTTCTTGCCCCCTAGCAAAACCAGCCACGAAGCCTTATCTTACATTGAGAGGATAACCCCATGGCCATGACTGCCCACGATATTGAACGTTTCATCAAAGAAGCCTTGCCCGATGCGATTGTTGAGATCAGCGATCTGGCGGGGGATGGCAATCATTATTCGGCCAACGTAATCTCTGCCAGTTTCAAAGGCAAAAACCGTGTGCAGCAACATCAAATGGTCTATGCCGCACTCAAAGGCAACATGGGCGGCGTGTTGCATGCATTGGCACTTCAAACATCACCACCACAGGAATGAACATGACGAACATCCACACCCAAATCGAAAACGAAGTAAAATCCAACGACGTTGTGCTTTATATGAAGGGCAACGCCGATATGCCGCAATGTGGCTTTTCAGGCCGCACGGTGCAAATTTTGCAGCACCTAGGCGTTCCCTTCAAAGACGTGAACGTTTTGGCCTCCGATGAAATTCGCCAAGGCATTAAAGATTATACCAATTGGCCAACTGTTCCCCAGCTTTATGTCAAAGGCGAATTTGTGGGCGGTGCTGATATTGTTATGGAAATGTATCAATCGGGCGAATTGAAACAAATGTTGGCCGATAAGGGCGTGGCCACAGCGTAATGCTGAAGCTTTTCGCCGCCGCCGGAACCTGCTCTCTGGCCACCGCCATTGCGCTGGAAGAGGCAGGCGCTGACTATGAACTGGTGAAACTGGATTTTGCGGCGGGCGAACAGCGCGGCGCAAAATTTCTTGCGTTAAATCCAAAAGGTCGCGTGCCGGCATTGCTGACAGATCAGGGCCTGATTTCCGAAAATGTGGCTCTGCTGGCTTTTATCGCGCAAAGCTTTCCGTCCAAAAACCTGGCACCTACAAATCTGGTTCACTTTGCCCAGATGCAGGCGTTTAATTCTTATTTATCGTCCACCGTTCATGTGAACCACGCGCACAACCGGCGGGGATATCGGTGGTCTGATGATGCGGCCACAATTGAAGCCATGCGGCTGAAAGTGCCGCAAAATATGAACGAGTGTTATGCGATGATTGAAAACACCATGTTCAAATCCCCCTGGGTTATGGGCGAACAATTCACGGTGGCGGATGGTTATCTCTATACAATTGATACATGGCTTCCAAACGATGGTGTGACACTGAGTGATTATCCCAAATTATTTGCGCACTTTAACCGCATGAATGAACGCCCAGCTGTGAAGCGCGCGCTGGAACGCCACGGATAATTCCACCGCGCCCAAAACACATAGCCCTTATGTCGTTCCTGCGATTGACGAAACACCGCGTAACGTCTTTGTTGGCACGATGAAAAAGTCCGAATCTATTTTCACTGCCGTGGCTGCCCTTGTGTTTGCCATTCTTGTTTGGTCGATAACGCCCTCGCTGGTGCGTTCATTTGCACTGGCCACAGGCCCGGCAGATAGCATCGTCATACGTATGTTTTCTGTGGCCATCATTGCCCTTCCCATACTTTTTTTTACAGGTTGGCGCATTGATAAAAAAGATTGGCCAGTGTTTTTATTGCTGGGTTGCGTTGGCAGTTTTCTTTATTTCGTGGGTTCAATCTTCGGCTTTGCCAACGTGTCTGCCGGTGTGGGTGGCATGCTTTATGCCATCCAACCGTTGCTCATCGCAGCGCTTGCCGCAAGCATGGGCATGGAACGGCTCTCGCTTTCTGTCATCGCGGGCATGGTGATTTCATTCGCGGGCACGATTTATCTTTTCTCTGAAGGTTTGGGCGGAACCAGTTCAGATTTGATCTTTGGCGCTGTCATGTTGTTTTTCGCCGATGTGGCCTGGGCTATTTATGTGGTTTTTTCCAAACCCATGATAAAAAAATATGGTGCTGCAAAAACCACGTTGTGGTCTTTAATTTTATGTGCGCCGCCGTCACTTGTGTTTTTCTCAAGCTCGACAATTGCAACACTTCAAAACTTAAATGGCGCAGCTTGGGCTTCATTGGTTTTTCTATCGTTGATTGGCACTTTGTTGTCAGTGAACTTCTGGAATTATGCGGCGGGCCGACTGCCTCCGACAACGGTTGGCGCATCGCTTTATGTAATCCCGCCTTGCGTGGCGATATTTGGTTGGCTGTTTCTGCATGAAAGCACATCAGCCACAACGTGGATTGCGGGAGCTATCATTTTATTTGGTGTGGCCGTAGCAGAATTCGGTAAAACCCTGGTGAAGGAACCAGCATGAGCAGTTTTGCAAAACCCACGCCCTGGTATTTTCAAGCAACGACAATTTTAGTTGCGGGTTGCTTGGTGGCCATCATCAACTTTGGTGTGCGTTCAACTTTTGGTCTGTTCACCTTGCCCATAAGCCAAGCCCATCAATGGCCGCGCGAAACCTATTCATTCGCCATCGCTTTGCAAAATTTGTTATGGGGCATCGCCACACCAATCGCTGGCGCATTGGCTGATCGTTATGGATCAGCCCGCGTGTTGATGGCCGGAGCATTGATTTACGCATTGGGAATTCTGGGCATGATCTATGCCGATTCAGGCCCATTGATCGATCTTATGGGTGGCATGTTCGTGGGTGTTGGCATTGCCATGTCGTCGTTTTCAATTGTGATGGCAGCACTCGGCCGCTTGGTGCCGCCTGAAAAACGTTCATGGGCATTTGGCTTGGCCACGGCATCTGGCTCTCTGGGCCAAGCCTTGTTCATTTGGCCAATAGGGCAAACTGTGTCGCTGTTCGGTTGGCAAACGGGGCTCATGTGTTTGGCTGTTGCAGCACTGTGCATCATTCCCTTGGCGGCTCCGTTGCTCATTCAAAACACATCGGGTGCTGCCAAACAAAAGGGCGAGGCTGATTTAACCATGCTTCAAGCCATCTCGCAGGCATTTGGCCATCGCTCCTATTTGCTCTTGGTTGCTGGCTTTTTTGTATGCGGGTTTCAACTGGCTTTCGTTACGGTGCATTTTCCGCCCTATCTGGCAGAGCATGGCATTTCGAAAGAAATTGCCTGGGCAGCCATGCTGTGCATCGGGTTGTTTAATGTGGTGGGTGCCTATGCTTCCGGAATTATTGGAGGCCGTGGTGAGAAACGTTATCCTCTCAGCGCAATATATTTTGCCCGCGCCGCTATCTATACAATATTTATTTTGACGCCCATCTCGCCACTCACAACCGTCATCTTCGCCTGCGCTATCGGTTTTCTGTGGTTATCCACCGTGCCGCTCACGATGGGCATAGTCACCACAATGTTTGGCACACGCTATATGGCCACACTTTATGGCTTTGTGTTTTTAAGCCATCAGATCGGGTCATTCCTTGGCGTGTGGCTGGGTGGCAGGCTTTATGATCTTTATGGCAACTACGACATTGTATGGTGGATGAGTGTTGGCTTGGGTGTGTTTGCTGGTCTTATCAACCTGCCCATCAAAGAACAGCGGGCCACCAGTTTTGCGGCAGCATAAGTGAACCTGCCCGGCCACAAGTTTTTCGGTGGCTTGTTCTTAGGAGTCATTGTTGTTTGGTTGATGGTGATGATGATGTTGGTGCGGGCCAGCGCTTTGGCACCAGAAGCCACGGGCACAATGTTGGCTGTGTTCGAACCAAGAACCACATCAGACCAAGCCTTCGCCGCCATCGCCAATGCCGGTGGCAAACCCATCCGCCAATCCAGTTTCAGCTTTATCTGGGTGGTGAGTGGTGACGAAGCAGGCCTCGCCGGAAAATTAAAAGCCAATGGCGCAATAGGCGCCTATCGCGAGTTGCCAATCAGCCCAATGATAGCGGGCTGCTTTGCTTATGCGGATGCAAAAGTTTCAACAGTGTTTGGGGATTGACGCTGCCCAATATTTAAGACTGAGCAATGCTATTTCGAATTGAGTAAACGAATTACTTGCTCGCTGCTTTCACAATCGCCTTCGCCGTAATCCCAAACTTCTCATACAACACCTCTGCCGGAGCGCTCGCGCCAAAGCCTGTCATGCCGATGAAATGGCCGTTGTCGCCGATGAACTTTTCCCAGCCCATTTTCACGCCAGCTTCAACCGCGATGCGGATTTTTTCGGTGCCCATCAATTTGGCTTTATAAGCTTTGTTTTGCTTTTCAAACAATTCCATCGAGGGCACAGAAACCACACGTGTAGGAATGCCCTTTTTATCCAGCATGGCTTTTGCGTTGATTGCAATTTCAACTTCCGAGCCTGATGCAAAGATAACCGCCTTGGCTTTTTTATCGGATGGCGCAATGTCATAAGCGCCCAAAGCGCAAAGATTTTTGGCACTATAGGTCAACCGCGCAGGTTTTAATTTTTGCCGCGTAATTACCAAAACGCTGGGTGTCTTGGGCATTTCCAAGGCCAATTGCCAACATTCAACGGCTTCCACCGCATCACAAGGGCGCATTGTCACCAAATTTGGAATAACCCGCATGGCGGCCAAATGTTCAACCGGTTGATGCGTTGGGCCATCTTCGCCCAAGCCAATTGAGTCATGTGACATGACGAAGATAGAGCGAATGCCCATCAGAGCTGCCAAACGAATAGATGGCCGGCAATAATCAGTGAAACAGAAGAACGTGCCACCATAAGGTATAACGCCGCCATGCAGCGCCATGCCGTTCAAAGCTGCGGCCATGCCATGTTCGCGGATGCCGTAAGACACATAGGAGCCAGAATAATCCGAGGCATTAAAAGACTTTTGGTCTTTTGAGTTTGTGTTGTTGGAATGAGTTAAATCTGCACTGCCGCCCATGGTTTCTGTAACGATGGGGTTGATCACATTCAACGCGGCCTGCGAAGAAGCCCGCGTGGCTACCCACGGCGGCGTGGCCACCATTGATTTTTTGTATTCGGCAATTGCGCTATCCAAATTTTCAGGCAATTCACCTTTAGTGATGCGCTCAAATTCGGCCCGCTTCGGGTGCGCCTTCAAGCGGCCTTCCCATGCTTCGCGCGCAGCCTTGCCTTGTGAACCAACGCCGCGCCAAGCCGAAATAATTTCGTTGGGAACCACGAACGGCGCATAGGGCCAGCCCAGTGTTTCGCGGGCTTTGGCAATTTCATCAGGCCCCAATGGTGAACCATGCACGCCATTGGTGCCCTGTTTATTGGGTGCGCCAAATCCGATGATGGTTTTGCATGCAATCAAAGTGGGGCGATCGGAATTTTTTGCATCTTGCAATGCACCAAGCACAGCGGCTTGGTCCATGCCGTCCACCAAGCTTGTGTTCCATCCTGAAGCGGCAAAACGCATCAATTGATCGGTGCTGTCAGACATGCCCACTTTGCCATCAATCGTGATGCCGTTGTCATCCCACATCACAATCAGGTTTTTCAATTTCAAATGGCCTGCAAGAGCCAAGGCTTCTTGGCTAATGCCTTCCATCAAGCAGCCATCGCCACACAGAACATAGGTTTTGTGGTTGACGAGTTCATCGCCATAGCGGGCGTTTAAATGCCGTTCTGCCATGGCCATGCCAACCGCCGTTGCAATGCCTTGGCCCAAAGGGCCGGTGGTTGTTTCAATGCCAGTGGCATGGCCATATTCAGGATGGCCCGCCGTGATTGATCCCCATTGGCGGAAATTTTTAATCTGGTCGATGGTCATATCGGCATAGCCTGTCAGATACAGCAGGGAATAAAGCAACATTGATCCATGACCCGCTGAAAGCACAAACCGATCACGGTCTGGCCAATGCGGGGCAGAAGCATCAAACTTCAAAACATCTTTAAACAGAGCAGTTGCCACGTCAGCAGCCCCCATGGGCAAGCCTGGATGACCAGAATTGGCCTTCTGCACCGCGTCCATCGACAGAGCGCGAATGGCATTGGCCATGGTGCGTGGGGAAACTGCATGAAGATCAGACATTCAAAGCCTCTTGTGATTAATTTCTAGCGCAACCTTAACAGGGCATAATAGCCTGTCAATCAGCTCAGCGGGCATTGTGATATCAGCAGCTTAAACAATGTCACCAAGCCAAAGAATCAGTTATGCGCCGCAAGGACTTGTGCTAAAACGACAATTCGGATCGGCTGGAAGCAGTTGTGAGATGGGGCGATTATGACAGATATTAACAAACTCGACGCAGCCTTTGCTCGCTTTGAACGTGCCTTAGGGCAGTTTGAAGTGGTAACGCGAAGCCATGTTGATGAAACGCGTAAATTAAGAGCTTTGGCAGCGGGCGCCACATCTGTGCAACGCGACCAACAGAAATTGAATGAACAGTTAGACCAAGTGCGCATAAAAGCAGCCGAATTAGTTGATACCAGCAAACAAGCCGCTGGCAAGATTGATACGGCCATGGGGCGCATTCGCTCTGTGCTGCATTCAAACAGCGGAGCATAAAGCGCATGGCAAATGTTGTCGTTACAGTTGCAGATCGCCCCTATACCATGCAGTGCCCAGATGGCGAGGAAGCACATCTGCGTGAACTGGCTGTGTTGCTGGACACCGAAGTTTCTCGCATCAAACAAAGCGTTGGCTCTATTGGTGATATTCGCTTGTTGGTGATGAGCGGCCTGATGGTGGCTGATCGTTTAAGCGAGGCCATTCAAAAAATTGAAGCTTTGGAAGAGCAAGTGCAGGGGCTTCGCGAAAGCCGCAATGTTTCACAAACCCAGTTGAAAACGCTTGAGACAAATCTAACCACCCATCTTGATCGCGCCGCCATCAGGCTTGAAGCCTTGGCCAAATCGATGGAAGAGTGATCTGTTTCTTCATCACCTGTTTGTGAATGGCAGTTGATCTCGAATTTATGCGAACCTCTAGTTGAACGATCTTTAGAATCGTTTGCGCAACGAAGAGGAAACAACCATGAAAACTTTGAAGATTCTTGCCGCTGTTTTATCATTGGCCGTGGCTGGCACAACTATGGCAGCATCAGCAGATGCCGCCATGATGATGCATAAGAAAAAGCATATGATGATGCATCATAAGAAGCACATGATGATGAAAAAGCACAAAATGCATAAAATGATGAAGTAACCGAGCAACCACAAATAAAAAAGCCTGCGAGCATTCCACTCGCGGGCTTTACATTATGGTCATGCCGATTTGAAAATCGTGCTCAGCACCTTCCATGGAGAGGTGGCAAAAATTACAGACCTTCAACGAAAAGCTTCGGAAAATGGCAAGAAAAAAGTGGCGTGCCGCTATAGCCGTGGGAACTGACGATCCCTGGTCCCTACTTGCGTAGGTGGGCGCCGTGTGTACCAGACCACGGTCTGGCGCAGGGACAGCTCCCTCAAAAATCGATTATAGGCCCTGGGAAAAATGGTTCCTCACAAACCAAGCAGCAACGCCGTCCCCTATATAGGATGTGACTGTTCAATTGTCCAATAATTGTAAATGGGCTAAATAGGCAAAATGCCAAATACCATCGCTCATGTTACATTTCTGGTTCACGATTATGATGAAGCCATTACCTGGTTTTGTTCTGCCTTAAACTTCAATCTATTTGAAGACCAAGCTTTGGGTGGCACAAAGCGTTGGGTTGTGGTGGGCCCGCCCACAGATGTTGGCGCACGAATCTTGTTGGCAAAGGCCGACAACGCCGAGCAAATTTCACACATCGGCAAAGCAGCCGGAGGCCGCGTGGCGTATTTTCTCAACACCGATAACTTTGTAAGAGACCATAAGCATATGCTCGCCCAGCGTGTGCAGTTCAATGAAGAACCGCGCCATGAAGCATATGGAACAGTGGCGGTGTTTTCTGATCTTTATGGAAACAAATGGGATTTGCTTCAAAGAAAATAAAACACCACTCGAAGGCCGCTGGCAAAGCCAACCGACCACACGTTAACCAACAACACGCGCAGGCTTTCAGGCCGCGTGTTGAACTTCTCTTTCGATTTTTGTAATTTCGTCTTTCACACGCAGCTTCCTGCGCTTGATATCGGCCAACATCGAATCCGTTGTGGCCGGATGGGCAATGGCATCGCTAAGCTCTTTTTCCAAAGCGCGGTGTTTATTGCTCAATTCATTCAGGTGGTTTTTTAGGCTCATTCCAATCTCCCTTTAGGTTCTTGAAACAGACGCAAACACAGGCACAAAGCCATAACAATACGATGACATATATTTTGCCTCTTGTCGATTGTTTCACTTACGCATAGGGAATAATTTTAAACGCGCGATCGACGAAGGTTAACACTTTCCCAATGGACAAGATTCAAGAAGTTCAAATGCGAGGTCGGTTGCAAAACCTCTATCAAGAACACCGAGATTTGGATGCTGCCATCGCTGTGTTTGAAAGCTCCGGCAAAGCCGACGCATTGCAATTACAGCGTTTAAAAAAAATGAAACTTTCGATCAAAGACCAAATTAGCAAAATTGAGAATATTTTGCTGCCCGATATCATCGCATAAAGGAATCAGATTTGAAAACTCCCGTTGCCATCATCATGGGAAGCCAATCAGATTGGGCCACAATGAAACATGCAGCCGACATTCTGGATGTGTTGGGCATTGCTTACGAAGCCAAAATTATATCAGCCCATCGCACACCAGATAGGCTTTATGAATTTGCCAAAGGTGCCAAGGCAAACGGCTTTCATGTGATTATTGCGGGTGCAGGGGGCGCTGCACATTTGCCCGGCATGGCCGCGGCAATGACAATTTTGCCAGTGTTTGGCGTTCCCGTTGAATCCAAGGCTTTGTCTGGCCAAGATTCGCTGTTGTCGATTGTGCAAATGCCAGCGGGCGTTCCAGTAGGCACCTTGGCCATTGGCAAAGCAGGCGCTGTTAATGCAGGGCTTTTAGCCGCCAGTGTTCTGGCTTTGCATGATGGTGCTTTGACCACGCGCTTAAGCGATTGGCGCGAAAAACAAACCACATCGGTGGCTCAAGTTCCGAAAGACGAATCGTGAAAGTTCTGCCACCTGGATCAACAATTGGAATTTTAGGTGGAGGGCAATTGGCCCGCATGCTTTGCCTTGCGGCAGCGCGTCTGGGCCTCAATTGCCATATCTTTGCCCCTGAAAAAGACAGTCCGGCATTTGTTGTTTCTCAAGCCCATACAATCGCTGAGTATTCAGATGAGGCAGCGCTCTTAAAATTTGCGCACGCGGTTTCGGCAGTCACTTATGAATTCGAAAATGTTCCCGTCAGCGCCGTTGCGCTTTTGGAAAAACACGTTCCTGTCAGGCCCGGCTCAAAAGCCTTGGGCGTGGCGCAAGATCGCTTGCAGGAAAAAGCCTTGGCCCGCGACATGGGTGCGATGACTGCAGAATTTCGCGCGGTTAATTCACTTACCGAGTTGGAACGGGCCGCACAGGAAATAGGCCTTCCAGCAATCTTGAAAACCACCCGCTTTGGCTATGATGGCAAGGGCCAAGCAAAAATTAATTCCACCGCTGATCTTGCTCAGGCATGGGCCATGATGAATGGCCACGCATCAATTTTGGAAAGCTTTGTAAATTTCAAAAAGGAAGTTTCTGTCATTTGTGCGAGGGGTGCTGATGGGCACTTTGCGGCCTATGATGTGGCTGAAAATGTTCATCGCAATCACATCTTGTATACATCCACTGTGCCCGCAGCGATAAGTGCTGAACTGGCAATCGAAGCGGTGTTTGTGGCCCAGCGCATGGCCGAAGCTTTGGATTATATCGGCGTGATGGGCGTTGAATTTTTCGTGGGCGATGATGTGCTTTACGTCAATGAAATTGCACCGCGCGTTCATAATTCAGGCCATTGGACGATGGATGGCTGTTTGATTAGCCAGTTTGAACAACATATGCGGGCCGTGGCGGGTTGGAGCTTGGGCACCACGTGGCGCCATTCTGATGTGGTTATGACCAACCTTTTGGGTGATGAATCAAGCAATTGGCCGGTTCTGGCCGCACAGGCACAAGTTGGCCTTCATCTTTATGGAAAGGCTGAGGCAAGGCCCGGCCGCAAGATGGGACATTTTAACAGGATAACCCCTCGACAGGGCTAATCCCTTGT
>JAYWFC010000109.1:0-11085 GCA_043778995.1 Aestuariivirga sp.
TGGCGGATGACTTGGTTTTCATTTTGGGCATTTTGCTTTATCCTAATAGCGTTAAACATCGCCGCCATGGCATGCCCTTACACAGGCCAGGCGACTTCAAGCTTCTCAACATGTTGGGAAGTGGGCTGGATAAAGCAGAAAAGCCACTCAGGTGCAAGAGTGCCGTGCAACAGCGGCGTGTAGGAGGCCTTGCTCGTGAGGGTTTGTTAAGCACAAAACCCATTTTGGCGCGTCAACATTGCGATAAAGTAATGTTGGGTAAAATCCACGCTCGAATTTTACCCCTTGTTAATTTGCCTAACGGCATTGTTGCCGAATTGTAATGTTAACTGGGAGCAGACGATGAAAGCGTTTTTGAAGGATGAATCAGGCGCAACGGCCATTGAATATGGTTTGATTGCATCAGCCATGGGTTTGGGCTTGGTAACAGTGATGCCAACCCTTGCCAACAGCATTAAAACCAAGTTCGGCTCACTTGCCGGCCATGTAACTTCTGGCAAATAAGTTTGCGCCCCCCTCGGCTGGCGAGAGGGGCAAGGATGCGTTTTTAGGTTGCGAAAAGCTTTGGGCCTCATGGCCCAAACGCTCAATTTCCCAAGCCAAATCACAAGATAGCGGCAGATTGACAAGCCCCAACACCTGGGCCTTGTTCAAACCGATATCGCGCAGCTGATAATCACTCATCTTCAGCAGGCATTTCAGATCTTTTCGGGTTTGCCAATTGGTTATGCGGCGCACCAACGCGCTCAACCTGCCAAAAGCGGCACGGGATTGGGCTTCGTGGATGATATAGTCGCGCATAACAAACTCCTATTGTATTGATTGTATCAGTGATTATTCACTTGATTTGGCCTGTATATTGATACAATATCGTGGCAACTCTAACAATCGAAACATTGTATCCATGACAATTTGGGCTCCCTCGCTTGATCGTTCCAAGCCATTGTATCTGGCCATTGCTGATGCAATGACATCTGATGTGCAAAGCGGCTTGCTTGCCGCCGGAGACAGGTTGCCACCTCAGCGCGATTTGGCGTGGAAGTTAGGGGTCACCCTTGGCACCGTGACACGCGCTTACGCAGAAGCTGAATCGCGGGGGCTTTTATCGGGCGAAGTGGGGCGGGGCAGTTTTGTCAAATCTGCATCGCGGGTCGCTCCCATCACTGATTTGCCAGCAGATCAAAATGACATGGTGGATCTAAGCCACGCCATTCCTCCGCCTGTCATCACTTCTGATGAGCTTGATCAAGCTCTGCATGCCATTATGCGAGACCCGCGAAAATTAGGGCTGTTGGATTATGCCCCGCCCGAAGGCTTTGCCCAACACCGCACCATGGCCGTGGATTGGCTGAAACGCAGCGGCATTGCGGCCCAAGAAAAGGATGTGTTTGTAACGGCTGGCGCGCAGCTTGGTTTGCTGACCACATTGCAAGCCATTACTGAACCTGGCGAAAAGGTGATGGCCGAAACCATCAACTATGCATTGTTGCGTTCAACATTTAAAAATGCCCATCTTCAACCCTTGTGTCTGCCGCAAGATCAAGATGGTCTTTTGCCCGACGCCTTTGAAAAAGCTGCGGCCGCCAAGCTTTCGCGCATTCTTTATCTGGTGCCCACATTGCAAAACCCAACGACCAACACCATCAGCCGCAATCGGCGCGATGATATTGTGGCGATTGCCCGAAAATATGATGTGACAATTGTTGAAGATGATATTTTCAGATTGTTGGACGAACGCGTGCAAGCGCCCACGTTTTATACACTGGCACCCGAACGCACCATTCACATTACCGGCCTTTCAAAAACCTTGGCGCCCGGCTTGCGCTTGGGCTTTGTGGTAACGCCCGATGGGCAAGACCGTTTGTTGCGCAATCATTTGCGTTCCATGTCGCCACGCAGTGTTGGCATGATGGGTGAAATGGCACGCTATTGGATTTCATCTGGCAAAGCAGATCAGATTTTGGTGCGCATTCGGGCTGAGCTGGCCAGACGCCGCGCCGCATTTATGGATGTGTTTCAAGGTTTTGATTATCGCTGTGAACCGGGCGCACCCTTTGCTTGGCTGGCACTTCCACCACATTGGACAGCCAATCGTTTTGCCGCGGCATTGCGTACGCGCAATATTGGCGTTTCTTCAGGCAATGCTTTTGATCTCACGGCGATGCGTGAAGGAGAGCACCACATCCGCGTTTGTTTTGGCAGCCCGCAAGTGAACTGGCGACCCAGCACAACTTTTGAAGCCATCAGAACTTTGGCGCTTGAACATGAAGACGACCACTTTTCGCCCGTGGCATAGGCATTTGAACTTTCTCTAATTTGAAAATCGTTCCATGTGCCAACCGCATAACCACATGCAAACATAGTGGGTCGATAATCTAGTCCAAACGGACGAGTTTTGCGTTTAAACACCACATACCGTACTGCATTGCTCCCCCAGCATGGTGGTGCGGCAGCTCATGTCAAACCACCTTTTTGTTGTTCGGCATGGCCCGCTTCAAAGCGCATCCCGCGCTTTGGAGTGGGACTTAGCCCCAGAAAATGAGGCTAATTTCCCTCTAGAACTTTAGCCAGATCTTTGCGCAGATCAATCAACATGGCATCAGCCATTGAGGCATGGCCTTCAGCCGTTGGATGCATGGCACCCACGGTTTCTGAAAAGTTTTGTTGTGATGTTGCCTCGTCGACCTCACCGAAACGATTGACCACCTTTTGGTTGATAATCACATAGGCATCATTGATCGTGCGCACCCAGCGTTGGCGCAAGGCATAAGGATAATTTTGTTTTGAAGGGTCATAGGGCCGCCATCCTGTGCCTTGTCCAAAAATACCCGATTGGCAAGTTTGGGTGGGCCGTGAAGCTTTGCCCCAACATGGCACGATCAAGCTTTCAGCCGGATCATCCAATCGATCAAGCCTTTGGGCACAAAAGCCATGGCCGCGAAATGGTCTGTCAGCATAGGCCCTGCCCGCATAAGTCCAGCCATTGGCTTCGGCCAATTCACCCATGCGCCGATGCAACACATCAAGTTCAGCGTGGGCTGCATCAAGCTTATCTTGACGCACAACAAGCCAGTTTGAAAATCGATCCAGCGATTGGTTGGCGGCAAACTGATCTTCGTTTTGGCCATTTTCCGAAACGCCTATGCAGGTTTGACCTTTTTCATCGACCAAAATATCTGGATAGGCCGTTAAAATAACCCGCGAAGCGTCATAGGCCAAAGCGTCATTGGCCAGCGGCATGGATTTTTCCAACTGCCTTGCCAAATGTTGATAGGCGGTGGGCAATATTGAAGTCATGTTGGCTGCAAATTGATCAGGCGAAACGGTGGCCCCCAACCAGCCTGCAAGTTTTGTGAGTGGGCCTGATCTCAATGTGGCCCAGCTTACAAGATTGGCAAAGCCAATGTCGTTGCCGCCAATGGATACAAAGACATAATCAACCGTGCGCTTGAATTGCTGGCCGGGGCAAACCCACAAACCATTTTCTATCTGCGGTTCAACCTTGCACATTTCTTGCAGGAAACGCGCCATTTGTGCATCGCGTTTGCTGCCAGAATTGGGCTGGCTGCGGCTTTGGCCATCTCGGTTGATAACCTCAACGTAGGTTTGCGGCCCCAAAATACCTTTATCAACCGCAGCGCCCGAACAGGAATATCCCAGATAAGTCACAGCAGCATGTTGGTTTTCAATGCCAATCTGCAAGGCCGCGCGCATCTGATATGAATACAGCGACCGATGGCAAATTTGGTCAAGCCATTGGGCAGAGCCACCCGCATCCGTGCGCTTGCGCGTGGGATAAAGATTTTGGTTGCGATGAATTGGGTCTAAGGTCACCGGCGTATCTGGGTTTCCTTCACCCGATGCAAAACTGTCGCCCAAACCCACAATCATCAAATCTTTCACATGGGCTTCAATGCTAATCGGGCGTTCACCATCAACATTCACTGAAATTGTAGCGCCATCAGGATAAGGAATTGTGGCGCGAATTGTTTCATCACAGGGGGCTGGTTGATCTGGATTATTTCCGACATGCCAATGGCATGTATATTCAGATACAAGCTTTCCACCGTTTAAAGATTTCAGGCCAATTTCAATTTCATGGCCAGCCGGATTGATATAGGCATCAAGGCCACCACAGGCAGAATGGCTGCGTTTTTTTCGATCATAACAGGTTGCTTCAGAAGCTTGCGCGGCCCAGCCTTGCCAATCAAACTTTGTGCGCAGCAAATTGGTGAATGGAATGCGCCTGTCGTTTAAAACATGCTCTACGCCCAGAACGGAGCTGTTGTAATAAAACATCACGTTGTCTTCAGTGGTGCTGGCGCGATTGTTGACATGCTGGCCATATTGCCGCCACGCCTGTTCTTGCGCGTTAAATAACGCTTCATCGCTGAAAAAACGAAAGCGATTGACAACTTTCCACGTAATTTGAACATTGTTGGTGGTTAAAACGTCAGCGCGGGCCTCACTCAAGCCTGCTGTGAAGCCCGCTGCCAAGATAAAAACAACACTTAAAAATATACGTCGAAACATTGATCACTCCAAATTCAATCTTGGGTGATATCACCGTATTGTGTCAATTTAATGGTTTGATAGGAATTTTATTTTTGCGCCTTGGGAGACATGATCATAATGATCTGGCGACCTTCAAAACGTGGTTCCATTTCAACTTTGGCAATCTCACCCATATCGGCTTTCACTTTTGCCAAAAGCTTATGGCCCAATTCCTGATGGTCCATTTCACGGCCGCGAAAGCGCAAAGTTACTTTCACTTTGTCGCCTTCATCAAAGAAGCGACGCGCGGCTTTCATCTTCACATCATAATCGTGATCATCAATCATGGGGCGAAGTTTAATTTCTTTAATTTCGATAACACGTTGCTTTTTACGCGCTTCAGCAAGACGCTTTTGTTCTTGGAATTTGAATTTGCCATAATCAAGGATTTTGGCAACGGGCGGTTTTGCATCGGGCGAAATTTCAACCAGATCAAGATTGGCTTCTTCTGCCATAATCAAGGCTTGTCTGGTTGGAACAACGCCAACATTGTTGCCCTCAGCATCAATCAGGCGCACTTCGCGGCTGTCAATGCGATGATTGATTTTATGGGCTTCTTCCTTTTGGGCCGGCGCATTGGCTTGGCGGATGGGGGCGGGCTTTCTTGGTGGAATGCTCAACTAAGTTTAGTCTCCTGTGTTCGGGGCCTGATCGCTGCTTGCGAATCCAGACGCCGTTGGTTAGCGAAGTGGGTTTAGACAGCGAAATTAGGCCTTTCGTCAAGCCTTCTCGCAGAAAAACAGGGATGGTGGGCGCAATGGCACAGTTTCAGGTTGATCGAGAGTTAAGCGGGGTTGATTTGGCTTTTGTCCAAGACGGCGGCGGCGACGAAATTGGCCGTTGCGGTTTTATGTTTTTGGGCGGCTTTAAATCAGACATGACCGGAAAAAAAGCCGAAGCTTTGGCCGAGCTTGGCCGATCGACCAGGCGCATGGCATTGCGGTTTGATTATTCGGGCCATGGCCAATCTTCGGGCAAATTTACCGAAGAAACCATCAGCAATTGGCTGGAACAAAGCACTCATATGTTTTTGCGCCACACAAAAGCCAAGCGCATTATCGTGGGTTCATCCATGGGCGGCTGGCTTGCTTTGCTGCTTGCCCGAAAATTGAAATATGAAGCTCCGGCCGCTTTCAAACGCATTGCGGGAATGGTGTTGCTGGCCCCCGCAACCGACATGACGCAAGATTTGATGTGGAATAATTTTGGCGATAAGGCCAAACAAGATTTGCGTTTGAATGGAGTATATTTGGAACCATCCTCTTATGGCGCGCCCTATGAAATTACATCAAAGCTTTTGGCCGATGGCGTTCAGCACCAAATTTTCACCGAAGGTTTGCACCTGCCGTTTCCGGTGCGCATTCTGCAAGGGGCCGATGACCATGAAGTTCCCGTTTCTCACGCGATCAAAACATTTGAAGGTTTAAGCGGGCCAGATTTAACAATCACCATCATCAAGGGCGGAGATCACCGCTTGTCTACACCTACGCAATTAAAACTGATGTGCGATTGTGTTCTTAATCTTGCTGAACGTGCAGATGGGGTGAACTATTAAAAATTGCTTTCAGGCCCGATTTGTAATCAGGATACAGCAAATGATAGCCCAGCTCGGATTTAATCCGCGCGTTTGAAACACGTTTTGAATCATCATAAAAGCTGCGGGCCATCGGTGACAGATTGGCATTTTCAAATTCAACTTCTGGCGGCGGTGGCATTTTCAAAAGTTCTGCCGCAAAGGTTACAACATCTTGCGGGGCACAAGGCGCATCATCGGCCACGTTATAAACCCGACCCGGATTTGGGCGTTGAAGTGACGCGTGCAAAATGCCCCCAATATCGTCCACATGAATGCGGCTGAAAATTTGGCCTTGCTTGATCACGCGTCTGGCTGACCCATCTTTCACACTTTCCAATTGGTTGCGGCCGGGGCCGTAAATTCCGGGCAATCTGAAAACATGAGCTTTGAATGGTGCCCATGCTGCCTCTGCCAAAACACGTCTTTTTGCGCGATTATTGTTGGGCGTCAGTTCTGTGTTTTCAGTCACAACGCCGCCGCCGTGATCTCCATAAACGCCTGTGGTTGAAAGATAGGCCAGCCATTTGAATGGATGATTGAGGCTTTGCGAAAATTTCAAAACGACAGGATCGCCCATTTCTGTGGGCGGCACAGACGACAAGATATGCGTGACAGGTTTTGGAATGTCTTGCATGTCATCAAAACGCAAACCTTCAAAACCCAGTGCAACAATTTCATCGACGCCTTGCTGGCTGCGGCTTGTGCCCGATATTTTCCACATTGAAGGATCAAGCCTTTTTGCCAGCGCGCGCGCTGTAAACCCAAAGCCAAAACATAGTAGATGATTCACTTACACAATTCTCCCAAAGCCCATATGGCCATATCGCTGACAAGCGGCGATTGATCTGATTGTAATTTTTCAACGAGATTTATCAAACTTTTATCGCCGCTGTTGCCCGCCGCCACCAGACAGTTGCGAATGAAGCGGTCTCGCCCAATGCGTTTTACCGGCGAGCGCGAAAAGAATTTCCGAAATCCCGCGTCATCCAGCTTCAACAATTCAGCTAGGCAAGGCTTGATCAATTCCTCGCGCGCTTTGAGTTTTATCTCGTGGGCCTCACTTGCAAATTTATTCCACGGGCAGGCAGCCAAACAATCATCACAACCATAAATGCGATTGCCGATGGCTTTGCGAAATTCTTCAGGAATTTGGCCTTTGTGTTCGATGGTCAAATAAGAAATGCAGCGCCTTGCATCAATCTGGTGGGGTGCCGTGAATGCCTGTGTTGGGCAAATTTCCAAACACGCTTGGCAAGTTCCGCAATGATCGGTTTCGGGTTGATCAATTGGTAGTTTAAGATCTGTCAGAATAACGCCGAGAAAAAACCAAGATCCTAATTGACGCGAAACAAGGTTGGTGTGTTTACCTTGCCAGCCGAGGCCAGACAAAGCGGCCAAGGGCTTTTCCATCAACGGGGCCGTATCCACAAACACTTTGACGTTAGCGCCTGATGCTTTTGCAAACCATGTTGCAAGGTTTTTCAACTTTGATTTTATGATGTCGTGATAATCACCATTCAAAGCATAGGTTGAAATGACGCCTGTGGATTTCTCATCAAGTCGCGCGAAGATATCCAAGTCTTGACCGTAATTCATGGCGAGCACGATGGCCGATTGCGCTTCGCGCCACATTGCATCTGGCGAGACACGTCTCTCAACTGTTTCAGCCATCCACGCCATATCGCCATGGTGGCCTTGATCGAGATAAGCAGAAAGATTGCGCGCAATATCTTCAGGAAGTTTGGCACTGGTTATGCCCATTGCAGCAAAACCAAGGCTTAGTGCTTGCTGGTATAAATTTGCCCGAAGATCAGAAATCAAGATCAGCGTAACTGGGTGAAGCTGGCATGGCAGGCACTGTGTCTGAAAGCAAAACGCGAAAGGCTGGTCTTGATTTGATGCGTTGATACCAACTTTTGGCCACCAGATTTTCAGACCAATTGATATCACCTAAATAATCGATCGCAGAAATATGCGCTGCCGCTGCCAAATCTGCCAATGATAAATCTTCGCCTGCAAGCCAAGAGCGTTCCTCGGCAAGCCAAGCCACATAATCCAAGTGAGGTTTTAGGCGCTGCAACGCCAAGCGCACGCGGCCCATGTCGGGCGCTGAAGCTGTTGGCATAAAGCGTTTGACCACTTTTTCAGTGAGCAGTGGCTCGGATACTTCAGTGTAAAATTTCACATCAAACCAAGCGACAAGCCGGCGAATTTCAGCGCGCTGATAGGCTGTGCCCGGCAAAAGCGATGGGGTTGGATAAGCTTCTTCAATATATTCGCTTAATGCTTCGCTGCCGCAAATTGCCAGCCCGGAATCTTCCACCAGCACAGGCACCAGACCTGATGGATTGAGATCAAGCAACCCAGAGCTTGGCAACCATGGCCGTTCATCGACCAGCTGGCAGGCTTGGCTTTTTTCGGAAAGTTGCAGCCGCGTGCGGCGCGAGTAAGGATCAAGGGTAAATTGGTAAAGCCTTGGCATTGGCGCAGATTCATTCTCTCACAAAAAATTAAGGAAGCATGCCGCCATTGCTTCCAACTCCCTTGGCCTATAAAGCTTTCGCCATTCCGCAGCAAGCGATTCTGATTTGACGTCGATCCCACATCTTGAGGCTTTTATGGCACCTGAACATATGTCTTTTCTACAAATTGTTGTTTTAGCGCTTATTCAAGGCATTACCGAATATCTGCCTATTTCATCTTCGGGGCATTCGATTTTGGTTCCGGCACTGACAGGTTGGCCAGACCAAGGGGATTTGACGGATGCAGTCACAAACCTTGGGACGGTTGCGGCCACAACATTGTTTTTTTGGCGCGATGTGGTTTCAATGTTTCACGGCCTGTTGGATTTGGTGATGCGGCGCGTAACGCCATCTTCCAAACTGGTCACCAATGTGATCGTGGCCACAATCCCGGTGATCGTCTTTGGTGTTATTCTTCATGCAACAAAACTTGATCAACATCTGCGTTCACCTCTTTTGATCGCAATTAACTTTATCGTTTTTGGTATCGCACTTTATGCCGCTGATGAATTTGGTTTGAAGGTGAACACCGTTTCAGACATCACCCCGCGCACCGCATTGTATTTTGGTCTTGCGCAGATGTTATCGCTGGGCCACGGAACAAGCCGTTCTGGTGTTACCATTACTGCTGGCCGCTTTTTGGGTTTTGTCCGTTCTGACGCAGCACGATTTTCGTTCTTAATGTCTATTCCCGCAAATTTTGCGGGCTCTGCATTCAAGCTTTTGCAGGCGGCCAAAGATCACACGCCGATCACCAGCGATATGTTGATTTGTACTGTTTTAACGTTTTTCATCGGCCTCGGCACGGTGACTTTTTTAATGAAGCTTATCCGAACTCAAAGCTTTTTGCCGTTTGTAATTTATCGCGTGATCTTCGGTGGCGCTTTGCTTGGCCTGATTTATTCTGGCATGACATTTGGCGCGGTGAACTGACCCGCTTTGCGGAAACGATAAAGATAGCTTGGCACGATAGCATCAATCCGGCGGGGCATAATCCCTAAGCCTTCTAACGTGCGGCCTTCAGCGATTGCCGCGGCTGAAACTGTGTTATCTAATTTCAGCATTTCAACTTGATCCATGGTGATTGGGGCTTTGGGCATAATTCCTGCCACAGCACCGATAACTGTTGCCACCGGAAAAGGCAAAGGCAACAAAAGGCGCTTTCGTTGCGTGACGGTTAACACATATTGAAGAAGTTCTTTGAAAGTCTTTTGTTCAGGCCCACCCAGTTCATAGGCTTTGCCATCAGAGACACCACGATCAATCAATGTGGCCACAGCCTCTGCAACATCGCCCACAAACACCGGTTGGAATTTTGTATTGGCGCCAATTAATGGCAGGGCCGGCGAGAAACGGGCCATGGCGGCAAATTTATTGAAAAACGTATCTTCTGGCCCAAACACAATTGAAGGGCGCAAGATCATCACATTTGGAAATGCGGCGCGGGCCTTGGCTTCACCAACACCGCGCGATTTAACATAGTTGCTGGTTGATGGCTGATCGGCACCCAAACCAGAAAGATGGATGAACACTTGGGCTTTTGATGCCTTTGCAGCTTTGGCCACGGCTTCAGCCCCAAACACATGAACGGCGTCATAGGTTTGTGCGCCGGAGTTTGAAAACACTGCAGAAAGATTGACGACGGCAAAAGCGCCATCACAGGCCGCGGCAATGGAAGCGGGATAACGAACATTGGCTTGCACGGGAACAATTTGACCAGGAACACCCAAGGGCACAACATGGCCCGCCAGATCCGGCCTTCTGCACGCCACGCGAATGCGATAGCCCCTTTTGGCCAAGCTGCGAACCACATGACGCCCGACGAAACCTGATCCTCCGATGAGGGTTATGAGCTTATCTGAATTGTTCATTATGATCTCCACGGCAACATAGTGTCATTGAGCAAAACCCTGACCAACACTCAAGCCCAAATTGAGACTAGAGACTATTCAACGCATCTGGAAGTTCAGCCAAAGAATGCAGCCATTTTGTGGGTTGGGCGGGTGCTAATTTAAGGTTTTGGGCGTGGCTGTTGCGCCCATCATCAAGAATGCCAAAACTTGGCCAGCCCAAATTTCGCGGTGCGATAAAATCCTTGGCGGGGTTGTCTGCCACATACACATAAAATTTGTTGGGCCATCGGTTCTGAACGGCCAAAAAAGCACGTTGATCCGGCTTGGTGACACCGACCTCAGCCGAGATAAAGGCTTGAAGGTGACTAAGCCCCAAGGCATGGAGTTTTTGGCGCTGTGAAAAGGAACGACCATCGGTGATGATGGCAACGCCTGCACAAAACGCTTCGGCCCAATGAAGAATTTCTTTTGCCGTTTCGTCTAAGCCTATTTGTGGGTGATGTAACCGGTAAATCCAAATCAAAGCTTCATGCATTGCAGGGGGAACATTTAACTTTGAGATTACCAGATCAATGGCCCG